>CABXRS010000011.1 GCA_902514665.1 uncultured Pelagibacteraceae bacterium | reverse complement strand
TTAGGAGGTGGATATAATAAAGACTTCAATAAATTGGTAGAATTACATTCAATGTTACATCAATCATGTGCTAGGTATATTTAATTATGGTAAAAAAAATTAATCAAAATTTAACTGCTGAACAAAAACTAATTCTTTTTGAAGAGGGAACGGAACTTGCTGGAACGAGTGAGCTTAACCAAGAAAAAAGAGAAGGAAGTTTTCATTGTGCAAATTGTGGTGTTAAATTGTTTGACTCTAATACAAAATATGAAAGTGGATCAGGTTGGCCTTCATTTTATGAGTCATTACCTGATGTATTTGAAACAAAAACAGATCATCATATAGGTTATGCCAGAATAGAATATCATTGTAAAAATTGTGGTGGTCATCATGGACATATTTTTGAAGATGGACCACAACCAACGGGCAAAAGATACTGTAACAATGGTGTTTGTCTTGTATTTAAGCCTAAAAGTTAAATAACATGTATAGTGAAATTAATATTGAGAAACTTAAATCTAAGTTAAAGGATTATTCAAAAGACTATAAAGAAAATTTTCATCAAATTGAAAAGTATATCAAAGGTGAGGTAGATGAAATTTTAGAATTAAAAGACTTAGATAAACTAATAATACCTGAAGTATCTTTTAATAAGATCAACCAAAAAAATACTAAATTCACTAAAAATGTAAAAAAAAGAGGATGTGTAATTGTCAGAGATGTTTTTGACGACTTAACGATTAGCAGACTAAACAGTGACTTAGAAAAATATATAATAGATAATAATTACTATAAGGATCAAAAAAATAAATCTGATTTAGATAAATATTTTAGTGACTTAAAGTCAAGCAAACCTCAGATTATGGGCCTTTATTGGTCAAAAGCACAGATGAAGATTAGACATTCAGAGCAAATGGCAAAAGTAAAAAAGTGGTTAAATAATTTATGGACTTATAAAAATGAGGAATATAAAGTTTTTGATCCAAACAAAGAACTTTCTTATGCCGATAGAGTTAGAAGAAGAGAGCCAGGTGATAATACATTAGGCTTATCACCTCATTGTGATGCAGGATCAGTTGAAAGATGGACTGATTATTATTATCAAAAAATATACAAAGATATTTTTTCAGATAATTTTATGAACTATGATCCATTCGATGCAAAGTATAGAGATAGAACTTCTGAATTTGAATCACCAGCAGTTGCTCATGTTTTTAGAACCTTTCAAGGGTGGACTGCTTTAACGGAACAAGGACCTAATGATGGAACTCTTCAATTAATTCCAATTGCTAAATCTATGGCTTTCATTTTAACCAGAGCTCTACTAGATGATGTTCCAAAAAACGAATTATGTGGATCTAAATTAGGAAAAGCACTGTCGGTCAATAAAAAATATCATTCATTACTTTTGAAGGGATTAATTTCTATTCCAAAGATGAAACCTGGTGACACTATTTGGTGGCATCCAGACGTTGTTCATGCAGTAGAAGATAAACATTCAGGAAAAAATTATTCAAATGTAATTTATGTAGGTGCAACTCCTTATTGCAAAAAAAACCTCGATTATACTTTAAAACAAGCAAAAAAATTTTTAAAAGGCAAAAGCCCACCAGACTTTGCAGCAGAAGACTATGAAGTTAATTATAAAGGGAGAATAAAAATTGAGAATTTGACATCATTGGCTAAAAAACAATTAGCTATCAAAAATTGGGATTAATTATTTAATTTTTCTAATAGTTTATTTTCTTTTTCCAAAGCTCTTGTTTCATCATAACCACCTATGTGTTCATCATCAAAAAAAATTTGAGGAATTGTTCTTTTTCCGTTAGCTTTTTTAATCATTTCGTCCATAGCGCCTTCAACTTTTGATATATCTATTTCATTAAAAGGTGCGTTATTTCTTACAAACAATCTTTTAGCAGCTTCGCAATAATTACAGAATGGACCTGTGTACATTGTAATTTTTTTCATTATTTATAGATAGTCACCTTTTTTTATTTTACTAGTTATTTCTTTTCTAGAATATTCAAACTTTTTTCTATGTTTTATACTTTTTTGATTAACTCTTTTTCTCCATAATCTAAAAGAAGCTGGTTTAATAGATCTTCTCATAATCTTGATTACTTCAGACTCTGTCTTTCCAGTTTTTTTTTCTATTTCTTCAAATGTAATCCTATCAGCCCACGCTGCCCAAATAACCCAATCTGGGTCCGTCACGTCTGGTTCAGGATTTTTGACACGAGTGACAGGAATGCGACCTTTTTTTTTCATAAATCCTTTATAATTTAAATAAAAATTTAATGCATTTTTTTTAAACCCTGATATTATAGTTTAGATAGTCCTTCTTAGCCATCTTTAGCTCCCGGTTTTTAAGGACTATCTTAAAATGCTCCCCCTAAATTATTTTTTGTTTTTACAAATAATTCTTTTTTTATTTATTACACCAGGGCCACCTAGAATTGTAATCGTATCTTATTCAATGAATTATGGAGTTAAAAAATGTATTTGGACTGCACTTGGAGATATTACTGCAAATATCTTGCAAGCATCTTTAGTTATTTTCGTTATTGGATCTTTTTTTTCTGAAAACCCAAATTTTTTAAATATATTCAAATGGATTGGAGTGGCTTATATTTTATATTTAGCATTTGATATTTATAATTCTAGACCTAAAGAATTTAATTCAAGCAAAGATTTCTCAAAAAGTTTATTTTCATTTTTTAAAGATGGATTTCTAGTTGCAGGAACTAGTCCAAAGGCTTGGATGTTTTTTCCACTAATTTTTCCACAGTTTATAGATTTTAATGGTAATTATTTAATTCAATTTTTAATTTTAATTACAACTTATGTTGTTTTAGATTTTTTATCTCTGATTGGTTATGCTTTACTTGCACAAAAGCTAATTACTTGGATTAATACCAAACCAAGAACAATTAATACACTTTCAGCGAGTGTATTGGTAATTATTGCATTAATTATCGTTGTAACACAACAATACTAACAGTTTGTTTGGTCTTTATTGCCACTTGCAATTAGAGAGATTTGTTTATTAAATTAATTATTAATTAATTAATAACTAGAGGAAATAAAATGAAAATAAATAAAATAATCATAAGTTTTATTTCTGCAGCTGTAATTTTATTATCAACATCAGTCGCATCTTTTGCGAAAGTTGTTGGAGATAAAATTGTTTTAGGTGCAGCAATTTCATTAACTGGTAAATACTCTTCTAATGGTGTTCATACTCAAAACGGTTACAATATGGCCGTAGATAGAATTAACAGCATGGGTGGTGTTAAAGTTGGTGGTAAAACTTACAAGTTTGACATTATTTATTATGATGATGAATCAAACCCAAAAAGAGCAGCTCAACTTGCTGAAAGATTAATTTCACAAGATGGTGTTGAGTTTATGCTTGGTCCATACAGTTCAGGATTAACTAAAGCAATAGCTCCAGTTACAGAAAAGTATGGTGTTCCAATGGTAGAAGCAAACGGTGCGTCTAGATCTTTGTTTACAAAAGGTTACAAATATCTATTTGCAGTTTTAGCTCCAGCTAATTTATATCTTGATGTTGCCATTGATTTAGCAGTTGAAAAAAATAATGGAAAACCAGTAACTGTTGCAATGGCATTTGAGCAAGATGCGTTTTCTCAAGACGTAAGACTTGGAGTTTTAGATGCAATTAAAAGAACTGGCTCTAAAAAGGTAATTGATGATAAATTGCCAAAAGAGCTTAATGATATGGCAGCTACTTTAGTAAAAGTGAAGCAAATGAAACCAGATGTTTTAGTTGTTTCAGGTCATACAAAAGGCGCTCTTACTGCTATCAGACAAATTTCTGAGATGAAAGTAGATGTTCCAATGTTAGCTATGACTCACTGTGATGCTGCTAAATTATCAAAGCAACATGGTAAAAACTCACAATATGCTTTATGTGCTTCTCAGTGGCACAAAACACTAACTTACAAAGATGACTTCTTTAAAGATGGTATGACTTATGACGCAGACTTTACTAAAGAGTTTGGTTATGCGCCTCCATATCAAGCAGCAGAATCTTCAGCTGCTCTATTGGTATTTAAAGATGCATTTGAAAGAGCAAATTCTTTTGATCAAAAGAAAGTAAGGGATGCTCTTGCAGCTACTAATATGCAAACTTTTTATGGAAACATAAAATTTGCATCAGGTGGTCAGAATGTTGATAAGCCAATGGTACTTTTCCAAGTTATGTGTGACGATGGTGGAAAATGTGAAAACAAAGTTGTTGCTCCAACAAAATGGGCTTCAGCTAAATTGATTCACCCCATTCCTTCTTGGTCTCAAAGATAAAACAAATCTATAAATACCCCCTAATATAATATATATAGGGGGTATTTTTTTATAGGATTCATTATGGATTTCATGGTCTTCCAATATCCAATGATTTCTGTTCAAGCATGTTTGGACGGAATTTTACTTGGAATTTTATTTGCATTGATTGCATATGGTATGGCACTTCAATGGGGAGTAATGAATATAATCAATATTGCTCAAGGAGATCTTGTTATTTTAGGAGGATACATTGCTTATTTTATGTATCTTTACGGTATCCACCCTGCATGGGGAGTGATTGTGTCACCAATAATAATGTTTTTTGTAGGTATAGCAATTTACAAACTTGTAATTAATAAAGTCGTCGATAGAGATTTGTTTATATCTATCTTAGCAACATTTGGAATAAGTATTCTGTTCATGCAATTAATGAACTTTGCATTTGGAGCAGACGTTGTTCTTGCAAATTCAGATTATGGAACAACTATGTTATTTAACAGTAATGTAGTGCTACCAAATTCAAAAATATTTTCAGCTTTTATAAGCATTTTATTCGCAATTTGTTTAGTAATTTACATGAAAAAATCTAAGCTTGGTCGTGCAATTAGAGCTACAGCCCAAAATGCAAGAGCTGCAAAGATTTTAGGTGTTGATACAGAAAAAGTTTATGCGGCAACTTTTGGAATTAATGCAGCTCTTTGTGGTGTTGCTGGAGCACTAATTTCAATTACTTTTACAATTCACCCTTATATGGGACTTCCTTATACAATAAGATCTTTTATGATTGTTATTATTGCAGGATTAGGAAATTTACCTGGCGTTGCAATGTCAGGAATGGGTTTAGGCGTATTTGAAGAATTTGCAGATTATATACTTGGTACCGAATTTAGAATTGGATCAGTATTTTTATTATTAGTGCTAATTCTAGTATATAGAAGATTTAAACTTTCTAGAAAAAGAGAGTACTTGAAATGAGAAAGGTTAAAATTAAAGACAACCAAGGTAATTTAATAGAAGTAGATATAGTTAAATTTAAGAAACATTTAGATGAATATCATTCAAATGGCTCAAGTGTTCATGAGGAAGATGGACATTATTTTACTATAAACCAAAATTTTAGAAACAAAATATTAAATCTTTATGAACAAAAATAATATACTCTTATATAGTGGAATTTTAATTTTTGGTATAGCCGCTCCATTCTTGTTTCCAGCTTTCAAAGTACAGTTATCTATCCTTTGTGTATTAATAGTTTTAGCAACCACATGGAATATTCAAGGTGGTGAAATGGGGTATAACTCATTTGGAAATATACTCTTTTATGGCCTCGGTATGTATTTATGTGCCTCTGTCCAGGTTGGTATGTTTTTCCCACTAGCTGAATGGACTGAAAGTGGTGGTGAAAAAACATTTGTACATACTCCTGCACAATTTTTTCAAGGGATGGCTGTTGGGCTAATAGTTGCTGCAGTGGTACCAACAATTGTAGCAGGTTTAATTGGATATTCTATTTTAGGACTTAGAGGGCATTATTTTGCCATTTGTACATTAGGTTTGGGTGTTGCAGCAGGTGAGATTTCTGGAGGAATTGAAATCATTGGAGCTGGACAAGGTTTCACAACTCCACCTTTTCCTGATGTAGGAAGTTTAGAATCACGAGGTGAATTTTTTTATTTTCTAAGCTTTTTTGTTTTAATACTTACTTTCATAGCTGTCAGAGGAATTTACACAACTAGATTTAAATTAATATTAAATGCAATTAGGGATAATGAAGATAAGGCTGAGGCCATGGGAATTCAAACAATGAAATATAAAATAGTTGGTTGGATGATATCAGCTTTCTTTTGTGGTCTTGCTGGAGGAATTATGGGTGGCCTAGTTGGATATATTGATTCAACCGATGTTGCTTTTGATGGAAGAGAGATGGGAGTTTTCATGGTTTTAATGGCAATCTTAGGAGGGAAAGGAACTCTTTGGGGACCAATAATTGGTGCAACAGTGTTTCATATTTTTAAAGAAGGTTTTTGGACATTCTTTTTAGGTTGGCAATATGTTGCGCTTGGCGTTTTAATTGTAGTTATCGTTATTTATTTCCCAGAGGGGATAATGGGATGGTTAAGAGAAAAATACCCTGAAAGATTTGGCGAGGTTGTAGATGAAAAAGATCGTAAGGCACAGGTGGAGCTTAAATGAGTATTTTGGAAGTAAGCAACGTAAGTAAATCATTTGGTGGTGTTAAAGCTAACGTTGATATTTCAATGAATGTTGAAAAAGGGAGAATAGTTGGATTAATTGGTCCTAATGGATCAGGTAAAACAACATTATTTAATTCAATAGTTGGAACATACCCAATTGATAATGGTTCAATTAAATTTAATGATAAAGAAGTCTCAGAACTTCCAGTACCAGTTATTGCAAAACTTGGATTGTTAAGAACTTTTCAACAAACCAGAATTTATGGAAAGCTAAATTGTGTAGAAAATATGCTCATTAGTCATAAAGGCAGTGATGAGAGTTTAATGAAGATCTTTTCAACTATTCCTAAAGAACTCACAGAAAAGGCAGAAAATTTATTAAATTTTGTGGGTTTATATCAAAAAAGAAATTTAAGAGCAGGGGATTTATCCTTTGGACAACAAAAATTATTAGAATTAGCTATGGCACTAATGAATGAGCCAGAAATGCTTTTATTAGATGAGCCAACAGCTGGGATTAATCCAACATTAATTAATGGAATTATAGATAGGCTAATTAAAGTAAACCAAGATTTTGGAATTACTCTTTTAGTTATCGAACATAATATGAGAGTAATTATGCAACTTGCTGAAAATATTTTCTGTTTAGCACATGGTAAAATGTTGGCCAATGGGTCACCTGATGAAATTAAAAATGATAAGCGAGTAATAGACGCGTATTTAGGAGCTCAATAATGTCTAATCAATATGAAGTATTAGGAAAAGCTCCTGGTCCAGAGGATTTAAAAAAATTATCACCAAGTGAAATACATTTAACTATTAAAGGTTTAAATGCTGGTTATGGAAAAATGGAAATTTTGCATAATTTTGATTTATTTGTGAACAAGGCACAGTCTTTATGTTTAATAGGTCCAAACGGTGCAGGAAAATCTACAATACTTCATTCTATTTATGGATTTACTAATATTTTTTCAGGTCAAATTGAAATTGATGGCAAAGAAATTACAAATTTAACACCAGCAGAAAAATTAAAGTCTGTAGGAATAGCTTATATACTTCAAGACAATTCAGTATTTCCTGACATGACCGTAGAGGAAAATTTATTAATGGGCGGATATATTAAAGAAAATACAGATGAGTCTTATCAAGAAGCCGAAAGAATTTTTGAGAAATATGAAAGATTAAGAAATAGAAGAAATCAGCCAGCAAAAGTTTTATCAGGAGGAGAGAGAAGATTGTTAGAAATTTCTAGAGCTCTTGTTATGAAACCATCAGTTTTATTAGTTGACGAACCATCGATTGGATTAGAACCAAGATACATCGATATGGTTTTTGAAATTTTAAGAGATCTTCAGGAAAATGAAAAAAAAACAATCATTCTTGTTGAACAAAATGCTAAAAAAGGACTAGAATTTGCAGATATAGGATATGTCTTAGTATCTGGTGAAACTGCTATCGCCGGCAAAGGAGATGATTTACTTAAAAATCCTGACGTTGGTCGACTATTCCTTGGCGGATAATGATTAACAAGCAGTTTTTCTTTAAGGGATATAAATCAATTCTCGAACCTGATAGTCCTGCAATTGCTTTAGGTTGTTGTTTCATTGCTATAGGAGCTTTACTTAAAAATTTAGGTTTTAACATTCAAGAAAGTATTTTTTCTACAATGTTAACTTACGCTTTGCCAGGTTCATTAGTGATGGCGGAGTCGTTATTAGTCGGAGCATCATTACTAAATATTTTTTTAGCAGTTTGGTTTGTTAATGCGAGGCTTTATCCAATGGCGGTTTCTTTATTTCCACTAATGATGCATAAAAATCAGCCTAAATGGAAATACTACTTTTCATGTCATTTCATTGCTGTATCTGCATGGTTGATAATGAAAAGTAACTATAAAAAAGTTCCCAAAGAACAAAGAATTGATTTTTGGATTGGCATAGGTAGTGCAACTTGGAGCGTAGCAGTTTTAGGTACTTTTATAGGCTTTTATTTTTCAGAGTATTTAAATAAAGATATGATGATGGGATTAGCTATTCTTAATCCAGTGTATTTTTTATGTATGATGGTGGGGGCCTCAAAAACAATTCAAATTACATTGTCTGTTATACTTGGAACAATATTAGGACCTATCTTTTATTTTTTTTCACCAGAATGGTCGATTTTACTTGGAGGTATAATTGGTGGAACAATTGCTTATATAATAGGAGAGCTAAATGTCAGTTAGTATTTTTTATGCAATCTTAGTTACTTCATTGGCTACTTTTATTTCAAGATTTCTTGGGGCTGTAAGCTCACAGGGAATTAAAGAAACTTCAAAATTATTTAAATGGTTTAATTGTTTAGCATATGCAACTTTGGCAGCACTAATAGCGAGAACAGTTATTTTTCCTGCTGGTGTTCTTATTGACGCAAGTTATTTAAGCAGAATAATTGTTGTCGTATTGTCATTAGTAGTGTTCTCTGTATCAAAACAAAATTATGTTTATCCCACAGTTTTTTCTGCCTTATGTATGGCAGTAATTAACAATTATTTTTAATTCAAATTGATTTATTATTTAAGTTAATTTAAAATTTAATATGGAAAAAATTGAGGGAATAGAAGTTCACAATCACAAAGACTCTAGTAGAATATTAAATATTCAATTAGATGATGAAATTGTAAAAAAATTAATTTTTCCTTTTAATAAATTTGATCTTACTGCACTAGAACTTAAACCATTTACTAGATTTACAATTGCGAAAAGTCTTGACGATTTAACTAATAATAAACTAAGCAAGTTAATAAATTCAATAATCCGAGATAGATCAACTGGTTGCTTTATAATTGGTCCTAAAAATATTTCATCAAAAACTAATGACAAATTTTTAGTAAAATTGTCAACTGCTGTTGCTCACCTTATTGGAATTCCAAATTATGACTCAATGGCAGGAAAATACTATGCTAGATTTCATGTAAAGCATGAAGATACTAGCGATTCTTATTTAAGAAAAGCTTACAGAAATATGGATTTGCACACAGATGGGACATATGTAAAGGAAGTTACCGATTGGTTAGTTATGACCAAATTAGAAGAGCAAAATGTACAAGGTGGAGAAACTGCAATGTTGCATTTAGATGATTGGGAACATTGTGACGATTTATCTAAAGATCCTGTTGGACAACAAGATTTTACTTGGGGATCTCCTAAAAGCAAAAATATTGATTATAAAGTGGAGCATCCAGTTTTCTCGTTTGATAAAGAAGGAAGACCTAAAATCTCATACATAGATCAGTTCCCAGAACCTAAAAATATGGAACAGGGAAATTTTTTACAAAAATTATCTGATGCCTTAGAAGAAAGTAAAAATAAAATAATTACTAAATTACCAGTAGGTCATTCTGTTATAGCTAATAATTATTTTTGGCTTCATGGAAGAAAACCATTCAAAGAAAATAAAGAATTAAGTAGGGAATTGTTGAGAATTAGAGGCTCTTTTTTTGTTAATTAATTCAATATAATCAATATAAAGTAATCAAAACTTTATGAATTTAGGATTTATTGGCACTGGCAAAATAGCATCTTCAGTAATTACTGGAATTTGCACTTCTAAAATTTCCTACAAGAAAATAATAATTTCTCCGAGAAATACAAAAATAGCCAAGGGTTTAAAGGCAAAATTTAAGAAAATTTCCATTGCTAAAACCAATCAGCATATTGTAGATCAATCAGATTGGGTTTTCCTATCAGTAACTCCAAGCGTGGGAGAAAAAATTATTAAAGACTTAAAATTCAAATCCAAACAGACAATAATAAGTTTTATTTCTACTATTACATTATCACAATTAAAAAAAGCTATAAAAGTTAAAGCGAAAATAGTTAGAGCAATACCTTTGCCGCCAATCTCATTAAAGAAAGGACCAGTGCCTATTTTCCCTCCAAATATTAAAGTTAAAAAGTTTTTTAATCATTTAGGAACCACTGTTGAAATTAAAAAAGAAAAATCTTCAATTAACTTTTGGGCAACTTCTGGCATGATGGCTCCATTTTACGAATTATTAAGAGTAATGACTGATTGGTTAGTTAAAAGAGGCGTAAAAAGAGATAATGCTCAAAAATATATTACTTCGTTATTTTTAGCATTATCAGAGGACGCAATTAAAAATTCAAAAGAAAATTTAAAGTTTTTGGTAAAAGAATCTCAAACTCCAAAAGGTTTAAACGAGCAAGGTGTTAATGAGCTATCAAAAGCTGGATTTTATAAATCATTTGAAAAAACTTTAAATAGCATTCATCGAAGACTAAATAAATAGACTGAATGTCAAAAAATATATTAGAAATCAAAAATTTATCAAAATATTTTGGTGGATTAGCTGCTGTTTCGGATTGCTCTTTAAAAGTTTCAAGAGGAACTATTACAGGAATTATTGGACCTAATGGATCTGGTAAAACAACACTATTTAATTTGATTGCAGGAAATTTAAAGTCCTCAGGCGGTGAAGTAATATTTGATAGCGAAAATATAACAAATGTACCTTCATTTGAATTATTTTCAAAAGGATTACTCAGAACATTCCAGATTGCACATGAATTTTCTAACTTATCTGTTTTGGAAAATTTAATGATGGTACCTGGAAATCAATCAGGTGAAAAGTTAACGACAGCATTATTTAAACCAGGTTTGGTAGCTAAAGAAGAAAATATAATTAAGGAAAAAGCAAAAGAAGTAGTTGAATTTTTAAATCTTCAACATTTATCCAATGAACTTGCTGGAAATCTTTCTGGGGGACAGAAAAAATTACTAGAACTTGGAAGAACTATGATGGTTGACGCAAAATTAGTTTTATTGGATGAAGTTGGAGCTGGTGTTAACAGAACTTTGCTCAAAGATTTAGGTACAGCTATTGAAAAGTTGAATAAAGAAAAAGGTTATACATTTTGTATGATAGAGCACGATATGGACTTTATTGGAAGATTATGTGATCCAGTAATAGTGATGGCTGAGGGATCTGTTTTATTTGAAGGTTCAGTTGAGGAAGCAAAAAAAGATGAAAAAGTTATTGAGAGTTATCTTGGTAGAGGGTCAAAATTAAGGGAAAATAATTAATGGCATACTTTGAAGGAATAAAAATGACTGGAGGCTATGGAAATGGTCCAGATATTATTAATTCCTGTTCAGTAGACGTAAATAAAGGAGAAATAGTATCTATTCTAGGTCCAAATGGAGCTGGAAAGTCTACAGCTATGAAAGCGATGCTTGGTTTACTAAATCTAAAATCTGGTGCAGTAAAAATAGATGGTAAAGATATATCAAAACTCTCTCCGCAAGATAGAGTTAAAGAAGGAATTTCTTTTGTACCACAAACTAAAAACGTTTTCTCAGGAATGACGGTTGAAGAAAATTTAGAAATGGGAGCTTTTCTTTTAAGTAATGAAATAAAAAATATAATTGATGAAATTTATGAATTGTTTCCTGTTTTAAGAGAAAAAAGAGATCAAATGGTAGGAGAATTATCTGGCGGACAAAGACAACAAGTTGCATTAGGAAGAGCTTTAATGATTAAACCAACAGTTTTGATGTTAGATGAACCAACTGCAGGTGTTTCACCTATAGTTATGGATGAGCTTTTTGATCATATTGTTAAAGTAAAAAAAACTAATGTTGCAATCTTAATGGTTGAGCAAAATGCCAAACAAGCTTTAAGTATATCTGATAGGGGATATGTTTTAGTAACTGGAGAAAATCGTTATTCAGGAACTGGAAAAGAATTATTAAACGACTCAAGAGTTAGAAGCTCTTTTCTAGGAGGTTGATATGGACTTTCTAAATGCGTTAATTCTTTTACTAAATTATATTTTTATTCCAGCTTTAACCTATGGTTCACAATTAGCCTTAGGAGCAATATTTGTCACACTAATTTATGGAATTTTGAGATTTGCTAACTTTGCAACTGGAGACATGATGTCTTTTGGAACAATGATTACAATTCTATTTACTTGGTACTTTCAATCGCTTGGGATTTCTTTAGGAGTTTTTCCTACAGCCTTATTAGCGATACCATTCGGTATTTTTTTTATGATCCTTTACATGCTAAGTATAGATAAGTTTGTTTTCAAATATTATAGAACAAACAAAAGTCCTCCAGTTCAATTAGCTATGGTTAGTATTGGAGTAATGTTTGTTACCCAAGCAGTGGTTAGAATTATTATTGGACCTTCTGATCAAAGATTTTTTGATGGCGAAAAATTTATAATTAAAGCTAGAGAGTTTAAAGAGATGACTGGATTCAACGAGGGCCTAGCATTAAAATCAACACAGGTAATCACAGTGTTAGTTACAATCGTATTAGTTTCTTTACTTTTTTGGTTTTTAAATAAAACTAAAACAGGTAAAAGTATGAAAGCTTATTCAGATAATGAGGACTTAGCTTTACTCTCAGGAATTGATCCAAAAAAAATTGTAATGATAACCTGGATAATTGCTGGAATATTAGCAACTATTGGAGGGGCATTATACGGTTTAGATAAAAGCTTCAAGCCGTTTACTTATTTTAATAATATGCTTCCTATATTTGCAGCTGCTATTGTAGGTGGAATTGGAAATCCATTTGGTGCATTTTTAGGAGGGTATGTCATTGCTTTTTCTGAGATATTTTTAACATATGCCTATAAAAAGTTTTTTATGTATATACTGCCTGAAAGCATGGAACCTGAGAGTTTAGTACAGCTTTTATCAACTGATTATAAATTTGCAGTTTCATTTTCGATACTTGTAATAGTGTTGCTTTATAGACCATCAGGAATATTCAAAGGAAAAGTATTGTGAGAAAAAATTTAAATGTAATTGCAGCGTACAGTATTATGATGGCCTTAATAATATTGGTTGGAATTTTTCAATCTTGGAATATTGCATTATCTATATTTAACCTCTGCTTAATCTCTGCTGTTATGACTATGGGTGCTAATATTCAATGGGGCTATGCAGGATTAATAAATTTTGGAATTATGGGATACACGGCTTTAGGAGGACTGGCTGCAGTTTTAATTTCTGTTGATCCAGTTCAAGAAGCATGGAGTGCTGGAGGGTTTGATATACTGATGTCTCTCTGGCTTATTATAGCAATGGTATTAATAATAAGATTTATTTTAAAAAGATTTAATAAATCCAAAACGAGAACATACAGTATTGCTGTAATAATTATTTCAGGGATTTTATTAATAAGATTTTCAGCAGAGCCAGGTATAGAAGCTATTGAAGCGGTTAATCCAGCCAAGACTGGTTTTTTAGGTGGTTTTGGACTACCAATCATTTTTTCATGGATTGTTGGGGCTTTTTTTGCAGGAGGTTTGGCGTTTATTATTGGAAAAGTAGCTTTAGGTTTAAGAGCAGACTATTTAGCGATTGCTACTCTTTTAATATCAGAAATTGTAATAGCAATTATAAAACATGAGGACTGGTTAACTAGAGGTGTTAAAAATGTAATTGGACTTAAAAGGCCTGCTCCTTATGAAGTAGATCTTCAATCAACTGATTGGTTTATAAATTTGGTTGAAAAATTTAATTTTGGAAAATTAGAATTAATTTCTAATTTATCTGATCGACAAGCTGAATTAAACCAACTTGTAATTGAGGGCTCATCTATCTTTGTAAAACTTTGTTATTCAGGTTTATTTTTGACGGTAGTAATTATTTTATTAATCTTAACACAAAAGGCTCTTTACTCTCCATGGGGCAGAATGATGAGAGCTATTAGAGATAATGAGGAAGCAGCCAATGCTATGGGAAAAAATGTTGTTAAACAGCATTTATTAATTTTTATTTTAGGTTCAGCGATTGTCGGAATTGCAGGAGCAATGTTAGTCACACAAGATGGATTGTTTACCCCAGGAAGTTACAGACCTATGAGATATACTTTTTTAATTTGGGTTATGGTTATTGTTGGGGGAAGTGGTAATAATTTTGGAGCTATATTGGGTGGTTTTGCAGTTTGGTTCTTATGGATAGAAGCTGCTCCAATAGCATTATTTTTAATAAACTTTTTTACTGCAGGAATGTCAGAAACTCATGCTCTTAAACTTCATTTAATAGAGAGTGTGCCCTACTTTAGATTTTTAATGATGGGCTTAGGTTTGTTGTTGATAATGAGGTATAGACCTAAGGGTATACTTCCTGAAAAAATAGAAATAAAATAAGTTTATGAAATATATTATATTAGGTGCCGCAATTGCTTGGGCCATGTATATGGCAGACAAGTATATGTTTTAAAAAAAAACCCCAATAACTTCCGCTACTGGGGTTTTATATAGGTAAAAATTATCTTTGTTTTTTTGTTTTAAATTTTCCACCTTTAATTTCTTGTTCTAAAAAAGAACCTTCAGCTTCACCAACTGCAGTAAAAGTTACTCCGGTTGCACCTTCGTAATTAATCTTTTTACCTTTAGCTAGTAAATCTAAACCCTTTTTTAGCTCACCTGGATAAATTTTAGTTCCAGGTGCATTAGCTACGTCCATCACATTTTTTGCAATAGAACCTCTGTCAGCTGAATTTCCAGCTTGCATAGCTAAAACGATTAAAGCTGCTGCATCATATGACTCACCTGTGTAAGGTCCAGAAGAGTCTATACCACTTGCTTTTGCAACATCAGCGAAAACACCAGCACCTTTTCCAGTAGAACCAGGCATAGATCCAAATGATTTACTTAAATCTTTTCCAAATACATCAACCAAAGATTGACCAATCATACCATCAGATAAAATAAATTTATCAAATGCTCCAGAGTCTAAAGAAGCTTGGATAATTCCTTTTCCACCTTGGTCAAGATATCCAATTACAGCTACAGCGTCTCCACCAGCTGAAGCAAGTGTTGCAACTTCTGATGAATAGTCAGCTTTACCGTCTTCGTGCGCAGTTACTGTTGTTACTTTAATGCCATGAGCTTTAACGGCTGCTTCGTATACGTCAGCTAAACCTTTTCCATAGTCATTATTAGTATAAGTGATAGCTACACTTTTAACTTTTCTATCTTTTGTAATATCTGCAAGAATTTGACCACCTCTCGCGTCAGATGGAGCCGTTCTAAAGAAGTATCCATTGTCATCTAAAGTAGTTAATCCTGGAGATGTTGCTGAAGGTGAAATCATAACTACACCGTTTGGTACAGCAACGTTTGATGCAATAGCACCTGTTACACCTGAACAATCAGCTCCCATAATAGCCGCTACACCTTGTGAAATAATTCCTTCAGCTGCTGCTGTTGCTGCTGCTGAGTCTACACAAGTTGAATCTGCTCTTACTGGTTCAATTTTTTTTCCACCTAATAGCGATCCTGAATCAGAAGCTTCTTTAAATGCAAGCTCTGCAGATGCTGCCATTGCTGGTGTAAGAGATTCAATAGGACCTGTGAATCCTAAGATAATCCCCATCTTGATAGCATGTCCGTCTGCCATTACATTTGATCCAAAACTAGAAACAAACATAAATACAGCGATAAATAGTTTTCTCATTATCTTCCTCTTTATTGTTAACAATTTATAAAAACTAATTTAATTATGAATAATTTGATTATTCAATGGCTAAATTATCATATTTTAAAGCGCTTTATCGCAGGAAAATGATTTATCTTATTGAGAATGGATCTAACGAAGGTTCATCAGATGTATAAAACCAGGTCGTTTTAACTCTTGTATAATCTTTAATAGAGTCTATGCCAGCTTCTTTACCGTAACCACTATCTTTTATACCTCCAAATGGAGCCGAAGGTGAAATTAGTCTATAAGTATTTACAAAAGTAATTCCAGCTCTAATTGCTTTAGAAACTCGCATGCCTCTTGACAAATTACTTGTATAAACACCAGATGATAATCCATATTGATTATCGTTCATTTTATTAATTACTTCATCTTCAGTATCAAATTTCATTACTGACAATACAGGACCAAACAGTTCATTTTCTGCAGTAGGTAGATTGTGATTATCACACTCAATAATTGTTGGTGGAAAATAATATCCTTTGTTTGAAAAAGAGTCTCTTTTACCACCACATTTAATCTTTCCACCCTGATTAATTGTGTCTTTTATATTTTTTTCGATTGTTTCTAATTGTTTAAAACTACTTAAAGGACCCATCTCTGTATCTAGATCCATCGGAGCTCCTATTTTTATTTTGGATGCTCTGCTAGAAAGTTTATCTAGAAATTCATTATAAATTCCTTTTTGGATATAAAGTCTTGAACCTGCAATACAACTTTGTCCACTCGCACCAAATATTCCAGCTGTAATTCCATTGATCGCATTTTCTTGTTCTGCATCATCAAATACGGCAACAGGACTTTTTCCACCAAGCTCTAAACTTACCTCAGAAAGATTTTCAGCAGAATTTTTAATGATACGTCTTGCAGTTTCTGGTCCTCCAGTAAATGCAATTTTTTCTACAAGATTATGTGTTGTTAAAGTTTTACCACAAGGATCACCAAAGCCTGTAATGACATTAACTACTCCTTTAGGTATTCCAGTTTTCTCAACAAGCTTTGCAAATTCAAATAAGACTGCAGGCGCTAGTTCTGAAGATTTTATAACTACAGTATTTCCCATTGCTAGAGCTGGTGCTAATTTAGTTGCTGTCAAAAACATTTGAGAGTTCCATGGAATGATTGCTGCAACAACACCAATAGGTATTCTCGTTGTTATGGCTTGCACATTAGGTTTGTCTATTGGAAGAACTGTACCTTCAACTTTATCAGCTAATCCTGCATAATAATCATAGTATTCTGCAATATAAATTGCTTGCTGTTTTGTCTCTCTAAAAAGTTTTCCTGTATCAATTGTTTCTATCTTACCCAGCATCTCAGCATTTTTTCTTAACTGATCAGCAATTGCTCTTAAAAATTTAGCTCTATCTCTTGGAAGTAATTTTGGCCATTCACCTTCAAAAGCTTTTTGTGCAGCTTTAACAGCTTTGTCAACATCCTTTGCGCTTGCTTCAGGTGCGATTGCCCACGGTTCATTGTTTTCAGGGTTTAAAGTCTCAAAAGTTTTTTTACTTTCAGAGTCTACCCACTCTCCATCAATAAACATTTTATATTTTTTAAGTTCAGGCATCATTTAAATGTTCCATTATTGCATTATTTACTTCATCTGCATATTCAATAGTAGTGAAGTGTTTCCCATTTTTAATCTCTAAATATTGTGAATTTTGAATATCTTTATTTAAATTTTTAGACATATTTGGAGTAGACCCTGTATCTTCTGAACCTGCAATTATTAAGGTATTAGTTTTTATTTTTTTTATTTTTTTTGGGCTATCTTGATAATTTGCAAATAATTCGTAAGCTTTAATAAAATTCTCTTGGTCAACTCCCTCTTTGTTGAGAGTTATTAGGAATTCTTCATATAGATCAGGATTTTTTTTAAGATAGTCATCAGAGAACCATCTTTTCATTGCCATTTGGGAAATAGGCATATTTTTTTTTGCTAAATTTACCCTTTCAATTACTTTTTGCCTTTCATCGTTTGACCTTTTGTAAGTTGTAGAAATTAAAGTCAAAGAGTTTAAATATTTTTCATAGTTTGTAGCAAACTCAATTGAAACTAATGCTCCGATAGAAAAACCAATTAAATGAAATTTATCTATTTTCAAATTCTCAATCAAAACTAATAATTGGCCAGCAAGTTTTTTCATTGTTAGTATATTCTCACTAAAAGGTGTCTTGCCATGCCCTAAAAGATCATATGTTACAAAAGATTTATTTTTAAAAAAATCAATTTGGGGTTTCCACATTGATTGATTTAATCCAAGTCCATGTATAAAAATTATTGGAACTGAATTTTTATTATTAAAATAATAATGATTTTGATTTCTATCAAAATTATAAAGCATTTTTTAATTTTTAATGCCCATCTCTTTCATATCTTGATATCTATCACCTGTTCTTGCATGAGCTCTTCCACTTGAAGCACCTCCTATAGCTATTACAACTTCGTCATCAAATGGTGCATCATGAATTGTGAACTCATGAGTTAAATAGTATGGTCTTAAACCAGAGTCTGTTTTGTGCATCATTGGAATTGATATTTTTGAACCTGCTGGCCCTCTCGTATTTGTAAAACTTAAATAAGATGTACCACCTACAGCATCTCTAAATTTATTCCCAAATCTTAAAGTGTGTATAAATGCTGATGCGTGTTCTATCTCTCCATTTAATCCAACAATTCCAGCTTTTCCATATGCAAGAATTTTATCAGGTGAACCCATCTCTTTAATCAATTCAGGCACAAGCATATCTCCAAGTTTAGGAGCTAAATCTAAAATAGTTGGTCTAAGGTCTTCAACAAATCCTTGCCCGTGCCATGGATTTTTAAATACTGCAGCTACAGAAACTAATAAAACTGGCTCCTTAGCTTTTTTTCCACCCTCAATAAAAGTTTTGTCTACAAATTTAGTAAACTTTCTTATTTCTAAATTCATTAACTTGCTTTTTCTATATTAGAACTGTCTAAATTTATTTTTGGAATTACTTCATCATTAAATAATTTAATACTTTTCATACAAGCTTCATGGTTTATTCCAGGAAAGTTAGACCAAACTTGAAGATTTTGTAAATTCAACTCTGATTTTAGTTCGTTAATTTTATTAACTACATACTCTGGAGTACCAAACAATAAATTTCTTTTATGTAAAAATTTATAATTTAATAAATCTAATTTATGTTTTGTTTCTGGCAATTCTTCACCTGGGTCCATATGATTTCCCAATCCTCGCCAATGACAAACCCATCTCATATAATTTATAATATGTTCACCTGCTAATTTTTCAGCTTCCTCCATTGTTTCTGCAACAAACATATCTCTAACTAAAGATATACCTTCACCTAAAGGAACTTCTCTGTTCTCCGCTTTTGACTTTGCATCTCTGAATATCTCAAATCTTTTTTTAAGAGCTTTAACAGTAGGTATCCACATAATAGTGTTCAAACCATTTTGTGCAGCCCATTCAATTGATCTTGCACCATCTACTACTTGCCAAATTGGTGGGTGTGGGTTTTGTTTAGGTTTTGGAACCACACTTATTTTTTTCATCTCATTTGTTTCAATGTCTACAAATTCTTTGTTTGGAGGACTCATGTCGTGTTGCCAAACAAAATTTGGTGATGGATAAGTATAGAATTCACCTTTATGACTAAAAAATTCTTCAGTCCATGCTTTTTTCATTATTGTAAGAGACTCTTCAAACAGTCTAAAATTTTTTGCTTGGTCCTTTAGATCGGCTTCTTTATTTAAATTCATTGCCTCTCTTCCATAAATTCCTCTTCCAATACCAACTAGAGCTCTTCCATTTGATAATTGATCTAATAAAGCAATGTCTTCAGCCAGTCTTAAAGGGTTATGAAAAGTAATAACATTGCATGCTTGTCCAATTTTTATTTGTTTAGTTCTAGCAGCTGCATCAACACCCATCATTAATGGATTAGTGCACGACTCCATACCTTCGTGATTAAAATGATGCTCGGTATACCAAATAGAGTCCCAATTATTTTTATCACAATAAGTTGTTATCTCTTTTGTTTCATCTAGTAATTGTTTATAGGGTTTATGATCCCAGTTAGTGGTGTTACAAAAATATCCAAACTTCATTCGAACCTCCTTAAATAATTAAATCTAAGACGATTGATCCCACTTTCGTAAATATGAATTTAACGACGAGTTATGTATCGTTCTATACTTGAACCTTATTATTAGTGAAGTAGAGTTTCAATATAATTTTACGATCTTCTTAAAGGTGTTTTTGTAGCAATATATTGATCTCTAGCTTTTTCCCTTACATAAATATAAATCCCAGCGGCTATAATACAAGCAACACCTAAAAATGTTCTTAAAGATGGAATTTCATTGAATAATAAAAACCCAGGTATCATAGACATAATAATTAAAGAATATTCAAAAAGTGATACCACAGATGGAGATGCAACAATATAAGCAGAAAAAATGCATACAAATGCAATAGAAGCAACAAAACCAAAAAATAAAATAAACTTCCAAGTATACTCAATATTTGAAAACCATTCTCTAAAAATAAACTGAGTTGTTGAATCAAAATTCGAATTATTAAATTGTCCATTCCCCATAAAAATAAAAATTATTACACACAAGGCTATAGCAATAAGATAAAAATAAAATAATTGTGTATTAACATCATCTTTATCAGAGGTATATTTTGTAATAGTCATAGAAGCTGCATAAAAAAAAGCAGAGAAAACTGGTAATAAATTTTTATATTCAAAGTTAGAAAAATCAGGATTTAAAACTATATAAACTCCAATAAAGCCAAATATAATTGCAGACCATCTTCTAATTCCAATAAATTCTTTCAAAAATACTTTTGCAAAAATCGATACAAAAAATGGGGAAGAAAAAAAAAGTGCATTAGCAGTTGCTAATGGCATGTATGTTAATGAGATAAAAAAAGCAGAAAACGCAATAAAGTGTAATACAACTCTTAATACTGTTAAAGAAGGATAGTAAGTTTTTAGTGAAACTTTCTGATTTCTAAATTTTATATATCCGAACAGTAAAATGGCTGCAACAAAATATCTTCCAAAAAAAATTTCATAAAGTGCTGCTTGTTCATAAATAAATTTAATCAATGCATCCTGCATTGAAAAAAATGTCATTGCAGTAACAATTAAAATAATACCTTTAGGATTATTATTGGTGCTCATTGGGCACCTATATCAAATTATTAGAATTTGTAATATTTAATTATTTCTTTAATTTTGAAGAAAAAAGAAGATCATTAGATACAAATTTAGTTTTATTATCCTCAATAAACTTATCCATTAATTTTAACTTTTCTTCCTCAAATTCGGTTACTTTTCTCTGGTTTAAATCTATATATAGAGATATCCACTCAATGTTTGCTGATATTTTTTTTTCACTTTTTTCAATCATCTCCATTTTTATATGAAGCCTTTTCTTGTCATGATCAAAATAAGTCATATGAATATCTATTTCCTCACCTTGCTTTACTTCTCGTAAATATTTAGTGTTTGTTTCAACTACCATAGTACTTCTATTTAAATCTTTTGCTGCACTTTCTCCCATTTTAAATTTTTCAAGTGCAACCTCCAAGGCTTGATCAAATATTAGAACATAGTAAGCCATATTCATATGATTGTTATAGTCAACCCACTCTTGTTTAACTGAAAAACTTTTTAATAACATTTAAAAATACTTTATATTAATTCTCTTCTTTTTTATTTTTTGTAAAAACAATTAAAATTACCCCAATTATAATTATTGCTCCACCGATAAATAATTCTTGAGTTGGTTTTTCTCCAAGTAGAAAAATAGCTGCCAACAATCCTGTTGGTGGAATACCCATAGTTACAATTGGAAGTACTTTGTATAAAGGATTATTTTTTAAAACATAATAGAAACAACCATAAGTAATTGGCTGCATTATAAAACCAATATAAATCGCAATAATCCAATGTTCAAATTTAGCATTGCTTAAATAATTAATTGTATTTCCGTCAAATATTGAGGAAAAAACTATTAAAATAGGTGCTGAAAATAATGCTAACCACGCAACCAAAGCCAATGGATTAATTTCCTTACTCAATGGTTTAACCAAAACCTGGCCAAGCGCCCAAGTTGCTGAACCTATGATAGTAAGACCAATACCAATAAATTTTCCATCTAAATTAGGAGATCCTGTTAAAATATAAACACCAACAAAAGCGATACTAATACCAATCAACGCTCTTATTGTTGGTTTTTCTCTAAGCATAAAATAGGCAAATATAACCCCAAATGGAACCTCTGTTTGAACAAGAAGAACTGCAGCTGAGGCGTCAATTAAATTTAAGCCAGAGTAGGTTATACTATACTGCAAAGTATTTGCTATGAAGGATGCTATAAATATTTTTTTTAAGTAACCTCTAGGTATTGGAAACCACCAAATCAAAATAGATGCTGCAAACATAAATCGTAATCCCATCAATAAAACTGGTGGAAAAGATTCAAATGCAGGTTTTGCAATAACGAAACCAAAACCTAAAAAGATAGGAACTAAAGATGCAACAAAGGTGTCTTTTATATTCATGTCGTTATTTTTAATATTAATGATTATTAAAGAACTTCTGATATATTCACCTTTTAAAATATGAATTCAACAAAAATAGATCCTAAATACGTAAGTAAATCAAATCCAAGAGTTGGCCTAATAGCACTTGCAAGCGACTTTATGATTGAAAAGGATTTTATAAATGTAATTAAAGATCAAGATATAGATTTTTTTGTAAATCGAATTAAAAGTTACAACCCATTAACAAAGGAAAACTTAATTAAAATGTCAGAAAAGGTTACTGAGGTCACAAAAGATATTTTACCAGATCAAGATCTAGATTGTGTGGTTTACGGTTGTACCTCAGGAACTATTGCTGCTGGACATGCATCAATTGAAAATAAAGTAAAGGCTGCAAAACCAAAAGCAGTCGTTACTACACCAAGTACGGCAGCAATTACAGCATTAAAAAAAATGAATATTAATAAAATATGTTTATTTACACCCTATAGTAAGAAATTAAATGATGAGGTTTTGGAGTATTTTAAAAGTGAGGGTTTTAAAATTACATCTAATGCATATTTTGACATCGAGTCTGATAACGACATCGGTAAAGTTGATCAAAATTATTTATATGAAGTTTTATCAAATATTGAATTAAATAATGCAGAGGCTTTATTTGTATCATGTACAGCTCTACCAGTTTTAACAATAATTGATAAATTAGAAAAAAAATTAAATACCACAGTTCTATCTAGTAACCAGGCATTGATTTGGGATACCCTTGTTAAAATAAATAAAAATAATTCAGTAAAGGGATTTGGTAAATTATTCCAAATAAATTAATGCATTTTACTAAAGAAGAATACAAACAGAGACTAAAGAAAGTTCAATCCATGATGCAAGAAAAGGGTATTGAACTTTTAATTTCTCATGACACAAATAACCTTAATTATTTAACAGGTTATGATGCTTGGTCTTTTTATTATGCGCAGTGCGCTATTGTTCATATTAATGCAGAAGAACCTCTGTGCTTTGTGAGAGCTCAAGATGCAGGTGGAGCTTACTTAAAAACTTATTTAAAAAATGAAAATATAATAGCTTACGATGAATCTTATATTCATACTTGGCCAAAACATCCTTATGATTACTTAGTTAACATTATTAAAGAAAGAAAGTGGGACAAACTATCAATTGGTGTGGAGATGGATGCACATTATTTCACAGCATTTTGTTATGAAAAAATTAAATTTGGACTTCCAAACGCCAAAATAAAAGACAGTGATCGTCTGGTCAATTGGTCAAGACTGGTAAAATCAGATAATGAAATAAATTATATGAAATCTGCTGCAAAAATTTCAGAAAAAGGAATGAAAACTGCAATGGAGGTAATTAATCCTGGTGTAAGGCAGTGTGATGCGGTTGGAGAAATTCAAAAATCATTATTTTATGGCACAGAGGAATTTGGAGGAGAATATGCAAGTATTGCAACTTTAGTACCAACAGGAAAAGGAACTTCAGCATCTCACTTGACCGCATCCCAAGATAAATTTGTTGAAGGGGAGGCTTCAATTATTGAGTTATCAGGAACTTTTAAAAGATATCATGCTCCAATGGCTCGAACAGTTTTATTGGGAAAACCTGACCAAATAAAAATAGATACTATGAATAAAACTATTGAGGCTTTGAACTCTGGTATTAGTGCAATCAAACCTGGAAATACTGCTGATGATGTTGCCCAGGCATTTTGGAAAATTTTAGATAAATATGGAATAGAAAAAAAATCTAGAACAGGATATTCAATTGGAATTGGCTATCCTCCAGATTGGGGAGAACATACTTTAAATATTTATAAAGGAGATATGACTGTTCTAGAGCCTAATGTCTGTTTTCATATGATTGCAGTAATGCAATTTGGTGACTGGGGCGTAGAAGCCTCTGAAGCAATTAGAGTAACTGAGAATGGTTCTGAATTATTCTGTAATTTCCCAAAAGAACTTCATATTAAGAGTTAATTAGCTATTGAATTCTATTACTACAAATGTTTTATATTCACCTTTATGTCTAAAAACCCAGAATTTGTTAAATTTGATAAAGTTGACAAAAGTTATGATGGTAAAGTTTTAGTTGTTAAAGATCTTCAATTAGATATTGCTGAGGGCGAATTCATTACCATGCTTGGTCCATCTGGATCTGGCAAAACAACTTGTCTCATGATGCTAGCTGGTTTTGAAACTCCCACAAATGGTGAAATTTTATTAGATGGAAATATAATTTCTAACATACCTCCCCACAAAAGAGGAATTGGAATGGTCTTTCAAAATTATGCACTTTTTCCACACATGACAGTTTATGAAAATTTAGCTTTTCCATTGAGAGTAAGAAAAATTGAGAAAGATGAAATTGATAAAAAAGTTGATAAAGCTTTATCGATGGTTTCATTAAATGGGTTTGAAACAAGAATGCCTGGACAGCTTTCGGGAGGACAACAGCAAAGGGTAGCAGTAGCCAGAGCTTTAGTTTTTGATCCAGCAGTGGTTTTGATGGATGAACCTTTAGGTGCTTTGGACAAAAATTTAAGAGAGAGTATGCAATATGAAATTAAACATATACATGAGAGCATAGGAGTAACTGTAGTTTATGTTACTCATGACCAAAGCGAAGCATTAACAATGTCTAATAGAATTGCAGTATTTAATGATGGAAAAGTTCAACAGTTATCAAGCCCAGCAGAACTTTATGAGAAGCCAGTAAATTCATTCGTTGCAGAATTTATAGGTGAAAATAATACATTTAATGGTGAAGTCTCAGATATTTCAGGAGATGAATGTAAAGTAAAATTATCAAATGCTGAAATATTATCTAATGCTATTTCGGTAAAATCTAAAGGAGAGAAAACAACTGTGTCTCTAAGGCCAGAGAGAGCTTTAATCGAACCAACTGAAAAAATGGATAATATGTTTAGTGGTAAGATAGAAGAGGTTATTTATCATGGAGATCATACGAGGGTAAGAGTTAATTTATTAGGTAACCCAGAATTTATTTTAAAAGTACCAAACTCCACATCTAATTTAGAGCTTAAGGTTAGCCAAGAAATAAAAATTGGCTGGAATAGTTATGACGCTAGAGCTTTAGACCCAAAATAAACAATCAATTCACAAAGTATAAGCAAGAATAAGAACATTATAAGCTGTTGACTCTTAATAGTCATTTTGGTGTAATTTGCTTATATAAATTAACTTATATTAAACGTTTAAACGGAGGAATAATGAGAAAATTAAGTAAATTGTTACTTGCTCTTTCTTTTGTTGTATCTGTAAGTTCTTCAGCCTTTGCTGTTACTGTAGCATCTTGGGGTGGAGCATATACAGACTCTCAAAAACAAGGGTATGGTGATCCAACAGCAGCAGCTCTAGGAGTTGATATCAACTGGGTTGACTATTCTGGAGGATTATCAGAGATCAAAGCACAAAAAGAGGCGGGTGCTATAACTTGGGATATTATCGATGTATTTGCATTTGATACTATAAATGGATGTGACGAAGGTATATTTGTTAAATTTGATTTTGACAAAGACTTCCCAGCAGCTCCAGATGGAACACCTGCAAGTGAAGACTTCTTCGCTCCAATGCCAAGTGAGTGCGCAGTAGGAAACATTCTGTACTCTTGGAACTATGCTTTTGATACAAGAGCTTTTGATGGTAAAGAACCAAAAACTATCAAAGACTTTTTTAACACTAAAAAATTTCCAGGTAAAAGAGCAATCTATAAAAGTGCTCTTACAAATCTAGAAATTGCTTTAGCTGCTGACGGCGTAAATATGGGTAAAGGTGGAGAATTACTTTACAGAAAGCTTGAAGAAGAAGGCGGTGTTGACAGAGCAATGAATAAAATTAAAGAACTTTGTACAGATCCAAATGGTGGATGTGTATTCTGGTCTGCAGGTGCTCAACCACCAGAACTATTAGTTGCTGGTGAAGTTGTTATGGCAACTGGTTGGAACGGAAGATTCTTTAACGCAGAAGTTGGTGAAGGTGCTCCAATTAAGCAAGTATGGCATGGTCAAGGTCTTGACTATGAGTATTTTGCATTAGTTAAGGGTGGACCAGATGAAGCAAATGCTAAAAAAGCTTTAGCTATGATGACTAACACCGAAATGTTAGCTGGTAGTGCGAAGTATATTGCATATGCTCCTTATAGATTATCATCTTTAGAAATTATCAAAGCTAATGAGCCTTGGTACAAAGATGGTAAAACTCAAATGATGCCACAAATGCCAACGGCTCCTGCAAATACTAAGAAATATTTCTTAGTAGATCCTTTCTACTGGGCAGATAATGGAACAGAGATTGGTGAAAAATGGGAAGCTATGAAAGCAGGCCTATAATTTCAGTTTTAAACACTGAATTAATATAATATATTTAGGGCGGTTATTAACTAACCGCCCTTTTTTTATGAGCTCAGAAACAAAACAAATTTTAACAACTGACGGAATTCCACTAGAGGTCAGTCTAAAAAAAGCGGAAAAGAAGAATAAAATTAGAGCCTTTCTTCTCGTTGCTCCATTACTGTTATTCTTATTCATTACATATGTATTTCCGATTGGAGAGATGTTTACAAGAAGTGTAGACGATAAAATGATTACTAATATGCTTCCTAAAACTTTTAAAGCAATGGAAAAATGGGACGGCAAAGAATTACCTTCAGAAGAAGTTTTTGCTGGTTTTTATTCAGACTATAAAGTTTTGATTGAAAACCAAACACAAGGAAAACTTGGTCAAAGATTAAATAAAGAAAAAAATGGTTTTAATTCCATTACTAAAAAATTAATGAGACAAATTAAAAGAAATAAAATTGATGAGAGTCAAAGCATCAAAGAACAAATAATGAAGGTTCATAAAAGATGGAGAGATGTTGAATATTGGCAAGCGATTAAACGAACGGCTCCTCCATACACTATGGCAAAATATTTAAAAGGTATGGATATGTATTTTGCAGCGGACGGTAGTATTGCACAAGTAGATGAGGATAGACGAATACATAGAATACTTTGGCTAAGGACCTTAGAAATAGCATTGTTTGTAACTATTTTTTGTTTTTTGATGGGTTATCCAATAGCTCACCTACTTGCAACATTACCCATGAAGTACAGTAATCTCTTAATGATATGTGTTCTATTACCTTTCTGGACATCTTTATTGGTTAGAACTGCTAGCTGGATGATTTTGCTACAACAACAAGGAGTGGTAAATGATTTCTTTGTAATGATTGGTCTTGTTGCAGACGATAACAGACCAGAAATGATGTACAATAAAGTTGGAACCTATGTTGCAATGACACAAATATTATTGCCATTTATGGTTCTTCCGCTTTACAGTGTTATGAAAACAATATCTCCAAGTTTAATGAGAGCAGGTAAATCCTTAGGTGGAACTCCATTTGTTGCATTTTGGAAAGTATACTTTCCATTAACAATCCCAGGTATTGGTGCGGGATGTTTATTGGTTTTTATTTTAGCGATAGGATATTATATTACTCCAGCTCTAGTTGGTGGAGCCTCAGGCACTTTAATTAGTAATCAAATTGCGTATCATATGAAAACCACATTGGATTGGAGTTTTGCATCTGCAATGGGTTTAATGTTGTTATCAGGAGTTTTAGTAATTTATTGGATTTATAACAAATTAGTAGGAGTTGATAATATTAAGTTAGGTTAATTATGGCATTACCAAGTTATACTGAAACACGATATAGAATTTGGCATTATTTTTATATTGCTATTTGCACTTTTGTATTTTTCTTTTTAATTGCACCTTTATTTGTAATTTTTCCTTTATCATTTAATGCAGAAGAGTTTTTGGTTTTTTCTGAAGGAATGAAAAGACTTGATCCCGAAGCTTTCTCATTTAGATGGTATCACGAAATGGTTTATGGAACAAAAAATCCATGGGGGCTAGCTGCTAAGAATAGTTTTATAATTGCAATATTTGCAACCATTGGATCAATTATTTTAGGTACACTTGCTGCTTTAGGGCTAAGCAGTAGACATATGCCATATAAAGGTTTGATTATGGCAGTTTTAATCTCACCAATGATTGTTCCATTAATTATATCTGGTGTGGCTATTTTCTTTTTTATGGCAAAAGTTGGTTTAGCTGCAACACACACAGGAATAGTTATGGCACATATTATATTAGGAACTCCATTTGTTGTAATAACCGTTACTGCAACGCTTTCAGGTTTTGATCATAGTGTAACTCGAGCAGCCTCAAGTTTAGGGAGTAACCCATTTAATACATTTATGAAAATTACATTACCTCTAATACTTCCAGGTGTAATTTCAGGAGGATTGTTTGCGTTTGTTACATCATTTGATGAAGTTGTTGTTGTATTATTTTTGGCAGGATTGGAGAATACAACTATTCCAGTTCAAATGTGGACAGGTTTAAGAGAGCAGCTAAGTCCAACTATTCTCGCAGTTGCAACATGTTTAATTATTTTATCTACTTTAATTTTAGTCACAGCAGAATTATTAAGAAGAAGATCTGAGAGATTAAGAGGAATAAATAGATAATTTACCTAAATAAACTTTTCATATATAGAACTTAGTGTGGAAATCAAAAAAGTAGTTATTATTGGATCGGGCACTATGGGTAGTGGAATTGCTGCTCATTTATGTAATGCAAATGTTCCTGTAACTTTACTAGATTTGACCACTGAAATAAGCACAAATGCTAGGGATAAAATTTTTAAATCAAGACCACCATTATTGATAGACAAATCTCAAATTAATAACATTAAAGTAGGAAATATTACTGATGATTTTGATATCGTTAAAGAAGCTGATTGGATAGTTGAAGCAGTTGTTGAACGTATAGATATTAAGCATCAGATATACGATAAAATATTTAAGTTTAGAAAAGATGGTGCTATAGTCTCCTCAAACACATCCTCAATTCCAATAAAAGTACTTTCACAGAATTTAACTAACGAACAAAAAAAAGACTTTTGTATTACACACTTCTTTAATCCCGTTCGATATATGGGATTATTAGAAATTGTTAAAAATGAGAATAATGATTTAGAAAAAATAAATTCACTTCAAAAATTTTGTGAGATTGAGCTTGGCAAAGGGGCCATAGTCTGTAACGATACTCCAGGTTTTTTAGGAAATAGGGTCGGTGTATATGCTATGCAAATAGCAATGACTGAGGCCTTTAAAATGAAATTAACTGTTGAAGAAGCTGACGCAATTTTTGGAAGACCTATGGGAATTCCTAAAACAGGAGTATTTGGTTTATATGATTTAATCGGGATTGATTTAATGGCTGATGTATTAAAAAGTTTTATTAAAGAATTACCTAAAACCGATAAATTCTATGAGGTTGCACAAGAAATCCCTTTAATTAAAAAACTAATTGAAACTGGTTATACCGGTCGAAAAGGGAAAGGAGGTTTTTTTAGAATAAATAAAGTAGGAGGTGAAAAAATTTTAGAGGCACTAAATCTAGAAACAGGAGATTACTCGCCGACTAAAAAAATAGATGTTAAGTCTGATAAAGTTGATCTTAAAAAATTAATTAATCGAAATGACAAATATGGAAAATATGCTTGGTCAGTGATTTCAAAAATAATTAAGTACTCATCTTCATTAGTTCCTGAGATTACAGATGAGTTCAATGATATTGATGAAGCGATGAGACTTGGTTTTAACTGGTCTAAAGGACCATTCGAGATGCTAGAGGAAATTGGAGTAGAAAATTTTTTTCATAAAATAGACAATTATGAGGGAAATAAATTTTTAGAAAATCTTGCAAAATCGAAAAATGAAAATTTTTATGGAGAAAGGCAAAAATATACTAAAATTGAAACATTAGGAAAGGTTAAGAGGAAGGCTCAAAGTATTGATGGAAATAGCTCTGCTAATATTTATAAATTTCCAGATTATAATATTGTTGAGTTTACCACTAAGGCAAATGCTCTAGATTATGACTCAATGGATGCTTTAAAAAAAGCAACTGATAAACCTTTAATTATTATAAATGAAAGTATGCAATTCTCTGCAGGGGTAAATCTAAGCTATACGATGGATTTTGCAAATAAAAGAGATTTTAAATCTATTGAAAAATTCATTAAATATTTTCAAGAAACTTGTAAAGAACTTAAGTATTCAAAATATCCTGTGATATCTGCACCTTCTGGTTTAACTTTGGGAGGAGGCTTTGAAGTTCTTGTGCAAAGTAATTTTGTTGCATCGCATACGAATATTGTAATTGGTTTAGTTGAGACAATAGTAGGATTGATACCAGCTGGTGGTGGTTGCAAAGAAATGTTAGCAAGATGGCAGAATACTGAAGAAAGTAAAAAAGATCCTCATTTTGCTCCATTAAAAGTTTTTGACATTATTGGTTATGGTAAGACAGCAACTTCACCAGTGGAGGCAGAACCTTTAAAATACCTTGAGCCAGAAGACAAAAAAATAATGAATAGAAATAGTTTACTCGAAGCATCAAAACAAATTTTAGATGAAAACAGAAATTTTAAATCGCCATCTGAATTAGTATTCAATTTGCCAGGTGAGAGTGTTAGGGGAGAAATGCACAAAATTTTAGATAAACTTTATAATGATAAAGTTATACTAGATCACGGCATGGTAGTTGCTAAAGAATTAGCATATGTACTAAGTGGTGGAGATACATCAATACACAAACAACTTTCAGAGGACGATTTGTTTAAATTAGAGCTAGATGCTTTTATGAAGCTTATTGAAACCCCTAAAACTCAGGAAAGAATAAAGCATACTCTTGCAACTGGAAAACCTTTAGTTAATTAGTTATCTAATAATTGAAATTCTTTAATATAATCAGGCCGCAATACATAATCTGTTTTATCACCAACTTTAATTTTTTTTAAAGCGTCCAAGCCGAAGATTACTTTACCAACTGGTGTATATTCTCCTTGGTATAAAGGAATATCTTTTAAGATAATAAAGAATTCACTATCCTCAGTATCAAATTCCCCCCTGGCCATAGCAACAGTTCCTGCTTTAAATTCGTAATCGTTACTTAATTCTGATTTTAATTTACCAAGCTTAGACGTACCACTTCCAATTTTAAAATAGTTTATATTATCATGATAACCAAACTCAAGATCACCAGCTTGAACCAAAGTATTTTCTATAACACGATAAAATGCTGAATTATTATACAAACCT
>CABXRS010000010.1 GCA_902514665.1 uncultured Pelagibacteraceae bacterium | reverse complement strand
TATTTTTTATCCTAAACAGATCGTAATGTTTTATTATAAAATTATTAGTTTCGTACTCATTCAGTAAGTTAAATGTAGGGCTAGTTACTTCTGTAAGTTTAAGTTTCTCATTAGTCTGAAATTTATTAATAAAATATTTTATGAAAGTTGTCTTTCCTACTCCCATCTCACCATACAAGAAAACGTATTCTCCTCCTTTAAAATATGAAGTTAATTTTTCTGCTAATTCTCTTGTAGACTTCTCTGAAGTGATATCAATTTTGCTATCTTTAATAGCGGTATGCATCTGGTTTAAAAGGACCTTCTGTTCCCACGCTGATATATTCTGCTTGATCTTTAGACAACTTAGTTAGTTTAGCACCAACTTTTTTAAGATGTAAAGTAGCAACTTTTTCGTCCAAATGCTTTGGTAATACATAAACCTTATTGTCATAATTTTTGTGATTATGCCAAAGTTCAATCTGTGCAATTACCTGATTAGTAAAAGAAGCACTCATAACAAAGCTAGGATGTCCAGTTGCACAACCTAAATTTACCAATCTCCCCTCTGCTAATAAAATAATTCTCTTACCGCCGGGAAGTTCTATTTCATGAACTTGAGGTTTTACTTCAGTCCACTTATAGTTTTTTAAAGCTTCAACTTGTATCTCATTATCAAAATGTCCAATGTTACATAAGATTGCTCTATCTTTCATATCTCTCATGTGGTCCGCTGTAACGATATCTTTATTTCCTGTCGCGGTTACAACTATATCTGCCCTACTTATAGCTTCATCCATTAAAACTACTTCGTAACCCTCCATTGCTGCTTGAAGAGCACAAATTGGATCTGCTTCTGTAACTAATACTCTGGCTCCACTTTGTCTTAAAGAGGCAGCACTTCCTTTTCCAACATCTCCAAAGCCAGCTACAATTGCAATTTTACCTGACATCATGACATCAGTAGCTCGTCTTATGCCGTCAACCAAACTTTCTCTACAGCCATATAAATTATCAAATTTTGATTTAGTTACTGAGTCATTTACATTTATAGCTGGAACTAAGAGAGATTTATCTTTTTCCATTTTATTAAGTGCTTTAATTCCAGTTGTTGTTTCCTCTGAAACGCCCTTAACATCTTTCATCAATTCTTTATGTTCGTTATGCATTATCGCTGTTAAGTCGCCACCATCATCTAATAACATATTTGGTTTCCAATCAGATTTACCTACGATAGTCTGTTTAATACACCATAAGTATTCTTCTTCAGTTTCACCCTTCCAGGCATAGACAGGAATACCTGCTTTAGCAATAGCAGCGGCAGCATGATCTTGAGTAGAAAAAATATTGCAAGATGACCATCTTACTTCAGCTCCTAAATCAACTAATGTTTCAATTAAAACAGCTGTTTGAATAGTCATGTGTAAACAACCAATAATTTTAGCACCTTCAAGAGGTTTCTTTTTAGAATATTCCTCTCTTAAAGCCATCAAGCCTGGCATTTCGCTTTCTGCAATAGAAATTTCTTTTCTTCCAAATTCTGCTAGTGAAATATCTTTTACTTTATAATCTTCCATGGCAAGCTTTATACCGTTAAGTAATATTTTATCAACATTAGATTAAATACTTGGAAATCTTATTTCTATCATAGCACCGTCAGTATCAATACGATTAGATGCTACAATTTCTCCATCATGTAAATCTACAAGATTTTTCACTATATTTAATCCTAATCCTGAGTGTTCACCAAACTTGTCGGGTCGATTGCTATAAAACCTTTTAAATATTCTTGAGGTATCTTTTTCCTTAAATCCCTCTCCTTCATCAATTATTTTAACTGAAACTTTATTTTCTAAAGTATTAGAAACATTAATAAAAATTCTGGAACCTTTTTTGCTAAAGGATATAGAGTTATCTAATAAATTTGCAATTATTTGTTCTATTCTGTTTTCTATACCATTAATAAAATATTCTTTTTTTCCATCATTTTCATATTTAACATCAATATCTTTTTTAACCTTGTGAATGTTGTTATAATCATCTGCAACAGATTGTATAATTGGTTCTATATTTATCTTGTTCATTTTTTCCTTACTCAAAGCAACTTCGTCTTTTAACATTTGAGAATAATCTGTAATTAATCTTTCAATACGTTGAACATCATGACTAAGAATATTTATTAGTTTTAGTCTTTGATCTTTATCATTTGTGTCTTGTAAAATTTCGGATGCACCTTTTAAAGATGCTAAAGGATTTCTAATTTCATGAACAAGATCTGTAGAAAAGTTTTCTGCATGAGTTACTCTTTTTTGCAACTCATTTGTCATATCTTCAAGGGATGTTGAAAGAAGGCCTAATTCATCATTTCTGTTTTTTAAATTTTCAATATTTGACTTTGTTTGATTTTTTTCTTTAATAAGTTTGGTATAATGAACTAAATTTTGAATTGGTTTAATAAAATATCTACTTAATACAAAAGAGAAAATTAAGATTACAAATCCTACAGATATAGCTGTTCTAATTACAAAAGCCTTTCTCTCGTCAGTCGCAGTTTTAATATCGTTTGCAATCTCGGTTATTGCCAAATAACCTACATTTGACCCATCTCTTTCAACGTCTTTTATTGTTGTTAATTTAAACTGATTAAAATTTTCTTGGATGAAAGTATATGGATTTCCAGATTTGTCTGACTTTGAGTAATCAGTCAAAATATCTTTTAAGGACACTGGCTTTTCTTGATCTAAGTTAATATTTTTCTCTTCAATATTTTGATCATTTTTATCTTCGCTTAAAGTTTCAAATTCAACCTCATCTACTCTTGTTGATAATGATCTTGGATCAAGGTCTAATGTATCTGTATCACCTACAATATTTAAACTATTATCAAAAAAAATTACTCTATCTAAGTTTTGAAATATAAATCTTGTTGAAAATAAAAATTTTCTAATATCATCTGTATCAAATTTAACTTTTAATCTGGAAAGTGTATCGACTGTGTTATTGATAATCTTGATATGATTTTCTGATTTTTTTTTTACTAAGTTTGGTTGTATGCTTTTTAAGTAAACTATAGTAAATAACCCAATAATAGAAAAAATAATAAAGTTAATAAACAGAAATTTTTTTAATATTGAAAGAGTTTTTAAGTATTTACTAAACATTAGCTAACATTCCATCTATATCCACTACCATATCTAGTTTCAATAGCTGAAAAGTCAGGGTCTACTTTTTTAAATTTTTTACGGATTCTTTTAACATGACTATCAATTGTTCTATCCTCTATATCGGTATCTTCCCTATATGCGATATCCATCAATTGTGCTCTTTCCTTAATTATACCTGGTCTTTTTGCTAACTCTTTAACAATTAAAAATTCTGTTGTTGTTAATTTATCTGGCAATTGTTTTTCATTCCATTCACATTCAAGTTGGGAGGGATCTAATTTTAATCTTCCATGAGAAATTAAACTTTTGTTTTCTTCTAAAATATTACTTGATTCTTTTTTTCTTAATTGAACTCTAATTCTTTCAATTAAAACTTTTATAGAAAAACCCCCAGATTTTTTTACAAAATCATCTGCACCTAATTTCAGGCCTAAAAGTTCATCAATTTCATCATCCTTGGATGTTAAAAAAATTACTGGTAAAGATGTTTTCTTTCTAAGTTTTTTTAATAATTCTTCTCCATCCATCTTTGGCATTTTGATATCAATAACTGCTAAGTCAGGTGGCATTCTCGTTAATCCAATTAGTGCGCTCTCTCCATCTATGTAAGTTTGTACTTTAAACCCCTCTTTCTCTAAAGCGATACTTAAGCTTGTTAGAATATTTCTATCATCATCTATTAAGGCTATAGTTTGTTTCTGCATATATTTATTTTAAAAATACTAAATTGTCCTAAATTGGGCAACGTAATTAAATTAATGAAGCATTCCCCAATTATCACCTACATTTACGTCAACTGTTAAGGGTGTAGAAAATGAGTGAAAGTCACTCTGCGCTACACTTGTCATTTCATTTTTTATTATTTTGGCCATCAATTTTTCATCTTTTTTTGGAACTTCAAAGATCAATTCATCGTGAATTTGAAGAAGCATTTTTGGTTTTGTAATTTTATCCTCAGACATTTTTTTATCTAATCTAATCATTGCTAATCTCATTATTTCTGAGGCTGATCCTTGTATTGGAGCATTAATCGCAGCTCGCTCTTGAAAATTTCTCACATTATAATTTTTATCATTTATCCCATTAAAGTGTGATCTTCTTCCAAAAATATTGTTCACATAACCACTTTTTCTGCAAAATTTAATAGTGTTATCCATATAGACTTTAATTTCTGGAAACTTTCCAAAGTATGAATTTAAAAATTCTTCAGCTTCGTAGTTGGATACGTTAATTTGCTTTGCTAAACCATATTGGGAAATTCCATAAATTATTCCAAAATTAATAGCTTTAGCTTTTCTTCTATGGTCTTGATTTACTTTTTTAATATCAATATTAAATATTTGGCTAGCTGTTAATGAATGAATATCCTCGTCATTTTTAAATGCTTTTTTTAATTCTTTCACATCAGCTAGATCAGCAAGAATTCTCATTTCAATTTGATTATAATCCGCAGAAATCAATAAATGATCTTTTTTAGCCTTAAATGCTTTTCTTATATCTTTGCCATCATCTGATTTGATTGGAATATTTTGTAGATTAGGGTCACTTGAAGCTAGCCTTCCCGTTGTTGTAGCGGCTAACAAAAAAGAAGTGTGCACTCTTTTTGTTATCGGATTAACATGTTCAGGCAATGCATCTGAGTAAGTATTTTTTAATTTTGATAACTGTCTCCAATCCAAGATTAGTTTAGGAAATTTGTTACCTTTAAAGGCTAAATCCTCTAAAACAGATGCACTTGTTGCAAATCCACCTTTTTTTGTTTTTTTTAAACCTGCTATTTTAAGGTCATTGTAAATGATTTCACCTAGTTGTTTGGGTGAACCAATGTTAAACTCTTTTTTTGAAATTTTAAATATATCCTTTTCTAATGTTAGGATTTTTTTTTGAAATTTTTTTGAAAGAGACGTTAAAAATTTACTATCAATCTCAACACCTTCTATTTCCATAAATGCGAGAATTTTGATTAATGGCTTTTCAAAAATTTCATAAATATTAATCAATTTTTCAGATTTTAGATTTTTAAGAAATTTCTTATAAAGTCTAAAAGTTACGTCAGCATCCTCAGCTGCGTAATCTTTTGCTTTATCAACTTCTACTTCGCTAAAATTGATTGCTTTTTTTCCAGTTCCCACCATTTCTTTGAAAGAAAGTGTTTTATGTTCAAGATGTAACTCTGATAATGTATCCATATTATGTCTATTTTTTCCTGCATCTAAAACATAAGACATCAACATTGTGTCTTCCATGGCAGATAATGTTATGCCGTGTTTAAATAAAACAATAAAATCAAATTTAATATTTTGACCAATTTTTTTAACACTTGGATCCTCTAATAATTTTTTTAGCTTATTAATTACAACTTCTTTTTTGATACATTTTGATGATTTGTGACCAATTGGAATATAGCAGGCCTTACCTATTTTTGAAGAAAGCGAGATACCTACCAGTTCTGCTTGATGAGGATCTAGAGAATTTGTTTCAGTATCGACAGCAACCTCTCCTAACTCTTCGGCCTCTTTAACCCACTCATCTATTTCATTTGGGTTAGAAATCAAATAATAATTTTTATTATTAATTGGACTTTGCTTTTCTATATTTTTAGTTTCTGGAACAGAACTCGTTAGGTCTGGCTCTCCATATGCAGAAATAGCAGAACTTAATAATCTATTAAATTCCATCTCTCTTAGAAATTTATATAATTTATCTTTGTCTATACTTTTTAACTGAAACTCATCTAGGTCTCTCTTTATTGGAGATTTATGATCTAATGTCACAAGTTTTTTGCTAATTAATGCCTTATCTTTATTTTCTAAGAGAGTTTCTCGTCTTTTATTTTGTTTGATTTCATGAGCTGATTTCAATAATTTTTCTAGAGTGCCATATTTATTAATAAGCTCAGCAGCAGTTTTTACTCCTATTCCAGGTACACCTGGTACGTTATCACTACTATCACCTGCTAAGGACTGGACATCTATTACTTTTGATGCATCTACCCCGAACTTTTTAATAACGTCTTCTTCAGTTACAAATTTATTTTTCATTGGATCAAAAATACGGACATTTTTTTGATATAATTGCATTAAATCTTTATCGGATGAAACAATTGTGACCTTTGCTCCTTTTTTAATTATTTGGTCAACATAAGTTGCAATCAAATCATCTGCTTCATAATTGGGTAAATCTACAGATGGTAGGTTAAATGCTAAAACAGACTTTCTTATATATTCAAATTGAGGTGCCAAGTCATCAGGCGCCTCAGATCTGTTTGCTTTATATTCACTATAGATTTCATTTCTAAATGTTTTCCTGGCAGAGTCAAAAATAACCGCAAAATGAGTTGGTTTCTGCAAATTTTGATTTGATTTTGAATCCTCTAAAAGTTTAAAAAGCATGCTACAAAAACCACTAACTGCGCCTGTTGGCAGTCCGTCACTTTTTCTACTTAATGGTGGTAATGCGTAATAAGCTCGAAAGATGTATCCAGAACCATCAATAAGATAAAAATGATCAGTTTTTTGTATTTTACTCATTAAAATTTATTAAATGTTTTAAGGTTAATATAGTCTAAACTTTAATTTAATCTACTAATCACTAGATTATATTAACAATTAAGAGTATTATTAATTTGATGGAATTAACAAAAAATCTTACACAACCTAAAATAATTAAATCTTTTTTAGCTATAGTGCTTGGTTCAATAGCTTTAACTATTTCTGCAAAAATAAAAATTCCTTTTTACCCAGTCCCTATGACTATGCAAACTTTTGTAGTCTTATTTTTAGGAATCAGCTTAGGTTATAAAATTGGATTAGCTACTATCGGATTATATTTAATTGAAGGAATTGCAGGATTGCCAGTTTTTTCAAATTCTCCAGAAAAAGGTGTAGGACTTTTATATTTCACTGGTCCAACTATGGGATATTTAATTGGATTTTTAACAGCATGCTATTTCGCAGCTATGATTAAATTTGAGGATGGTTTTTTTGTTATTTTGGGTAAACTAATACTTGCAACTTCAACAATATATATTTTAGGATTGTTGTGGTTAGGGACATTAATTGGATGGGACAAGCCTATTTTAGCGTTAGGAGCCAAACCTTTTTTGTTGGCTGAAATATTTAAAATTGCCATTTTGGCATTATTAGTTAAGAAAATTATTAAAATTAGAAAATTTATCTAGGTGATCTTTTAGACAGAATTCTTTGAAGAGTTCTTCTGTGCATTTTAAGTCTTCGAGCTGTTTCAGATACATTTCTGTTGCAAAGCTCAAACACTCTATGGATATGTTCCCATTTTACTCTATCTGCTGACATAGGATTTTCTGGAGGTGCAGCTTTTTTAGATGGATCTGCTAACAAAGCTTTTTCAACATCTTCGGCATCTGCTGGCTTAGCAAGATAATCGATTGCACCCTCTTTAATAGCCGCAACTGCTGTTGGAATGTTTCCATATCCAGTTAACATTATTATTCTACTATCATTATTTGAGGTTTGAATTTCTTTTACTACTTCAAGACCATTTCCATCTCCAAGTCTTAAGTCTACTACAGCAAATCCAGGTTTTTTTGCTTTAACAGCTTCGATCCCCTTTTGTACACTCTCTGCTTGAAAAACCTGAAAACCCTTCTTTTCCATTGCTCTTGCCAATCTTTCTCTAAAAGGATTGTCGTCATCACAAATTAACAGTGATTTATTCTCAAAATCACTTAGGTTTTGAAGTGTTGCTTGTTCTTTCATAGTGCTTATATGGTAATTCATTAACATTTTTCAATATATGATTATTTAACAATACTGATTTGAATTATTTGCTTTACATTGGTGATTTTTAACTTTAGATGCCAAAAATATTAAAGTTTTTTTATTTAAAAGACTTTTTTTTGTTAAATTTTTTTTGGAGGCATTAAAAATGCAAAAATTTAAATCAGTTGAAGAACTTATAAATCAACTGAAACCTGAAAAACCAGTATATTGTATTAGAAAAAGCTCAATTGTATCTGCAGTAAAGTTTTTTTTAAAAAAATTCTCAGGATCGGTTTTATATGCTGTAAAGACAAATCCTCATCCAGAAATAATTAAAACAATAATAGATAGTGGAATAGAGCAATTTGATGTTGCATCAATCGAAGAGATAAAAGGCATAAGAAATTTTAATCATAATGCAAAATGCTCATTTATGCATACTGTAAAAAGTAGAGAGAGTATTAAGGAAGCTTATTTTAATTATAATGTTAAAACTTTTTCATTAGATACTAAAGACGAATTAATCAAAATTATAGAAAGTACTAATAATGCAAAAGATTTAGAATTATTTGTAAGAGTTGCAGTTTCAAACGAGCACGCAGAAATAGACTTGTCAAAAAAGTTTGGAGCTTTAACTTCTGAGGCTGTAGGTTTAACCAGATTAGCAAAACAACACGCAAAAAAAATAGGTTTAAGTTTTCATGTTGGATCCCAATGTATGCATCCAATTTCTTACTCTAAGGGTATAACTGAAATTGGAAATATAATAAAAAAAACAAAAATAGTTCCAGATTATATAAACATAGGAGGTGGATTTCCAACTATCTATCCTGATTTAATTCCTCAATCATTAAATAACTATTTTAACGAAATTAAAAAAAGTCTAGAAAATTTAAAACTTGAAGCATTACCTAAAATAATTTGTGAACCTGGAAGAGCTTTAGTTGCAGAAAGTGGATCAACAATTGTTAGAGTTAATCTTAGAAAGAAACAAAAGCTTTATATAAATGATGGAACCTACGGTTCTCTTTTTGATGCTGGTACTCCAAATATTGTTTACCCATCAAAAATGATTAAAGAAAACTCAAATAAAATTATTTCAAAAAAATTAACTGCTTTTGATTTCTTTGGTCCAACCTGTGATAGCATGGATTATATGAAGGGTCCTTTTTTGCTTCCAAACAATATTAAAGAGAATGATTATATAGAACTTGGTCAGCTTGGGGCTTATGGATTAACTTTTAGAACTCAGTTCAATGGCTACTATTCAGACGAGATTTATGAAGTTGAAGATAAACCAATAATGACCATGTACGATAAAGATAGCAATAAAGCTAATATGGTCGCTTAATGTCAGACCAAAAAAATCTGGGTCACAATAGTAAAAAAGATTTCTTAAAAAACCCTGTAGAACACATTGATATCACCTCCTTTGATTCAAGAAAGATAATCTCATCAATGGAAAAAATGTCTTTCGTATCTAGAGAGACTGCTAATGCAGCAAATATTTATAATGAAATGTTGAAAGATAAAGATTGTACAATTTTCCTTACCCTGGCTGGATCAACATCGGCTGCAGGATGTATGAATATTTATAAGGATTTAGTTAAATATAATATGGTTGATGCCATTGTTGCAACAGGAGCCTCAATTGTAGATATGGATTTTTTTGAGGCACTGGGGTTTAAACATTACCAGGGTTCACAGTTTCAAGATGATACCGAGTTAAGAAATAACTATATCGATAGAATTTACGATACTTATATAGATGAGGAAGAGCTTCAAATGTGTGACAAAATTATATGTGAAATAGCAAATACGTTAGAACCAAGGAGTTACACGTCTAGAGAGTTCATACATGAAATGGGAAAGTATCTGAAAAAAAACTCAAAAAAGAAAGATTCATTAATTGAAACAGCATTTAATAACCATGTCCCAATTTTCTGCCCTGCATTTACAGATTCGAGTGCAGGATTTGGTTTGGTAATGCACCAGGAAAAAAATCCAAAGAAACACATGACGATTGACTCTGTTAGAGAATTTAGAGAACTTACAGAAATAAAGATTAAATCCAAAGGCTCAGGATTATTTATGATAGGTGGTGGAGTGCCGAAAAATTTTATTCAAGATACTGTTATATGCGCTGAACTTTTAGGAAAAGATGTTGATATGCATAAGTATGCTATTCAAATTACAGTTGCAGATAGTAGAGATGGAGCATGTAGTAGCTCTACTCTAAAAGAAGCAAGTTCTTGGGGAAAAGTTGATATCACGAAAGAACAAATGGTTTTTGCAGAAGCTACAAGCGTTTTACCTCTAATAGCTAGTGATGCTTATCATAGAGGAGAATGGAAAAGTAGAGATCGAAAAAACTTTTCAAATATTTTTAAATAATATATGGCAAAAAAGACTACAATTGGTTTAATTCAAACTAAAGTTTTTGATAATCAAAATAAAAATATAGAAAATTCTGTAATTAAGATTAAAGAAGCATCAAAGAAAAAAGCAAAAATAATATGTCTACCTGAACTATTTTTATCTCCATATTTTTGTCAAAGTGAAAATCATGCTAAGTTTAAGTTAGCAGAAAAAATTCCAGGTAGATTATCAGATATATATTGTAAATTAGCCAAAGAACTTTCTGTTGTTTTAATGATTTCTTTATTTGAAAAAAAAACTACTGGTTTTTATCATAACACATGCATTGTAATTGATGACAAGGGTAAGATTATATCAAAGTATAGAAAAATGCATATTCCAGATGATCCAGGTTATTATGAAAAATTCTACTTCACTCCAGGAGATTTAGGTTTTAAATCTACAAAAACAAAATACGGAAAAGTTGGTTCTTTGATTTGCTGGGATCAATGGTTTCCAGAAGCTGCAAGACTAACAACGCTAAAAGGAGCAGAAATTTTATTTTATCCAACAGCGATTGGTTGGCACCCTAAAGAGAAAAAACAGTTTGGAAAATCCCAATTAGAAGCATGGATAACTATCCAAAGATCTCACGCCATAGCAAATGGGGTATTTGTAGCTGCTATAAATAGAATTGGTTTAGAGAAAACTGGAAAAAGAAAAATACACTTTTGGGGTAACTCAATGATTATCGATCCCAGTGGAAGTATTATTGCGAAGTCAAAATCAGATAAAGAGGAAATCTTAATTACTAGCATTGATCTAAATAAAATTGAAACAGCTAGAAATCATTGGCCATTTTTAAGAGATAGAAGAATAGATTATTACAAAGGACTTCTAAAAAATCCTAAAGATGAATAATAATTTATCTCTCATTGGCTACAGAATGCCTGCAGAATGGGAGTTGCAGGAAAGTGTATGGATAGCTTGGCCATACAACAAAAGTGACTGGCCTGGCCTTTTTAAAAATATACCAAAAACAGTTACACAAATAATAAGTGAATTATCAAGATCACAAAAGATAAATTTATTAATAAATAATCATAAAGATAAAAAAAAAATTATAAATTTATTAAATAAATTTCCTAATAAGATACAAAATATTATATTTCACAAAATATCCACTAATCGTATTTGGTTAAGAGACTCTGGTCCAATATATGTAATAAATAAAAAGACCAAAAAAAAGTTAATTGTAAATTTTAAATTTAATGCATGGAGTAAATACAAAGATTATAAAAAAGATAACAATATCAATAATAAATTATCAAAATTAACTAAAGTAAAAAAAATAGATCCTGTTGTTAGGATTAATAATAAGCCGAAACAATTAATATTGGAGGGAGGTGCTATAGATGTCAATGGTAAAGGATCAGTTCTTCTAACGAAGGAATGTCTTTTAAGCAAAGTACAAGAAAGAAATCCTGGGATTACGAAAAAATCATTAGAAAAAACATTAAGTAAATATTTAAATGTTAAAAATTTCATTTGGCTTAATAAGGGGATTAAAGGAGATGATACTCATGGACACATCGATGATATTTCAAGGTTTGTCTCTGAAGACACAATTATGACTGCAGTCGAAAAAAATAGAAATGAAAAGAATTATAAAAATTTAAAAGAAAATTTAAATATTTTAAAGAACGCTAAAAATATAGATAAAAGAAAATTTAAAATAATTGAAGTACCAATGCCTAAGCCTGTATATATTGAAAAAGTAAGAGTTCCTGCAAGTTATCTGAATTTTTATATTGCTAATAAAATAGTACTATTACCAATCTTTAAAGACAAAAATGATAAAAAAGTAATTTTAATTTTTAAAAAATTTTTTAAAAATAAAAAAATTATACCAATTGATTGCACACAACTCATTTGGGGATTTGGAGGTATTCATTGTATGACACAACCAGAGCCCAAAATCTAAACTATACCGGCTTTAAAGTACCAAGAAGAATTCTGAATGGAATTAACATTACAAGAGCAACTAATATCTTAACTGCTAAATCTCCTAAAGATAAAGTAACCCAAGGAATACCTGTTGCATAAAAAGATATTGAAAAAAACAAAAATGTATCGATTGTAGATCCAATTAAGGATGATGTTAAAGGAGCAATGAACCACTTTCTTTTTCTTAATTTATCAAATATTTGGACATCTAATAGTTGAGCGACTAAAAAAGCTGTTCCAGATCCAATTGCAATTCTTACTGAAATTAAATCTGCAAAATTTGTTGAGAATATAAGAGTAAAACTAATTCCTATTGCAAAACCAATATAAACAATTTTTCTTGCAACTAATTTTCCATAAGATCTGTTTGCTAAGTCAGTTATTAAAAAAGCTATTGGGTAACTGAATGCTCCGTATGTTAATATCTCTTCTAGTCCATAGTATTTAATTGGGAATTGGACTAAATAATTTGATGATAAAACAACCACTCCCATTAAAAATGAGAGAAACAAGAATAATTTATTCATTATGCAGATTTAGCCAAAGGTTTTTTCTTAAATGGGGATTTCATTAGAATACCTTTTTTTAATTTTTTAAGTCTTGGAGATAAGTTTTTATTTTTTACAGTTTTTAAATACTCGTCAAAACTACCTTTTTTATCCACTGATCTAACTCCAGCATTACTCACTGTTAATTTTAAGCTTCTTTTCATTAGTTCGCTAGTAAACTTTACTTTCTTAAGATTGGGCAAAAATCTTCTCTTGGTCTTGTTGTTAGCGTGACTAACGTTATGACCTTTCAAAGGAATTTTTCCAGTAAGTTCACATTTTTTTGACATAGTGACAAAGCTTATATAAGGTTAGATGTTGGTGGCGTCAAGTTTAATAGAATTAAGAAAGAGTTTTATTTCCTATAATTTCGCTAAAATTTTTAACACCGTCTCTAATCAATAATTTTTTTAGATCTTTTTTAATAATACTAGCAATATTTGGCCCTTGAAATACCATTCCTGTATATAGTTGAATATAGTCTGCGCCTAATAAAAACTTTTCGTAAGCTGATTGTCCTGAGTCTACTCCTCCTACCCCAATAATCTTAATTTTACCTTTTAATAGATTATAAAACTTGTTTATTAATAAATTTGATTTTTTCTCAATAGGTTTTCCAGACAATCCTCCTTTTTGATGTCTTTGAATATTTTTTAAAATGTCTCTCGATATTTCTGAGGTATTTGAAATAATTATCCCACTTATATCATTTTCTAAAAGAATTTCTGAAATTAGATTGATCTGGTTTTCATCTATATCAGGTGAAATTTTTACCACTATTGGAATATTTGTATCTAAATTTTTTTTCTTATCTGAAATAGATTTAAGTAAATCCTGCAATTTTCTTTCGTCATGAAAATTTCTTAAGTTCTCAGTATTTGGTGAAGAGATATTAATAGTAATATAATCTGCAACTTCATGGAATTTTTCAATTCCTATTAAATAATCATTTATTCTATTATCAGTGTCTTTATTAGGACCAACGTTAATTCCTAACACTCCCAGTTTATTATTTGATTTAATCCTGTTTAATACCAAATCTGAACCATGGTTGTTAAAGCCCAATCTATTTATAAGTGCTTGATCTTCTACTAATCTAAAAACTCTAGGTTTACTATTCCCATATTGTTTTAAGGGTGTAATTGTACCAACTTCTACCAATCCAAATCCCAACTTAAATAAAGGGTTGTAGACCTCAGCATTCTTATCAAAACCTGCCGCTATCCCGATGGGATTGTTTAATTCTTTGTTAAAAATTTTTGTCTTAAAAATAGGATCATTTTTATGGTCATCAAAGATATTGGAAACTAGGTTGAGTTTGAGTGACTGTATTGCTAAAAAGTGAGCTCGTTCAGGATCTATTTTAAATATTAAAGATCTTAAATTTGAAAACATTATTTTAATTTATTCGTTATAAGCTCTTTAGTTTCATTTACACCAAAAAAACTTATGAAAAAACCCATTCTTGGACCATTTTCATCACCAAATACAACCTCATAAATTAATTTAAACCAGTCTCTAAGTTTATCAGCATAACCATTTTCTTTACCAGCTGAATAAATTAAAGTTTGGATTTCTTCAGGTGACATACCATCATTACATGTTTCTAAAGTTTTAATTAAAGCTAAAAGGGCTTTTTTTTCACTTTCACTTGGTTTTTTATATTTTTTTTGTGATTTGATTACGTCATTAAAATATTTAATTGCATATCCAACTAATCCATCAAAGATTGGAGAGTTTTCTTCTTGGATATTTGGTTTATATTTCTTAACAAATTTCCAAAGTAAATCCTTACTATCTGCATTACTTGTTTCAACCAAGTTAAGCAACATGGAAAAAGTCATAATCGTTTCTTCAGTTGGGATTTTGCCCTCATGAACATGCCAAACCGGATTCATTATTAGTTGCTGATCTGTTTGTTTTTTAGATTTTTCAATGTTATCTAAATATTCATCCACAGCTTTTGGAACAATTTCTTTATATAGTTTTTTTGCCCTTTTTGGGTTTTGATACATATATAAAGATAAACTTTCTGGAGATGCATACTTCAACCATTGATCAATAGTAATTCCATTTCCCTTCGATTTAGAAATCTTTTCACCTTTTTCATCTAAGAATAACTCATATGCGAAACCAGAGGGATTCTTTTTACCAAGTAAGTTTATAATTTTTGTAGATAATATTGCACTTTCAATTAAATCTTTACCATACATTTCAAAATCAATATCAAGCGCAAACCATCTCATGGCCCAGTCAACCTTCCATTGAAGTTTACAGTTTCCATCAAGAATACTTTTTTCAAGTTTTTTACCTTTGTTGTCAAAAATTATTTGAGATTTTTCTTTATTAATTTCTACAACTGGTATTTCAAGTACATGCCCAGTATCTGGACATATAGGTAAAAATGGACAGTAAGTTTTTTGACGTTCTTTACCCAAGGTTGGTAGTATAATATTCATTATTCCATCATAATTATCTAAAATTACTTTTAGTGTTGAGTTAAAGTATCCAGTTTTGTACAAATCCGTAGAACTTTTAAAGCTATATTTAAAGTTAAAACTATTTAAAAAAACCTTTAACATCTCATTATTATGTTCACCAAAACTGTTAAATTTCCCAAATGGGTCTGGAACCTCAGTTAATGGTTTGTGAAGATTTTCATTTAACAAATTTTGGTTAGGAATATTTTCTGGAACTTTTCTTAGACCATCCATATCATCAGAAAATGTTATAATTTCAGTAGGTAAATCCGTTAATTGCTTTAAAGCATTTACCATCATAGAGGTCCTTGCAACTTCTCCAAAAGTACCTATGTGTGGTAAACCACTTGGTCCGTATCCAGTTTGTAATGTAATTTTTCCTTTTTTTTCTATGAACGATTTTCTTTCTCTCATCATTTTTTTGGCTTCTACAAAAGGCCATGCACTAGTTTTGTCTAAAACTTCTTTTTTAATCATGAATTGTTCTTTTAAAATCTCAAATTAGTGATTTTATTAATTCTTATAGAGTTGAAATTTATTTACCATAAAATAATGTTCTTTCAAAATGTCTAATTATAAAACGGTATTTTTTACACTTGGAATTTTACAAATAATCTTAGGGGTGTCTATGTTAGTCCCTATAATTGTACAATTTATTTATTCAGAAATTGACTCGTCTTTTTTTGGGGCATCAATTGTAACGATAGTTTTTGGAGCACTTTTTTTTTTAACAAATATTGATCATGACAAAAAAGTTAATTTACAACAAGCCTTTTTGTTAACAGCCTTATCTTGGTTGAGTGTTGCAGTTTTTGGATCTTTACCTTTCATTTTTTCTTCTATAGAAATGTCAATTACAGACGCTTTTTTTGAAAGTATGTCAGGAATTACCACTACAGGCTCAACTATCATATCTAATTTAGAAAATGCACCTAAAGGTATTCTTTTATGGAGAGCTATTTTGCAATGGTTAGGAGGTATAGGTATAATTGTAATGGCAATAACCCTTATGCCGATAATGAATGTTGGAGGAATGCAATTATTTAAAATTTCCAGCAATGATTCATCAGAAAAAATATTACCAAAATCTAAAGAGATAGCATTAAGATTAATATATATATACTCAGGTTTAACTGGAATTTGTGCTATAAGTTATTGGATTTTTGGAATGGGAAAATTTGATAGCTTAACCCATTCAATGACTACAATTGCAACAGGTGGATTTTCAAATTATAACCAATCTATAGGTTATTTTAATAGCGTTTATATTGAGATTTCTTCTATGGTGTTTATTATTTTAGGAAGTGTTCCATTTATTGCTTATATTAAATTTTTGAATGGAAACAAAAAAATATTTTCAAGTGATGCTCAAATAAGATCCTTTTTAAAAATAATAATATTATCTATAATTATTTTATGTTTTTATTTGTTTTTAACTAATAATGAAAACTTTTCTTTTAGATCAATATTTTTCAATACTATTTCTATTTTAACTGGAACTGGTTATGTAAATGCTGAATTTGATAGTTGGGGTAGTTTTCCAATAACTATTTTTCTTGCATTGATGTTTATTGGAGGATGTGCAGGTTCAACCACATGTGGAATTAAAATTTTTAGAATTCAAATTCTTTATCTTTTTATATTAAATCAACTTAAAAAAATTATTTATCCAAAAGGTGTTTTTTTAATAAAGTATGATCAAAATTCAGTGGATGAAAAATTTATTGCTTCAATTATATCTTTCATATTTTTTTATTTTGTAATTTTTTTTATTTTAGCTGCATTATTATCTTTAACTGGTCTTGATTTTATTACTGCTCTTTCTGGAGCTGCAACATCTATCTCAAATGTTGGCCCGGGTTTAGGGCCAATAATTGGACCAAATGGAGATTTTTCATCATTGCCAGATTTATCTAAATGGATTTTATCTATTGGAATGATTTTAGGTAGACTTGAGTTGTTTGCAATACTAGTATTGTTTCTACCATCGTTTTGGAGAAACTAAATGCTTGAGGTAAAAGAACAAACACTATCTGAAACTTTTTCTGTTTATTATGACAAAAGAATGTTGAGAATTCTTTTGTTAGGAGCCATCTCAGGTTTTCCTTGGGTCTTGATTGCAAGCAGTTTAAGTCTTTGGTTAAAAGAAGAGGGTCTAAGCAGATCTACAATTGGTTGGGCAGGATTAATCTTCGGTGTATACGCCTTTAACTACTTGTGGGCTCCAATTATCGATAGAGTCCAAATACCATACTTAACAAAAAAATTAGGTCATAGACGGGGATGGATAGTCTTAATGCAAATCATAATTTTACTATGCCTAGTAGTTTGGAGCGCAATAAATCCAATAGAAAATTTAGCTCTATTGATAAGTGTAGGATTAATTATAGCTATAGCCTCAGCTACACAAGACATAACTGTAGATGCATTAAGAATTGAACAAATAAATGAAAATGAAGGAAAATCTATGGCGGCAGGTGCTGCAATGGCTGTTGTAGGTTGGTGGACAGGTTATAAATTGGGTGGTGTTGTTGCATTGTTTACAGCTGAATTTTTTGAAAACTTGGGCGTATCTGACTATTGGCAAACTACTTTTTTAATTTTGGGAATTTTAATTATTTTAATGAACATAGGTTTAATGTTTGTTCATGAACCTATTCAAACAGATAGACAGGCTAAACAGAAAGAAACAGACCAACTAATTGAAAGAAAACTTGGATCGAGTAATTTTGTAACAAACTTTATTGCATATATCACAGGAACTATTGGAGGACCCATTATTAGTTTTTTTAAAAAAAACGGCTTTGCTATCGCAGCAGGAATATTAGCATTTGTTTTTTTATTTAAAATTGGTGAAGCTTTTATGGGAAGGATGTCCATTGTTTTTTATAAAGAAATCGGATTTTCAAAAGGACAAATTGCAATTTACTCAAAAGGACTTGGTTGGATTACAACTGTAATATTTACATTATTAGGTGGTTTAATGGCTATGAGAGCTGGAACGATAAAAACAATGTTTTTTGCGGGAGGGCTAATGGCTATAACAAATCTTTTATTTGCAGTTTTGGCTTGGATAGGAAAATCTGAAATTTTATTTGCAATCGCTGTAATTGCTGACGATATTACTGCAGCATTTGCTACAGTGGCTTTTGTTGCTTTTATTTCTTTATTGGTAGATAGAACTTACACAGCAACTCAATATGCATTACTTGCTTCAATAGGTACTGCTGGAAGAACTACTTTAGCATCATCTTCAGGTGCGTTAGTAGATTGGCTAAATGGAGATTGGGGAACATTCTTCGTTTTAACTACAATTATGGTCATCCCTTCTTTGTTTTGTTTATGGCTTATAAAAAATAAAATCAAAATTGGTGAAAAATAATTTTTACTTTAAAGGGAATTTTTCAAATATTTACAGAGAACCTCGCACGTCATCTGAGGTAACTTCTCAAATAATATACGGTGAAAAATTCAAAATTTTTTCTAAAAATAAAAATTGGATAAAGATTAAATCTACATATGACAATTATGTTGGATACATTAAAAATAAACAATATATCAAAAATTATCATCCAAAATATAAAGTAAACACATTAAAGGCAAAAATTTATATAAAACCTGATACTGTCTCAAACAGCTACCTCCCCCTAGGATCTAAATTAAGTGTAGAAAAAGAAAATAAGTTTTATATAAAAATTGACAATAATAAGTGGATTAAAAAAAAAGATATTAAAGAAATTAATCACAAAGAAAAAAACTTTGTAAAATTTTTTACAAAATTTCTTAAGGTAAGTTATAAATGGGGTGGTAAGACTTATAAAGGGATTGATTGTTCGGCTTTATTACAAATTTTTTTTTATTATAATAATTTATTTTATCCAAGAGACACTAAAGATCAAATAAGGTATTCGGTGAAAAAAATATCAAAAAAATTTAAAAGGGGAGATATTATATTTTGGAAAGGTCATGTTGCCATTTGTGTAAACTCTAAACAATTGATTCACGCTTATGGTCCAAAAAAAAAAGTACTTATCATGCCAATAAAGAAAACAATTAAAAGAATACTTGATACAGCAAGTCTTGAAGTGAGAAAAATTTCTAAAATAAAATTTTAATTTCTACCAAAGTCAGGTTTGTTTATATCTTGTTTTAACTTAATAATTTTAGAACGAACTCTTTTAGTTTGAATTAATTTTTTTAATATAGATTTATTGTTTTTTAAATTTATATCTTTTTTAAATGCTGTTAGATTTTTGATAAATAAATCAATAGCTTTTGAAATATTATTACTGTTGTTAAAAAAAATATCTCTCCACATAATTTCATTTGAAGCTGCTATTCGTGAAAAGTCTCTAAGTCCTCCAGCACTAAACTTAATCAAATCGTAATTTTGTTTTTTTTCAAAATCTTGTGCTGATTTTACCAAATTATAGGCAATTAAATGGGGTAAATGACTTGTTATGGAAAAAATTCTATCATGTTTTTCAGGTGTCATAACGATAACTTTTGAACCCATTTTTTTCCAAAAATTATTTAAAATGTTCAAATGTTTTTTTTTTGTATTTTTTTCTTTTATTAAAATACACCATCGATCTTGAAACATGTTTTCCTTACCATACTCTGGTCCACTAACCTCAGAGCCTGCAATGGGATGACTTTGGGTCCAAGATATATTTTTTTTCAAAAATTTTTTTATAAGCCTCGAGGTCTCTACTTTAGATGATCCGATGTCTGTAATTAATGTTTTGGGAGTAATAAAATTATTTATCTTTAAGATTAGATTTTTGTATTCACTCATTGGAGTGCAAAAAATAATTAGATCATAATTAATTGCTCCTTTGTCTAGATTATCAATTAGAATACCTGGAAGTCTTAATTTCTTAATTTTTGAAAAATTTGACTTTGATTTTTCATAAATGAATATTTTTTTAACAATTTTTTTTTTATGAATGCGTCTCAATAAAGAGGATCCTAATAAACCACATCCAATAATTAAAATATTATTCATTTAATTTAATATTCTTTTTACAGTATTCATAAATTTTAAATTTTCTTGCTTAGACCCTATGGTTAATCTTAATTTATTTTTAATACCATAACCATCCTCTGTTGATCTTAAGATAACACCTTTTTGTTTCAATTTTTCATATAAATATTTTGCTGAAATTTTACAATTATCAAAATTTAAAAATAGAAAATTTGCTGAAATTTTATTTGAAGAAATATTGTAAATTTCAAGAAATTTTTTTAACTTATTAGCATAAAGTAAATTGTGCTTAACAGATCTACTTATAAATTTTGTATCTCTTAACGACGCAATAGCTGCACGTTGTGCTACACCGTTTACATTGAATGGTGGTTTAATCACATTTAAAGCATCTATTATTTTTTTTGATCCATATCCCCAACCTACTCTTAAGGAAGCTAATCCAAACATTTTTGAAAATGTTCTTAATATAAAAACATTATCTTTATTTCTAAATAAATCTAAACCTGAAGTATAATCATTATTTTTCATATATTCTGAATACGCATCATCAACCACAAGTAAAATATTTTTATTCATTTTATTCCTCAGTTCTAATATTTCTTTTTTAGTCAAATAAGTTGCAGTTGGATTATTTGGGTTAGCAATAAATACTATTTTAGTTTTTCTCGTGATTTTTTTTAAAATCTCTCTTATTGACACTTTAAAATTTACTTCTTTTGCAAATAAAACTTTGGCACCTACAATTTTTGCATAAATTCTGTACATCAAAAAACTATATTCTGGAACTATTACCTCATCTTTTGGATTTAAATATAATTGACACAACATTTGAATTACCTCATCAGAACCTGCACCACAAATAATTTTATTTAAGTCACACTTATATTTTTTGGAAATTGCTTTTTTCAGATCTTGTGACTTTCCATCAGGATATTTATCCAAAATCATTTTTTTATTTGATATTAATTTCTTTGCCATTGGGCTGATCCCAAGAGCAGATTCGTTAGCTGAAAGTTTTATTACCTTTTTAAGCTTTTTGACCTTTGACTTGCCAGGTTTATAAGCTTCAATCTTAAATTTTTTAAATTTTGGAGTAATCATTTTTTTTTAATTTTATGAGCTCTTTATAGATAAAATTACAAATTTTTATAGAGAATAAGACAATTTTTAAAAAAATTGACATAATAAATAAGTTCTAGTACAAAAATTATGCGCTGATTTAACTGAATTGCGAGCGCTTAAAAAAAACCGCTAAAATAGTTTTTTTTCTCACAATTCAAATATTAGCTTTGTTATGAATGCTGAGAATAATATTAAAACCTTTATAGTAAAAAAACCATTAAAGTTAGATTGTGGAAAAACTATTAATGAATTCCCAATTGCATATGAAACTTATGGTTCATTAAATAAAAATAAAGATAATGCTATTTTAGTTTTTCATGCATTAACAGGAGATCAATTTGTCACTGGCCAGAATCCAATAACAAATAAAGATGGTTGGTGGTCTTATGCAGTTGGTCCTGATAAAGCAATTGATACCAAAAAATATTTTGTTATTTGTGCAAATGTAATGGGTGGATGCATGGGCTCATTTGGGCCAAGCCATGAAGACCCTAGTACTGGGACTGCTTTTGGTACAAATTTTCCAGTTATAACTATAAACGATATGGTAAATGCGCAATATAATTTGCTTGACCATTTTGGTATAGACAAACTTTTTTCAATCGCAGGTGGCTCAATGGGCGGTATGCAAGTACTACAGTTTATAAGTAATTTTCCTGATAAAGCTAAAACTGTTATCCCGATTGCTTGTACGTCTAGTCACTCAGCGCAAAATATTGCATTTAATGAATTAGGAAGACAGGCTATAACGGCTGATAGTAATTGGAAAGGTGGGGATTATTCCTCTGAAGATACAATCCCAAATAAAGGTTTGGCTGTTGCAAGAATGGCTGCACATATAACTTATCTTTCAAAAAAGGGTCTCCAAGAAAAATTTGGAAGAAAACTTCAAGAACGAGAAGATTTGAAATTTGGTTTTGATGCAGATTTTCAGATAGAAAGTTATTTAAGATATCAAGGTTCAGTATTTGTCGACAGATTTGATGCGAATAGCTATCTTTATATTACAAGAGCAATGGATTATTTTGACTTAGCAAAACAATACAAGGGTAAATTATCTGACGCTTTTAGAGCTACAAGAGCAAAGTTTTTTATAATATCATTTACATCTGACTGGCTTTATCCAACTCAAGAAAACAAAGACATTGTAATTGCCTTAAATTCTATTGGAGCAGATGTAGGTTTTGTTGAGATAGAGTCTGACAAAGGTCACGATTCCTTTTTATTAGATGTACCAGACTTTTTAAGTGCGCTTAAAAACTTTTTAGATAAATCTTATACAGAAAATTAATTATGAAAAATGAATTTCAAGTAATAGCTGAATTAATTGAAAAAGATAAAAAAGTATTAGATGTAGGTTGTGGAGATGGAATTTTAATGCAGTTTTTAAAAAATAACAAAAATACTAATATTAGAGGACTGGAGATTTCAAAAAGTAAAGTACAAGAGTGTATTGCAAAAGGATTGACTGTCATTGAAGGAAATGCAGAAAAAGATCTAAAACAATTTCCAGACAAATCTTTCGAATATGTTGTTCTTAGTCAAACTCTTCAAGCTTTCTTAAATCCCGAGCTAGTTATAAATGAACTTTTAAGAGTTGGAAAAAAAGCAATTGTAACTATTCCAAACTTTGGTTATTGGAGAGTCAGACTTCATTTACTCATAAAAGGGACAATGCCAATTACTAAGACATTACCAGATGAGTGGTACAATACTCCTAATATTCATATGTGTTCAATAAAGGATTTTTTTTACTTTGCAAAATCAAGAAACATCAAAATCTTTAAATCATTGGCTATAAACAATCAGAATGTTTCAATTGTAAATCATAGCAATTTAACAATTAAAAATTTTTTTGCAGATCTAGGAATATTTTTAATAGAGAAATAAAATGAAAGTAGAAATAATTTCATGTCTCCAAGATAATTATAGTTATTTAATTATAGATGAAACTAACAATTTAGCATGTATTGTTGACCCAAGTGAGGCTAGTCCAGTAATTGATTATCTAAAAAATAAAAATATTAATCTAAAATATATTTTAAATACTCATCATCATTTTGATCATGTTGGAGGTAATAAGGAACTAAAAAAAAAATATAATAGTATTGTTGTTGGCTTTAAACATGATTCAGAAAGAATTCCAGAAATTGATATCTGTCTTGAAGACAATGAAATATGGAAAAGTGATAATTTTGTAGCTAAAATAATTCATGTTCCTGGACATACTAAGGGCCATATTTGTTTTCATTTTTATAAAGATAAATTACTATTTACTGGAGATACTCTTTTTTCCCTTGGCTGTGGGAGAATTTTTGAAGGCACCTACGAACAAATGTTTAGTTCTTTAAATAAGATTAAAGCTATGCCTCTTGATACTCAAATTTATTGTGGTCACGAATATACTCTTAATAATTCAAAATTTTGTATCAAACATGATACTGAAAATTTAAATCTTAAAAAAAAAATACAAAATATTCAAATAAAGTTAAAGAATAGCTTGCCCACAATTCCGTCTACTCTTAAAGATGAATTGGATTGCAATATTTTTCTAAGAGCAAAAGATGTCAAAACCTTTTCAAAACTGCGAAATTTAAAGGATAATTTCTAGTTAATTCGGCTTGACTAAAACTTAGCTACAACTATATTGCGGATACTTAAATAAATATTCATACTATGTCTTACGCAGTTATAAAAACAGGTGGAAAACAATACAAAGTTAAGTCTGGAGAAATTCTTAAAGTAGAGAAGCTTCCAGATTCAAAACCTGAAACAAAAATTGAATTTAATGAAATCCTAGCATATGGGGATGATAAATCTATTGAGGTCGGAGCTCCTCATATAAGTGGTGCAAAAGTCGAAGCTGATTTAATTAAAAACAGTAAAAATAGAACCATACTAATTTTTAAAAAAAGAAGAAGACACAATTCAAGAAGAAAAAATGGACATCGACAAGAGTATTCTATGATAAGAATAAATAAAATTTTTTCAAAAGATGGTAAAGTTGTATCTGAAGCTGAAAAAGTTTCTAAGAACCCAAAAAAAGAAGAAACTAACGAAGCGGTAAGTAAATAAAACAAGGTAAATTATGGCAACAAAAAAAGCAGGTGGATCATCAAGAAATGGTCGAGATAGTGCCGGACGAAGATTGGGTGTTAAAAAATATGGTGGTGAAACAGTCGTACCTGGTAATATAATTGTAAGACAAAGAGGAACTAAAATTTTTCCTGGTGAGAATGTAGGTATGGGTAAGGATCACTCTATTTTTTCAGTAGTTAAAGGTAAAGTTGTATTCAAAAAATCAAAAGCAGATAGAACTTTCGTTTCAGTAAAACCCAATTAATAGTACAACAAAAGTAGATGTTGTATTATGAAATTTCTAGATCAAGTCAAAATTTATATTAAAGCTGGTAATGGCGGAGATGGATCCCAAAGTTTCAGAAGAGAGAAATATGTTGAATTTGGAGGTCCAGATGGTGGAGACGGCGGTAAAGGTGGATCAATAGTTTTAAAGTCAGAGGAAAATTTAAATACCTTAATTGATTATCGATATCAGCAGCATCATAAAGCTGAAAGAGGTGAAAATGGTGCAGGACAAAATAGGACTGGGAAAAGTGGTGATGATCTTGTTCTAAAAGTTCCCCTCGGTACACAAGTCTTTGAAGAAGACAATAAGACATTACTTTTTGATTTTAGTAAAAAAGGAGAAGAATTTATTGTAGCAAATGGTGGTAAAGGCGGTCTTGGAAATACCAGATTTAAAAGTTCAACGAATAGAGCTCCAAGAAAGTTTACTAAAGGAACTGTTGGGGAGGATTTTATAATTTGGCTTCAACTAAAAACAATTGCAGACATCGGTATAATCGGTTTACCAAATGCAGGTAAGTCTAGCTTGCTCGCCGCACTTACAAATGCAAATCCAAAAATAGCAAATTACAGATTTACTACATTAAATCCTAATCTTGGTGTTGCTTCTTATGATGATAAAGAAATTACAATTGCGGATATACCTGGATTAGTGGAAGGAGCACATGAAGGTGTAGGTCTTGGGACTCAATTTTTAAAACACATTGAAAGATGTAAATCGCTTTTACATTTAATTGATATTACAAATATCGACCTTAATGAGTCTTACGATCAAATCAAAAAAGAATTAAAAAACTACAGCTCTAAATTATTAGATAAAAAAGAGCTTATAGTGCTAAATAAAATTGATTTAATTGATGAAGATACTGCAAAAGAGGTAATTGATCATTTTTCCAAAAACAAAAAATGTGAGATATTGACTATGACAACTTTGGAAAAAAGTTCTATATCTAAAATAAAGGCTAAACTTTTATCTTATGTATCTTAAAAATTCTAAAATTATTGTAGTTAAAATTGGTTCTTCACTTCTTGTAGATGACAATAAAAAAATTAGAAAAAAATGGCTTTCTAGTTTTGCAAAAGATATCAAAAAATTAAGAGACAAAAATCAAAAAGTTGTAATTGTGAGTTCAGGAGCAATTGCTCTAGGTTGCAAAAAAATGAATTATAATAAAAAAAATATTAAACTAGACCAAAGTCAAGCTATTGCATCTATAGGCCAAATAGAGTTAATGAATTTATTTTCACAAACATTTGCTAGAGTTAAACTTAATATTTCTCAAATTCTTCTTACTCTTGAAGATACAGAAGAAAGAAGAAGATCATTAAATGCCAAAAGAACTTTTGAAAATTTATTTGAGTTAGGATTTATTCCAATAGTAAATGAAAATGACACTATAGCTACAACAGAAATAAAGTATGGAGACAACGACAGGTTGGCATCTAGAGTTACACAAATTACTAACGCTGATACCTTAATTCTTCTTTCTGATGTTGATGGACTTTACACAAAAAACCCCAAAATGTTTAAAGACGCAAAATTAATTAAGATAGTTAAAGATTTAAAAAAAGATTTAAGCAATGTAAATATTAAAGGTATGAATGAATTTGGTAGTGGAGGTATGCAAACTAAGATTGAGGCTGCAAAAATTTGTCAATTAGCTGGTAGCAGTATGGTCATTGCAAATGGGCTAAATAATAACCCAATCACAAAAATAATTGAGCAAAATAAGTGTACCTGGTTTAGTCCTAAGGTCTCAAAACTTGACGCAAGAAAAAAATGGATAATAAGTTCAATAGCACCAAAAGGAGAAATTATTATTGATGATGGAGCCAAAAAAGCTCTACGATCAGGCAAAAGTTTACTAGCTGCTGGAATAAAAAAAATTTCAGGAAAATTTAATAAAGGAGATCATATAAAAATTTTAGATAAGAAGAATGTTGAATTTGCTAGAGGACTAAGTTCATTCACCTCAGATGAGATATTTAAAATTATGGGTCATCATTCAAATCAAATTGAAAAATTACTAGGTTATGTATCTAAATCTGAAGTAATTCATAAAGATGATATGGTGGAAGTTTAAATGATCAAATATATGAATTTAGTTGGAACAAAAGCAAGAAGAGCTTTTGAACAGAAAATTGACACAAAAATCAAAAATAAAGTATTAAATAAATACGCAGAATTATTGGGTAATAAAAAAAAACTAATACTTAAGCAAAACTTAAAAGATGTGAATTACGCCAGAAAAATTGGTATTAAAAATAATTTAATAAGTAGACTTTTAATAAATGAGACTAAATTAAAAGATATTCAAAATTCAATTACTAAAATCGCAAAACTAAAAGATCCAGTTGGAAATACTTTGGAAAAATGGAAAAGGCCTAATGGTTTGAATATTAGTAAAATATCAATACCTATAGGAGTAATTGGAGTGATTTATGAGAGTAGGCCAAACGTTACCTCTGATGTAGCTAGTCTATGCTTTAAATCTGGAAACCCAGTAATTTTGAAAGGTGGCTCTGAAGCAATAAATAGTAATAGGATTTTAGCAAAGATTTTTCGACAAGCACTTAAAGTTAATAAAGTTAACGAAAACTTTATTCAATTCATTGATACAAAACAAAGAAGAGTGGTGGATATTATGCTATCAGGTATGAAAAAATATATTGATGTAATTATTCCACGAGGAGGAAAAAATTTAGTAAAAAGAGTTCAAGATTTATCTAGTGTACCAATTATCGGGCACCTTGAAGGACTTTGTCATACATATGTTGATAAAGATGCAACTTTAAATATGGCAAAAAAAGTTGTTTATAATGCAAAACTAAGAAATACAAGTATTTGCGGTGCAACAGAAACTATTCTGATTCATAAAAAAGTTGCAAAAGGCTTTTGTAATCCGATTTTGAACGAGCTACAAAATAAAGATTGTAAAATATATGGAGATAGGTATTTAAAAAAGTTTTACAGAGGAAAAATATTCCCAGCTAAAGAAAAAAATTGGTCTACAGAATATTTGGCACCTGCTGTATCAGTAAAAATTGTAAATAATCTTAAAGAAAGCATTGATCATATAAACAAATATGGAACAATGCATACAGATTGCATAATTACAAATAATAAAAAAACAGCCAAAGACTTTTTAAGAAATGTTAAAAGCTCAATTGCTATGCATAATACATCAACTCAATTCGCTGACGGTGGAGAATTTGGTTTCGGTGGAGAGGTAGGAATTTCTACAAATACAATGCCTCCTAGAGGGCCTGTAGGATTAAATCAACTAGTTTCTTATAAATATGAAATTACAAGTAAAGGAAAAACAAGAAAATAAATTGGATACTAAAAAAATCAAAATTGGAGTTCTGGGAGGTTCTTTTGATCCTGCACATAAAGGACACTTAGCAATATCAAAAGAAGCAAAAAAAAGATTTCAATTTAAAAAAGTAATCTGGGCTATAACAAAAAAAAATCCGTTTAAAACTGAAAGTGAAAAAACAGTTTTAAAAAGAATTAAAGAATGTAAACGTATTATTGGCTCAAATTCATTTATAAAAGTAAAATTTTATGAAAATTTAATTAAATCAAACAAAACCATTGATCTCATCAATCACTTAAAAAAAAATAAAAATATTGAAATCTATTTTTTAATGGGCGCAGATAATTTAATTAGCTTCCACAAGTGGCATAAGTCGAAATTAATTTCACAGAAATGCAACATTTTAGTCTTTGATCGTCATGGATATAAAAAAAATTCATTAAAATCAAAGACATTTAAGCAGCTTAATAAAAATGTACTTAAATTTATTGAATTTAAAAAAGTCAACATTTCATCTTCTCAATTAAGAAAAATTTGATAGTCTAAATTTAATTAATGGATAAAACTTCAGATCTTAAAAGTATTGTAATCAACACTCTCGATCTAAATAAAGCACAGGATATAATAACAATTGATTTAAAAGATAAGAGTTCAATGGCTGATTATATGATTATTGCCAGTGGTACCTCTTCAAGACATATACAGTCTTTATCAGAACAAGTTTTAGAAAAGTTAAAGAAAAATGGAGTTCCTGACTCTAAGATTGAGGGGAAACAAAGTAGTGAATGGAAATTAGTTGATGGTATAGATTTAATTATTCATATTTTTCATCCTGAAAAAAGAAAATTTTATGAAATTGAAAAAATTTGGTCAGAATTTATTCCAAAAGAAAAAGTTATGATATGAAACTATTAAAAGCATATTTAATAATTTTTTTATTTATTTTTTTTTTTAATAGCAGCGCTAATACAGCAGAGAATGATATTTATAAAAAAATTGATCTTTTTGGTGAAGTTCTAGAAAAAATAAATAAAGAATACGTAGATGAAATAAATCAGTCTGAGAGTATGGATTCAGCAATCAATGGTCTCCTACAATCTCTTGATCCTTATTCTTCATATATGTCACCAAAAATTCTTGAACAGATGCAAACAGAGACAAGTGGTGAATTTGGGGGATTGGGTATTGAGGTAAGTATGGAAGCTGGTGTTGTTAAAGTAATATCACCGATAGATGATACACCTGCTTCAAAGGCAGGACTGAAAGCTGGTGACTACATTGTAAAAATAAATAACATTCAAGTGCAAGGGAAATCCTTATCTGAAGCTGTGGATTTGATGAGAGGGCCAGTTGGTTCTGGAATAGAATTAACTGTAAGGCGAAGAGGAGAAAAAAAAGCACTAACATTTAATATTGTAAGAGAAATAATAGAAATTCAATCAGTAAAATCTGAAATTTTAGAAAATAACATAGGATATATAAGACTTACATCATTTAATGAAAATAGTAGCGATCAAATTAAAAAACAGATTAAAAAATTAAAAAAAAATGAGAGTGTAAATGCTTTTATTTTAGATTTAAGAAATAATCCTGGAGGACTATTATCTCAAGCTATAACAATCTCAGATTTTTTTTTAGATAATGGGGAGATAGTATCTACAAAAAGTAGAAAAAAATCAGAAAATAGAAAATGGTTTGCTAAAAAAGGAGATATTACAGATGGAAAAACATTGTTGGTGTTGATTAATTACGGTTCAGCCTCTGCCTCTGAAATAGTGGCTGGTGCACTAAAGGATCATAAAAGAGCAATAGTTATTGGAGAAAATAGTTATGGTAAAGGTTCAGTTCAATCAATTATTCCACTCAAAAATAAAGGAGCAATACGTTTAACTGTTGCAAAATATTATCTTCCGTCAGGTAAATCTATTTCTGAAGTAGGAGTTAGACCTGATATTGAGGTCAATGAAGAAGGAGATGATTTTAAAATAAAGACTGGTACTGATAATCAATTAAGTTACGCTATTAAGTTACTCAACGGATAATATGGATAAAAAGTATAGCAGCTTGCCACTAAGGAATGGTGTGGGCATTGTGGTTTTGAATCAAGAAAATAAAGTGTTTGTAGCAAAAAGAATTGATAATCCAAAAGATTTTTGGCAAATGCCTCAGGGTGGAGTTGACTCTGGTGAAGATTTTTTAAAAGCTGCTTATAGAGAACTTGAGGAAGAAACTAGCATTAAAAGTGTTAAGCTTATTAAAGAATTAGATGGCATGATAACCTATGAACTTCCAGATCGTCTTTTGGGAATTATTTGGAAAGGTAAATATAGAGGGCAGAAACAAAAGTGGTTTTTAATGAGATTTACAGGTGAGGATAAAGAAATTGATATTAACACTCATCATCCAGAGTTTTTAGATTGGAAATGGATAGAGCTAGATAAGCTTACTAACGTAGTGGTAGATTTTAAACTGCATGTTTACAAGGAAGTGCAAAAAAAAGTTCAGAAATTAATTTAGCGTTTTTAAAACTTCAATTTTTTGATCAATTAAATACTTAGACTGATCGGTTATTTCTTCTTTAGTAGACTCTTGCTCTGCTTGGTTTAATAAATCTTGTTGTAGGGATTTATCCATATCAGCAGTATTAAATATTGAGCTGGTTAGAATTGAAAGATTATTATTTTTAAATTCAATAATACCATCTTCAACATAATAATTTTCATCCCCTGATTTTGATAAAATTTTAATTATGCCAGGCTTTAAAAAAGAAATAATTGAAATATGATCTTTTAATATCCCCATTTCTCCTTCATAAGCGGGAACAACAACTTCCAAAACATCCTCTTTTACTAAAAAAGATTTTTCTGGATTTACAATTTCAATTTTAAATTCTTCACTCATTAAGCAGCTGCATCTTTTTCCATTTTCTTAGCTTTTTCAATTGCTTCCTCTATAGTACCAACCATATAAAATGCTGCTTCTGGTAAATGATCGTATTCACCTTTACAAATAGCATCAAAACCTTTGATGGTTGATTCTAAATCAACTAATTTTCCAGGTGAACCAGTAAAAACTTCAGCTACAAAAAAAGGTTGAGATAAAAATCTTTGGATTTTTCTAGCTCTAGCAACTACTAATTTGTCCTCTTCAGATAATTCATCCATACCGAGAATTGCAATAATATCTTGAAGTGACTTATAAGATTGTAATATTTTTTGGACATCTCTTGCTACCTTGTAGTGCTCGTCGCCCACAACTCTTGGGTCCAAAATTCTGGATGAAGAATCTAATGGATCAACAGCTGGATAAATACCAATTTCGGCAATCTGTCTTGAAAGTACAGTTGTTGCATCCAGGTGTGCAAATGAAGTAGCTGGAGCTGGATCAGTTAAGTCGTCAGCTGGTACATAAATTGCTTGAACTGATGTAATTGAACCCTTGTTTGTTGTTGTAATTCTTTCCTGTAGATTTCCCATGTCTGTAGCTAGTGTTGGTTGATAGCCAACTGCAGACGGAATTCTTCCTAATAGTGCTGAAACCTCTGAGCCTGCTTGAGTAAACCTAAAAATGTTATCAACAAAAAAAAGAACATCTTGGCCTTCTTGGTCTCTGAAATACTCAGCAACTGTTAAACCAGTAAGCGCAACTCTTGCTCTTGCTCCTGGAGGCTCGTTCATCTGTCCATAAACTAGTGCAGCTTTAGATCCAGGACCATCTTTTTTTATTACTCCAGAATCCATCATCTCATGATAAAGGTCGTTTCCTTCTCTAGTTCGTTCACCTACTCCTGCAAAAACTGAAAATCCTCCATGTGCTTTTGCAACATTATTTATCAATTCCATAATTAAGACTGTTTTACCTACTCCAGCTCCACCAAATAATCCAATTTTTCCACCTTTAGCATAAGGTGCCAACAGATCAATAACCTTGATGCCAGTTACAAGGATTTCAGTTTCAGTAGATTGATCATTAAATTCAGGAGCTCCTCTGTGAATTGGCCAACTTTCTTTTGTTTTTACCTCACCTCTTTCATCTATAGGCTCACCAATTACATTAATAATTCTTCCAAGAGTTTCGGGTCCAACAGGTACTTGGATAGGAGCATTAGTATTTATTACTTTATCTCCTCTTTTTAATCCTTCAGTAGCATCCATTGCAATTGTTCTAACTGTTGTTTCACCTAAATGTTGAGCAACCTCTAAAACTAACCTGTTATCTCCATTTTTACATTCCAATGCTGTTAGAATTTCTGGAAGTTCTCCGTCAAATTTTACGTCAACTACTGCTCCAATAACTTGTGTGATTATTCCTTTGCTCATAATTATAAACTTTCTGCTCCTGATATTATTTCTATTAGTTCTTTTGTAATTGCTGCCTGACGACTTCTATTATATTGGATAGTAAGTTTGTCAACCATTTCACCTGCGTTACGGGTTGCGTTGTCCATTGCACTCATCCTTGATCCTTGTTCGCTAGCTGAATTCTCTAACATTGCTTTAAATATTTGTGTTGAAATATTTTTTGGCAATAAATTACTTAAAATTTCATCTTCATCTGGTTCAAATTCATAACTTTCCTCTGAAGTATTGTCTTCACTATCTTCACTATTTAGAGGGATTATCTGTTGGGCTTGAGGAATTTGAGTAATTACATTTTTAAATTGATTATAAAAAATAGTGCATATATCAAATTCACTACTCTCAAATTTATCTATTACTATTTTGCCAACTTTGTCAGCATCGAAATAATTAGCATTTTTTGACTCCTTGAAAGAAATATTCTCAATAATTTTATCACCATACATTCTCTTTAACTGATCATTTCCTTTTGAGCCTACAGTTATGATTTTAAGTTCTTTTCCCTCGCTTAAAATTTTTGAGAAGTAACTTTTAGCTTTTTTAATTATATTAGAATTAAAACCTCCACATAATCCTCTATCTGATGTCATTACAACACATAAATGAACCTTATCATTTCCTGTTCCTGATAAAAGTTTTGGAGCATTCTCTTTATCTGATATTCCACTAGACAAATTTAAAATAAAATTGTTCATTTTTTCTGAATATGGCCTTCCCTTTTCTGCACTTTCTTGAGCTTTTCTAAGTTTTGCTGCAGCAACCATCTTCATAGCCTTTGTAATTTTCTGTGTAGACTTTACACTTGCTATTCTTTTTTTTAAATCGTCTAAACTTGCCATTTATTATTATGATTTAAGGTTTTGTTTAAGTTGAGTAATTACTTCTATTAATAATTTTTCTTTGTCTTCTTCAAGTTTTCCAGAACTTTGGATAGAGTCAATTATTTCAGGATTATCAGATTTGCATTTATCAATTATTTTTGTTTCGAACTCTGCAATATCTTTTAAATCTATGTCATCCAAATAACCTTTAACTCCACAAAAAACAGATACTACTTGCTCTGCTACTGTCAGTGGTGAATATTGTTTTTGCTTTAAAAGTTCTGTCAATTTAGAACCTCTATTAAGTAGCTGTTGTGTAGAAGCATCTAAATCTGATCCAAACTGAGCAAAAGCAGCCATTTCTCTGTACTGAGCTAACTCAAGTTTCATGGAGCCTGATACTTTTTTCATAGCTTTTGTTTGAGCTGAAGATCCAACCCTCGATACAGACAATCCAACGTTAATTGCTGGTCTAATACCTTGGTTAAAAAGCTCTGTTTCTAAAAATATTTGGCCATCTGTAATTGAAATCACATTTGTTGGAATAAATGCAGAAACATCACCTCCTTGTGTTTCAATTATTGGCAGTGCAGTTAATGATCCTCCACCATGTTCATCACTAAGTTTTGCAGCTCTTTCTAATAATCTACTGTGCAGATAAAATACATCTCCTGGGTAAGCTTCCCTTCCTGGAGGTCTTCTTAAAAGAAGAGACATTTGTCTATATGCAACAGCTTGTTTCGATAGATCATCGTAAATAATTAACGCGTGCATTCCATTATCCCTAAAATACTCACCCATCGCACAACCTGTATAAGGAGCTAAAAATTGTAGTGGCGCTGAGTCTGATGCTGTAGCAGCAACAATAGTTGTGTATTCCATTGCTCCAGCTTCTTCTAAAGTTTTTTGAATTTGTCTCACTGTTGATCTTTTTTGACCTACTGCAACATAGATACAGTATAATTTTTGTTTCTCATCACCTGACTCATTAATTTTTTTCTGATTTATAATTGCATCGACAGCAACAGCAGTTTTACCTGTCTGTCTATCTCCAATAATTAATTCTCTTTGACCTCTTCCTATTGGCACTAAACTATCAATTGATTTTAAGCCAGTTTGCATTGGTTCACTAACTGATTGTCTCGGGATAATACCAGGGGCTTTAACTTCTACCCTTGTTTTTTTAACACTTTTATCAAGCGCTCCTTTTCCATCAATTGGATTTCCAAGACCATCAACCACTCGACCTAAAAGTTCTTTTCCTACCGGTGTATCAACAATATTTCCTGTTCTTTTAACAACATCACCTTCTTTAATATTTCTGTCGTCACCAAAAATTACAACACCAACATTTTCACTTTCCAAGTTAAGAGCCATACCTTTTGAACCATCAGCAAACTCAACCATCTCACCGGCCTGAACATTATCCAAGCCATAAATTCTAGCAATACCGTCTCCAACAGATAATACTTGACCGACTTCAGTAACCTCGGTCTTTTCACCAAAATTTTTAATTTGTTCTTTTAATATTTTTGTAACTTCTGAAGGATTGATTTCCATTTATGCCTCTATCATTCTGTTTTCAATTTGTTGTAATTTATTTTTAATTGAGGTGTCAACCATAGTACTTCCAACCTGAAGTACCAAACCTCCTATTAAACTTTTATCATATTTGTAGTTTAATTTTATTTTTGAGCTAAAATTTTTGGTGAGCTCCTCTGTAATTTTGGTTATTTCATCATTAGACAATTCTTTTGCTGATTTTAATTCTGCCTTAAGTTCACCTCTTTTTTTTGAACATATCTCAATAAAACTTTTAAGTATTCTCTCTAAAAAAAAGAACCTTCTTTTTTGAACTAAAAAGTTTAAAAAATTTTTAAATAAAGTATCAAATTTATAATTTTCTGAAATTGAATTTGTGATCTTTAATAAATCATCCTGTTTTGTTGTTGGATCTTTAATTAAATTTTTAAAGTCATCACTTGTATTTATCAATTCTAAGACAGATGAACACTGTTCCTCCATTTGAGTCAAAAGATTGCTTTCGTTGGATAGCTCATAAAGTGCAAGCGAATATCTTTCGGCTGAAGTTATTGAAAATCCCGTGTCTTTGCTCAACTTTGTTCCTCTATAATGTTGAAGATTAAATTAAAATCAGGTTTTAATTAACATATGACCTTTATGTCTTCAAGTAACCGATTTGTTAAAAAGGCATTTTTTTACTCATTAATTGAAGTTTATGGGGTCAACATCAACTGAAAGTTTTATTCCAGACGCAAACTTATAATTTGGTATAATTTTTGCGATTGAGTTTTGTACTTTCATTGATTTAATTCCTCTTATTAACAATCTAATTCTAAATTTTCTCTTCAATCTAAAAATGGGTGCATTTACCGGGCCCAATACTTTTCCTTCAATTTTAGTTTCTATAAAATTTTTAAATCCTAAAGCCTCTGTTTCTAATTTATGCTCATTTTCACCAGTAAGAATTAGTGAGATAAATCTTTGAAAAGGTGGAAGTTTATTTTTTTTTCTAATCTTTAATTCTCTTTCTAAAAAAATATCAGGATTTTTATTAGTAATATCATCAATCACTTTTGTATCATGATTGTAAGTTTGAAAATAAACCATAGCTGGTTTTCCAGTTCTTCCGGCTCTTCCTGAAAGTTGGTGATAAAGTTGTAAATTCTTTTCAGCTCCTCTCAAATCGTGTCCTTGAGATGCAAGATCGATGTCGACAACTACAATACAATTTAAACTTGGAAAATGAAATCCTTTTGAAATTAATTGAGTTCCGACTAAAATATTAGTTTCATTTTTAATAATTTTATCCAACTTATCCATTGAGTCTTTTTTATTCATTGTATCACTTGAAAAGATTTCAATTTTCTTATCTGGAAATTTTCTTTTTACTTCATCTGATATTCTTTCAACACCAGGACCACTAAAAATAAATTCACAATTTCCCTCTTTTGAACAGTCTCTTTTTAAATGAGATTTATATCCACAGTAATGACAAAGCAAATTACCTTTATTTTTATGATAAACTAAATTGATACTACAGTTTGGGCATGAAAAACTTGTATAACATTTATTGCACAATACATGTGGTGAAAACCCACGTCTGTTTAAAAAAAATAAAACTTGATCCTTTTTTTCTAAATGGGAATTTACCTTTTTAATAATTTCATTTGATAACCATGATTGTTTTTCCAACTTAGAATTATTTAAATTTATAATTTCATAATTAGGGAGAGAAGCATTTTGATATCTCTGGTTTAATCTAGATAAACCATATTTTCCTTTTTTTATATTTTCATATGTTTCAACAGATGGAACTGAAGTTATAAGATTTATTGGAATATTTTCAAATGATGCTCTGGCTATTGCCATATCTCTTGCGTTGTAAGTTGTCCCCTCATCTTGCTTAAATGATTGATCGTGTTCTTCATCAACAATAATTATTCCAAGTTTTTTAAATGGTAAAAATAAAGACGATCTTGCTCCAATTATAACTTGAATTTTTCCATTAGAAATTCCATTCCATATTATTTCTTTTTTTTTTTTTGATATTCCCGAATGCCAGACAGCAGGATTAAAACCAAAATATTCAACAAATTTTTGCTCAAATTGGCCCGTTAGTCCTATCTCTGGTAATAATATTAAGCCTTGAAATCCTTTCTTTATTATTGATTTTACTGCCTCAAAATAAACAAAAGTTTTTCCAGAGCCAGTTGTACCTTGTAATACGTGTACTCTAAATTTATTGTTTAAAATGACCATTTCCTTTAGAGATTTCTTTTGGTCCTCAGAGAGTTTTATTGAATTATTTTTTATATTGCTTTCAAAGACTTGAAAATTATTTTTTATATTATCTTCAATTGCATTGTTGCTCAATAGCATCAATTTTAAAGCCATGCCCTTTGGAATAATATTGTATTCTGAAAACCAATTTAAAAAGTTTATAGTTGTTTTTTTTAGTGGTTTAACTTTTAATTTCTTAAAAACTTTTTTTAATTTAAATTTTTTTTGTTCATTTTCTTCTAATTTATCCCATACCACTCCAGTAAGTTTATTTTTACCAAAGGGTACTGATACATATTCACCAATTTTTAAATCTAAATTACTTTCATATGTGAATGGATAATTAAATATATTTGGTAACAGAATCGGATATTTCATATTTTATAATATGAAAAGAAATTAAGAGTGTATTGCTCTTTTATCAACTGATAAAGCTGCCTCTTTTACCGCCTCTGAAAAAGTTGGGTGAGCATGACATGTACGTGCTATATCCTCTGAACTAGCTCCAAATTCCATAGCAACGCCAATTTCAGCAATTAACTCACCAGCATGAGGGCCTATTATATGAGCACCCAACACTTTATCTGTTTTTTCATCAGCTAAAATCTTCACAAATCCTTCTGCATCATCAATAGCTTTAGCTCTTGAATTAGCCATAAATGAAAATTTTCCAACTTTATATTTCATTTTAGAATCTTTTAATTGTTCCTCAGTTTTACCAATCGCTGCAACTTCTGGTGTGGTATATACAACACCTGGAATAGTATCATAATTGACATGCCCTGATTGTCCTGCAATGTTTTCAGCAACAGCAATACCTTCATCTTCAGCTTTATGAGCAAGCATGGGTCCTGATATTACATCACCAATTGCATATATATTCTCTAAATTTGTTTTAAATGATTTATCAGTTTTAATTCTTTTTCTATCGTCCAGTTCAACTCCAACAGTTTCTAAATTTAAGCCCTCAGTATTTGCCTTCCTACCAACAGAAATTAAAACTACATCACAATCTAAATCATTTTTATTTCCTTCTTTATCTACAGTGGATACTGTTACTCCAGATTTATTTTTTTTAATTTTTTCAACTTTATTTTGCATATTAAACTTTATGCCTTGTTTCTTCAGAATTTTCATAAATTCTGAGGATATTTCTTTATCCATACCTGGTGTGATGTGATCTAAAAACTCTACCACCTGTACTTCAGAACCCAGTCTTGACCAAACCGATCCCATTTCTAATCCAATATAACCGCCGCCCACAACAACCATTTTATTTGGAACTTTTTCAAGCTTTAATGCACCAGTCGAAGAAACTATTTTTTGCTCATCAATTTCTATTCCTGGCAATGAAGTAGCTACAGATCCTGTTGCTATTATAGTTTTTTCAGATTGTATAATAGTCTCTTTATTTTCATTATCTTTAATTGAAATTTCGTTTTGAGATTTGAAACTACCATAACCTTTGAAATAAGTTACTTTGTTTTTCTTAAATAAAAATTCAACCCCTTTTGTAAGAACAGTTACAGCTTTATCTTTACTTTTCATCATTTTATCGAGGTTTAGCTTAACATCTCCTACTTCTATTCCTTTGTTAGCCAATCCCTTAACTTTATGAAATTCCTCAGATAAATTTAACAAACTCTTTGATGGTATACAGCCAACATTTAAGCAGGTGCCTCCTAAAGAGCCTCTAGATTCTATACATGCTGTTTTCAATCCTAATTGAGAAAGTCTAATCGCACAAACATATCCACCAGGTCCACCACCAATTACTACTGCTTGAAATTTTTCTGACATCTATATATCCAAAAACAACCTTCTCGGCTCCTCTAAATTTTCCTTTATCATTTTAAGAAATGACACTGACTCTTTACCATCAATAATTCTATGATCATACGACAATGCTAAATACATTATTGGTCTTATTTTAATTTCTCCATCAACAACGGCAGGTCTTTCAACAATATTATGCATTCCTAGCACCCCAGATTGTGGAAGGTTTAATATAGGCGTTGAAAGCATAGACCCATAAACTCCACCATTGCTTATTGTGAATGTTCCTCCTTGAAGATCCTCAATTGCCAATTTTCCATCTTTTGCTTTTTCAGAAATTTCTTTGATATTTTTTTCAATATCTGCAAAAGATAACGCATCTGCATTTCTTAAAACTGGTACTACTAAACCTTTGTCAGTTCCAACTGCAAAGCTAATATTATAATAATTTTTGTAAACTATTTCATCCTCTTCAATTTCTGCATTTACTGCTGGAAAATTCTTTAAAGCAACAACACATGCTTTTACAAAAAATGACATAAAGCCAAGTTTAATATTATATCTAGATTGAAAATCTTCCTGATTTTCTTTTCTCATTTGCATAATATTCGTCATGTCGACTTCGTTGAATGTTGTTAGTAAGGCTGCATTTTCTTGAGCTTGCTTTAATCTTTTGGCAATAGTTTGTCTAAGTCTGGTCATCTTGATTCTTTCTTCTTGACCATATTGAATTTTTCTCTCTGAAGGTTTTGGATTTGCTCCCATCATACTTATCAAGTCACCTTTAAGAACTCGCCCATCTTTTCCAGAACCTTGAACAGTAGCTAGGTCTATTTTGTTTTCAGCAACAATTTTACGAACAGCTGGTGACAGTGTTTGGCTCTGAGTATTGTTTATTATTGGTGCTGGATCGACAACTTCATCAGATAATACCAAAGGTTTTTCACCTTGCTCCTCTACTTTCAAAGTCTCCTCAAAAACTTTAGGCTCTTTTTTAATCGGGTCTAATTTAATGACGTTATTTTCACTAGGTATGATCTCTTGTTTTTTAACCTCCTCATTATTTGTACTAGTGGGTTTGGTACCTTTGCCTTTTTCAGAAACAGAACCCAGTAAAGCTCCCACTTCCACTACAGAACCGTCTTTAGAATTTATT
>CABXRS010000009.1 GCA_902514665.1 uncultured Pelagibacteraceae bacterium | reverse complement strand
AAAATTAACGAAAAAAAAGTTCTAAAACAGTGTAAAAAAATTTTGAAAATTGAAAGAAAGATCGGGAAAAGAAAAGTTGAGTTAAAAGAATGCGGAATGCACGATCAGCCTTCGTTTGCAGATTGGAGCATGTATAGAGAAAATGAAAGTTCCTTCATGGAAAATGTTTATACTCAACAAGTTATATTTTTGTTCAACAGAAAAGAATACGTAATCACATCGGCCTGCTGGCAAAAATGTAAAGAAGCAAAAGATGATTTATTTAATCTGGTTAAATCTATTAAATTTAATTAACGTCTTTGACCAAACAATCTCAACAACATTATAAATAGATTTATAAAGTCTAGATAAAGAGTAAGAGCACCCATTACGGCTTTTTTGCCCATGATTTCACCAGTGTCGCTAGCTGCATACATATTTTTAATTTTTTGAGTATCGTAAGCTGTAAGACCAACAAAAATTAAAACTCCTAATATTGAAATCACAAAATACATCATTGATGATTTCATAAATATATTGACTATCGAAGCTATAATTATTCCAATTAAACCCATCATTAAGAAAGAGCCTAATTTAGTTAGATCTCTTTTAGTAGTGTAGCCATAAATACTCATTGCCCCAAACGTTGCTGAACAAATAAAGAAAACTCTTGTTACACTCATTCCTGTGTAAACTAATAAAATTGAAGATAAAGATAAGCCCATTAAACCTGCAAAAACCCAAAAAGTTGTTTGAGCTTTTGATGCACTCATTTTATTAATTCCAAAACTCATATAAAAAACAATTCCTAAAGGCGCAAGCATGACAAGCCATTTTAAACCCGACATATAAATCGCATTACCTATTTGAGTTAGAGCTACAATGGATCCAACATCATTGGTAACGACAGACAACTTAAATGTAATTAATGCAACTATTCCTGTTAATAAAATTCCAGTTGCCATATAGTTATAAACTTTTAGCATGTAGGCTCGTAAGCCTTCATCCATTATAACAGTTGATTGTTGAGCTGCTTTAGCTCTGTTTAGTATTCCGTTTTTATCAAATTCCATGAGTGTTATATAATAGCCTTTTACTAATTATTCAAGATACCATAAAAGGTTAATAAAACATTAACATAATTTTCAGATGAATTACAAAAATCTAGGTAACACAGAGTTAAAAGTAAGTACAATTTGTCTCGGAACAATGACTTGGGGAGAGCAAAATAGCCAAAATGAAGCATTTGAGCAAATGGATTTTGCTTTAGATCAGGGGGTAAATTTTTGGGACACAGCAGAATTATATGCTGTGCCTCCAAGAAAAGAAACTTACGGAGATACTGAAGAAATTATTGGAAACTGGTTTGAAAAAACAAAGAAAAGGAATGACGTGATTCTTGCAACTAAAGTTGCAGGTCCTGCTCGAGATTATTTGAGGAATGGGGAAAATAGTTTTGTGGGTACTAACTTGGAGAGTGCTTTGAATAATAGTCTGAAGAGACTAAAAACTGATTATGTTGATTTATATCAGCTTCATTGGCCTGAAAGAAAGGTAAATAACTTTGGAAGATTGGGTTACGTTCATCAAGAAAATAACTGGAACCACTTTGAGGATGTTTTAGAAGAATTAAACAAGTACATAGATCAAGGTAAGATTAGATACATCGGTTTATCCAACGAAACCCCTTGGGGAACAATGAGTTTTCTCAAACTTTCAAAGGACAAAAATTTACCAAGAATGATGTCAATCCAAAATCCATATAGTTTGTTGAACAGATCTTACGAAGTTGGATTAGCCGAAGTGTCAATAAGAGAGGAAATCGGATGCCTATCATATTCTCCCCTCGCTAGTGGTTATTTAAGTGGAAAATATAGAAATAAAAAATTTCCAAAAGGATCAAGAATGGAGAGAGATTTTGATTTTTGGACAAGATACAGAAAGCCAAATACAGAGGAAGCGGTTGAGCTTTATTACAATATAAGCAAGAAACATAATCTTGATATGAGTCAAATGTCTATCAAATTTTGTGAAATACAAGACTTTATGACTAGTGTGATTATTGGAGCAACAACAATGGAGCAGTTGAAAACAAATATAGAAAGTGTAAATGTTAATCTATCAGAAGATGTCATTAAAGAAATTAACAATGTTCAAAAAATTTACCCTAATCCATGTCCTTAATTAAAAGAATTATAACGTTTTGTACTATTTTGTTTTTAACTAGCTTTAGCCAACTTCAAGCTCAAGAAGTAAAGAAAATTGGCAAATATAAAGACTGGGAAGCTATGGTAGTTTCTGAAGCAAGTGGAAAAGTTTGTTTCGCACAATCCTCACCTATCTTGCAAGCTCCAAAATCAAACAAAAGAGATGCAAAATTATTTGTTGCCTTTAGACCAAACGAAAGTATTAGCAATGAAGTGAGTGTAACCCCGGGCTATGAGTTTAACAAAAGCAACTCTGTCACTGCAGCTTCAGGAAAAAATAAGTTTAAATTTGACATTAAAGAACAAGGCTTTGCTTGGATTGCTGACAATAAAATTGAACTTAAAATGATTAAACAAATGAGAAAAGGTTCTCGAATAATGATTACAGGATACAATCAAAAAGGTTCTCAAACAATTGATCACTATTCATTGCTAGGGTTTACTAAAGCTTATAACGCATCTCGAAAAGCTTGCAGTTAGTTTAATGAAATTAAAAAAAAAAATTGTTCTAGCATACTCTGGAGGGCTTGATACCTCTATAATTTTAAAGTGGCTTCAAGAAAATTATGACGCAGAAGTAATTTGTTACACAGCAGATATAGGGCAAGAGATTAATAGAAAAAAAATTATTTCTAACGCAAAAAAATTTGGTGTCACTAAAATAATTATTAAAGATTTAAAAGATATATTTGTAAAAGATTATGTTTATCCAATGATCAGAGGTCATGCTATTTATGAAGGTGTCTACCTGTTAGGTACATCCATAGCAAGACCGCTCATAGCTAAAGATCAAATTAGAGTTGCTAAAAAATTTAAGGCATTTGCAGTTTCCCACGGCGCAACTGGCAAAGGAAACGATCAAGTAAGATTTGAGTTAGGCTATCATTACTTTGGCCCCAAAATAAAAATCATCGCTCCTTGGAGAATTTGGAAATTAAAATCAAGAACTGATCTAATTAATTATGCAAAAAAACACAACATAGCTATTCCAAAGGATAAAAAAGGTGCATCTCCTTTTTCAGTAGACGATAATTTATTTCACACTTCTACTGAAGGTAAGCTTTTAGAAAATCCCAAAAATTTTGCACCAGAATTTATTTTTCAAAGATCAGTTTCGCCAGAAAAGGCACCAAATAAAGCATCTTTTGTTATTGTCAATTTTAAAAACGGAGATCCATTTGGTATCAATGGGAAAAAAATTACTCCAGCAAAATTATTAGAAAAATTAAATCAACTTGCAGGTAAAAATGGAATTGGCAGAGTTGATTTAGTTGAAAATAGATTTATTGGAATAAAATCTAGAGGTGTTTACGAAACACCTGGGGGTACCTTGTTAATGCATGCCCATCGTGCAATTGAGTCTGTAACTCTCGATAAAGATACAATGCATAAAAAAGATCAAATTATGCCAAGATATGCAGAGCTTATTTACAATGGCTACTGGTATTCAAAAGAAAGATTTAAACTTCAAAAAATTGTAGATCTAAATAAAAATAAAGTTAATGGTTCAGTTAAACTCAAACTTTACAAAGGAAATGTTACGATAATTTCAAGACAAACTAAGAGTGCAGCCTACTCTATGAAAAAAGTTTCTTTTGAAGAAAATAAAACCTTTAATAAAACAAATGTTGAAAGATTTATTAATTTTCACAAGAAAAAACTGCGTTCTTAATAAATCTTAGGTCAATTTATTGTTTGTCAAATTTGTTTAAAACTATATCTTAGATTTATGGAATCGTTAAAAAATTGGATGATAGAAGCAGCAAATATTTTGTTTGATGATAGTAAAAATGATTTGAGAGCTCTTCCTAAAACAGTAAGGCTACAAATTCTTTTAGTCTTAAGTTTTATTTGGACTACAGTTTTTAGTTTATATGTTTTTTCATATACAACTTTTGCATTTGGTTGGGCGGGTCTTTTTATAGCTCATATTGGTTTGATTTTTGCAGTCTATATGACATTTAAACATTTTCACAGAGCCGAAGAAAGTTCTACGAGCGTTTTTAAGACAAAAAATTTTGATCCCTTTAAGATAATGGTAATTGTTTTTGTTATTGTTTTTATATTTGTCTTTTCAAAAGGAATTGAAGTTTTAACTAGTCCAAACCCGTATTCTTACTCAATTCCATATGATGGTTCTTCAAAATCGGTATTTGAAAAATGGCTACCTTTTAGTAAAGATAAGTAATGGATAAGATAGCAAAAAACTTACAATTGGGGTTGATGTGTATTATTTTAATCAGCACTGTTATTGCTGTTGGTATTGAAATGTCGAATATGTTTTTAAATCAATCAGTTACTTTAGCTGATTTACTTTTAATGTTTCTATATTTAGAAGTTCTTGCAATGGTAAGAGTTTTTTGGAATCAACAATCTATAAGCATTACCTTACCACTTCTTATTGCAATAACAGCTCTTGCTCGATTTATTATTCTTCAGGGAAAAGAAATGGATCCTACAGCTCTTGTTTATGAAGCCGTTGCTATTCTGCTAATCGCTGGAGCAATTGTTGTTCTAAGATTAAGGCATAGTGACAAGCTTGGTCTAAAGAAAAAAAAATCTAGGTAATCTAAATATGTTATTTGAGGCTTCGAGAGCGAAAGCTATTGAAAAGCTAAATCATTTTGTTGAAAATAATCTTACAGATTACTCTAAATTAAGAAATTTTGATCTTGGCCCAGAGGGTAGATCTAATGTTTCATGCTTATCACCTTACATTACACACGGTATAATAAGCGAAAAAGAAATAATTAAAAAATCTCTTGATAAATTTTCTTTTGCTAAAAATGAAAAGTTTATCCAAGAAGTTCTTTGGCGTACATATTGGAAAGGCTGGCTAGAACTAAGACCAAATGTATGGAATGATTATTTAATAGAGCTAAAAAAAATAAGAGAAGATTTCAAAGATAACAAAGATTATTTAAATGCAATCGAAGGGAAAACAAATATTGAGTGCTTTAATTATTGGGTAAATGAACTCAAGGAAAATAACTATCTTCATAACCATACAAGAATGTGGTTTGCGAGTATTTGGATTTTCACTCTAGAATTACCTTGGCAACTTGGTGCTGAGTTTTTCATGCAACATCTGTATGATGGAGATGCTGCATCGAACACTCTTGGTTGGAGATGGGTAGCTGGAATTCAAACTCAAGGTAAGCATTACCTGGCAAGTGAATGGAATATAAAAAAATTTACCAATAACAGGTTTCAAAGTGTCAAATTAAATGAGAATGCTCCACCAAAAATGTCAGAAAAAACTTACTCTGTAGTTAGACAAGATTTTAGTAATCCTCAGAATATTGAGGAAAAAAATCTTGTAATTTTTGAGAACAATCTCTCATTTGAAATCACTGATTTTAAAGAAAATAATTTTAAAAAAATATATATAGTTGCTGTTAAAAATGAAAATAGATGTATCAAGCTCAATGAAAAGTCATTGAAATTTAAGTCTCTTTTAATTAATGACCAACAACGAAGATTAAAAGATAATTCTATCGAGTCTGAGGTTATTGATATTAGTGAAATTAAAAATGTTGAAAATTCCTGTGGACTATATCCAACTGTTGGTGAAAACTTGGATTATTTAAATTCAAATACTATTAAATTAAATTTTTTATACAGGGATCTTGATCGATTTTCCTGGCAATATTGTAACAAAGGTTTTTTTAATTTTAAAAATTATATTCCAAAAATAATATCAAGCTTTAATTAAAACCAACGCACCATCCCAATAATACCAGCTGTTGCATAAAAAAATTGTAGAAATAAAATTCCTTTATGACCACCCCTATAGGCCCATATTCCGATTAAAATTGCTGAAAAAAGTAATAAACAAAAACCAAAAAATTCAATACCTATATTTAAAGCTACAAACAAAGAATATAATATTGCAGTTATAACTCCAGCCCATTCAAATATTTTATTGTTCATAAAAGTTTTTTAAAATTATTATAAAGGATTGTAGAGTAGTTATTCATATCTTTCATGTTATCCTTTGCAGATTGATTAAATTTTTCTAACGCACCATAACCAAGATGTTTCTCCAAAGCTTTTCTATACTCTGGGACGCATCCCCATTCATTGACTGTGTTATTTTTTATTTCTATATGAAATTGAATTCCATAGGCGTGGTTTTGGTATTTAAAAATTTGAAATTTTGTAACTGGTGACGTAGCTAACAAAGTCACATCCTTATGATTTTGAATGCCCTGCACCTCATAAGAATGCCATTGAAGACTTTTGATCTGGTTTGGAAATTCTGAGAATAAATTGTCAATTTCCTTTTCTTTTGTAAAATTGATATCCATCATGCCAATCTCTGCAGGATTTGATTTAACTACTTGCCCCCCTATTACTTCTCCTAGTAACTGACAGCCCAAACAAAATCCTAAATAAGGTTTTTTTAAATCTACAACAAACTCTTTAATTTTTTTCTTTTCTTCTACTAACCACGGATACTGCTTTTCCATAAAGGTATCCATTGGACCTCCCATACAAAACATTCCATCAAATTTATTTAAATCCTCAGGTATTTTCTCGCCTTCATCTAACTCAATAGTGGTTAAATTAAATCCATCAGCTAACATTAAATCTTTGATGTATCCGGGGTCTTCTATGTTTATGTGTTGTAATACGATAATATTCACTAAATTCAGCTTAGCTCAGAACAGTTCTTTGAACAAATTAAATAATATTATCTGGCAAGCTTTATAAATATATCACCCATTCCAGTTTTTAAATTTTCTAAAGGAGTATTATTTCGTAATTCACAAAACCTTCCAGTTACTTGGTGACTTTTTACAAAATCTATCTCTTCTTTTTTACAGCTTCTTCCTTCATGTAATAAGCCTATTACTACTCGATCATTAAGATTATAGACTTGACTATTGTTGATTTTTTCTCCATCACAAAAGTAATCTTTATTCACCCTGTCTGGAAAATCTTTCTTCTTGCAAGGATTTCTGATGGTGAATACATAAAAATCTTTTAAACCATCTAAAAACTTATGAGTCATCTTTTCAACTTCAGAATATTTCATTATATCGCACGAGCAAGGAATACAGCACTTATAGTAATCACCACAAATTTTTTCCCCAGTTCTGCTCTCTTTCGCATATAGAAAATCTGGTTCGCTATTTGGGTCAATTAATGATCCAGAAACTGCACAATATAATTTATTAAATTCTGTAAAATCTTTATAAGTAATTTCTTTATCTATAATATACTTAAAAAACTTTGGTCCAGCTGCATTTCTATTTTGATCTGGAAATATTCTAGACCAATCAGTAATTAATTCTTTATGATAATTTTTTTCTTCTGCGAATGACTCAAATTGAAAAAATATAGAGAAAATTAAAATGAATTTAGATAAGATTTTTTTCATTTTTGTTTTATAGTAACTGTTTTATTTAAGGAAGTTATTTTAAATAAGTTTTTAGTACCATCAGTCCATTTAACTTCTACTTTAAGATTTTTTTCATTTTTTCTAATTCCGTAATGTGCCACAGGCTCCATTTGACACAAATAACCAGATCCAGCATCAATAGTTTTTGAATGTTTTCTCTGATTTGTAAGCAATGTAACTGTTGCACCTCTTGCTGGCGCTCCAAATTTATTGAGAGGTTTAATTCTCAAATATTTGCTCTGTTTATGAACTTTTGCTTTATATAAAGTTAATGGCTGTTCTTTACTTTCACCACGAGAAACTAGTAATTCTAAAATGCCATCATCATCAATGTCAGCAACTGCAGCTCCTGTGCCAAACCCATCAGGTTCAAGGCCTGTTTCCAGTATTATTTCCTCAAAAACTCCATTGTCTTTTATCCTAAATAACTTGTTAGGCTCAGCTATGTTATTCATGAAGACTTCATCATAACCGTCATTATCAAAATCAGCAGATATAATGGTTCGAATTCTAGAAGGTTTATCAAATTTACTATTGCCTATATCTTTAAATTGATTATCTTTTAAAGCGTAGGCTCTGTGATAACCCTGCCAGTTTCCACTTATTATATCTAATCTTCCTCGATAAAGTATGTCAGATAGTGCAGTACCTCTTCCATTTTGGATCACATCATCTACTCGATAATCAAAAGCCACGTCTTCAAAAACCCCATTATTATTTTTCAAAAGAAAATTTGCACCTCTTTCATTTGCTGCAAAAATATCAGATCTATCTGTTAAAATATGCCCTGAAACAACTGCCCTTCCACCTGTAACCTTATCTAAATTTAAACTAACTGATTTGTCCCTAATCTTTTTATCTTCAATCTCATAAAACCTTGATGGTCCACCGTAATTTGATACGTAGAGGCCATATTCGCCATTACCTTTTCTATCCACACACGCAACCGACCTTCCTGCTGTTAAATTTAAATCCTCTTTATTTTTTTCAATTTCGAACATGTCTAAAAACTTATTTTCTTCTAAATCTATAAGTCTGTCTGAATATTTTTTTGTTCCGCTATATGTGTCTGTGTTAAGAAAATATATTTCCTCATAACCATCCCTATCAACATCACATGCTGCAACACCAATAGTTTTTCTAGATTCATCAGAAAGTACATTTTGATTAGCAATATTAATTAATTTTCCACTATCATATGATAAAGCTAAATTAGGATAACCAAATCCTGTAACTATAAATTCATATTTTCCATTTTGATTTATATCAGCAACAGAAATGCCATAACTAAGTCTTTTTGGATTATCTACAATTTTATCAGTTATATCCTCAAAAAAATCAGCATTAACAATGTTGGGTATCATTAAAATTGTTAAAATTATTATTTTATTTAAAAAATTAGACGTCTTACTTTTCATTTTTTTCTCTTATATTGTTTCAACCAATCTTCAAATACTTTTATGGCGCCACCCATGTCTTTAGTTTTGTTTGGATGATTTTTGGCTCTACCAAGCATGGTCGAAACTACATTTACTTGATACTTTGTGGATCTATTTTTAATTTTATTAATTGTAAATAAAGCTTTTTCTTTATTTTTAAATCCCAATCCAGGCGTTGTGGTTTTAGGATTATAATCAGAATATAAAGATAGGTTAATTGGTTTAATTTTTTTACCTAATGGCATCTTGTCAATTATTTGGAAAACTAGTTTGGGCTTTAAATCATTCATTATTTTTTTTGATTTCCCATCAAAACCAATAAGATTAATTGAAAAAGTTTTGTTTTTATTAGATTTGCAAATCAATTTTACATATCTTTTATGAAATTCCTTAATCTTGCTTTGATATAATTTTTTTACTTTTTGATAAGATTTTTCCTTAAAGTTTGGAGTACTTACAAATAAAATTCTACTTTTCCATCTATATTTTTCTAAATTCATAATTCTATCTTCTTAACGACAAGCTCGCATGTTTATTTAAAATTTCTTTGGATAGAATTTTCGATTTTGTAGATTTTTTAATATTCCATATCTTATCTTTTGCTAACTTAGTAGAAATCTTATTATCAACAATTGGTGAAGGGTAGTCAGTACCAATCTCTATTCCCAAACCTTTTTGATCCAGATAAGTCAATTTCCATGGTTCGTGAACCAATTTATCTGGAATACCCCTTAATTCTGGCACCCATTTACGTATGAATTTACCATCAACATCTTGATCAAAAGATTGTTTGATTGGATTGTAAATTCTAATAGAGTTTATTCCAGTTGTGCCTGATTGCATTTGAAATTGAGAGTAATGGATACCAGGCTCATAATCTGTAAATAGTTTAGCCATGTGTTTTGAAGTTTTTTTCCAATCTAGCCAAAGCTGATATGAAGCAAAAGACACAAGCATTGCTCTCATTCTAAAATTAATCCAACCTGTTTTAATTAAATAACGCATACAGGCATCAACAAATGGAAATCCAGTTTTGCCTTTCTTCCAAGCTAAAAAGTAGTCTTCATTAAAGTCATTTTCTCTCAGTCCATCATAAGCCTTATTTAAATTAGTAAATTCAATTTCAGGTTCATCATACAATTTTTGGATAAAATGGCAGTGCCAAGCTAATCTACTTTTAAAAGATAATAATGACTTTTTATTTGAATAAGACTCAATAGTATCGATTTTTTTTTTTAATTTGTTGTATATTTCTTTAAGAGAAATATTTCCATATGTAATATGAGGACTTAATCTTGAACAGGATTTTTCACCAGTTATAGGTGAAGACATCTCTTTTTGGTAATTCTCTGATCTTGAGTCTAAAAAGCTATCCAATAATTCTAACGCATTCTTTCTACCACCCTTTTGTATTAGTTTACTATCTATTTCATTTGTTTCAATAATGTCAAAATTATCTAACTTTTGATCAAATAAAAATTTACAATTTGACTTACCAGCAGTTAATTCACTATTTACGAATTTATTCCAGTTAGCAGACCATTTGTATCTTTCTCTATGATTTAATTGAATTCCAAATTGATTATAAAAATTCCACTTGACATTTTTTAAAATAAAAAATTTTTCTAGATTTAAATCTAAATCATTTAAATATTTGTTCTTAAATATTTTATTTGAAAAAACCTCATTGATCTTAAATTTTTCTATAATTTTTTTTAATATTTCTAAAGTATCTCCGTAATATATATTTAGGTTTGTACCGAATTCTTTTTGTAATTTGTTGTCGAGTTCATTAAGTGACTCAATTATGAATTTTAAATGAAAACTACTAGAAACTTCTAACTTAAAATAACCTTTATCAAATATATAAATTGGTAAAATATTTCCATTTTTAATTGCATTTAAAAAAGCATCGTTGTCAATTAATCTTAAATCATATCTAAACCAAACAATTTTATTCATAGGATTTTTATAATTTCTTTTTTAAACTAATCTCTGTGACAAATTTAAAATTTTTGATTTGAACATTTTTTTGAACAATACTTAACTTTATCCCAATTTAACCTCCACTTTTTTCTCCATTTAAAGGGTCTTTGGCAAACTAAACAAATTTTTGACGGCAGATTTTCTTTTTTCACTATGCAGTATTTTGTTTAATAAATTTTTCAGCCTCAGATAAAATTAATTTTTTTCTATCTGTTTTCATTTTATCAAATATCCTAACCATCATAGATAAACGCGGATTTTTTAAAAAGAATTTTCTATTTCTGTCTATAAATCTCCAATAAAGACCATCCATGGTGTTACACCACTCACCTTTTTTAAAATCCATCATTTTCATAAAATATGCCGATCCACAGATATAAGGTTTTGTTGCAAAAATTCCTCCATCACTAAACAGCCCCATCCCATAAACATTTGGAACCATCACCCAGTCGGAAGAGTCTACAAACATTTCCATAAACCATTTGTAAACAATTATAGGTTTGATCTCGCACAAGTTCATAATGTTAGATAAAATCATTAATCTTTCTATATGATGTGACCAACCATGATTAACAGCATTTTTAATCGCATAGTCTAATGGGGGAAGACCTGTATTTCCTTCGTACCAAGAGATTTTCATTTTTCTATTTTGTTTAAAGAAATTTCCACCTTCCATTTCTTTTGAATAACTTTGGTAAATTCCTCGCATAAATTCCCTCCAACCAATTACCTGACGAATATATCCTTCAAGAGAGTTCATTCTAATTTTATTTTTTTTGTGAAACTCTAAAACTTTTTGAATTATAAATTCGGGTGTTATTAATCCAAGATTTATATAGGGACTTAGAGCACTGTGAAAAAGAATATTATCTTTTTGATCTACGGCATCTTCGTAATCACCAAATAAGTTTGATTTCTCTTTTATAAAAAAAATCAAAAGTTTAACAACATCATCATATTCTGTTGCGAACCAAAAATTATCTGTACTTCCTGGATGGTTTTTGAATAATTTTTCAATAATAGGTTTTAATTTTTTTGTGTGATTTGTTTCTTTAATTTTAGGAAATTTAGGTATTGAAATATCTTTAGGTAATTTATTCCTATTGTCTTCATCAAAACTCCACTTCCCACCAACAGGATTACCATCCGAACCCATTAATATTCCAGATTTTTTTCTTACTTCTTTATAAAAAGTTGCCATAAATGGTTTTTTTGAGTTCCCTAAATAATTTTTAAATTCTTCACGAGAATTTAAAAACATTGGTGTTTGGATTATACTCCAATCAATCTTTTCCTTTTTAAAAAACATGGAAATCTTTTGTTCAAAAGGTTTGTCTTCTATTTCAAAGCTAGAAACTTCTTTAATTTTTTTTTGGGTAATAATTTTTTTTAATTTTTTAAAATAATCTTCACTAAATTCTTTATCTTCAATTTTTAAATATTCTAATTTAAATTTATTTTTCTTGAGATTATCTGCATATGACCGCATAGAAGACAGAAACAATAGAATTTTTTGTTTATGGTGTTTTTCATAGGTACATAAACCTTTATCTTCTGCCATAAAAAACGTATGGTCTTTTTTGAAGCGGTCAATGTATTTTGTTGGAAATAATTGATTGCCAAGTATAAAAAATAACTTCATAGTTAAATATAACTAATAAAAATTTTTATGTCAGAAAAATATATCATTTTTGGTGCGACAGGATCTATTGGTTCTAACCTATCAGAACAATTAAAAAATTCTGGCAATGACATTCATTTAGTCGCAAGGAACGAAAGTGAAGTAAGCGCTATCGCAAATAAACTGGGATGCTCATATACAGTTGCTGACGTTTTAGAAGAAGGCTTCATAGAAAAAGTCAAAACTGATGTACCAGAAATAAAAGGGATTGCTTATTGCGTTGGCTCAATTCACCTAAAACCATTACGTATGGTGATAGAAGAAGACTTTAATAAATGCATGAAGCTTAATTTATATTCAGCTGTTGAAGCAATCAAAGGATATCAAGAAAGTTTAAAAAAGAACAAAGGTTCAATTGTTTTATTTTCAACTGTAGCTGCACAAAGGGGTTTCACTAATCATGCTATTATCGCATCTACAAAAGCAGCTGTTGAAGGTTTAACAGTTTCTCTTGCCGCAGAATTTGCTCCTCACATTAGAGTAAACTGTATTGCTCCAAGCTTAACAAAATCTAAAATTGCAGAACCTATGTTAAAAAACACAGCGATAGCAGAAGGTATCGCAAAGGCTCATCCTTTAAAAAGATTGGGCGAGGGTAAAGACTCAGCTTCGTTAGCGAAATTTTTAATTACTGAAGATAGTTCTTGGGTTACAGGTCAGATAATTGCTGTTGATGGTGGTAGGTCTAAACTTTCATAAAGTGATTAGGTTTTTCTTATCTATATTTTTTTTTACTTTTCTATGTTCAAATAGTTTTTCTGCAAATTTGAAATTTGAAAAAATTGCTAAAGTTAAAGATCCATGGGGCTCTTCTTTTATTAGTGAGGATGAAATAATAGTTACGGAAAAAAGTGGGAAAATAAAAATTATAAATGTTGAAACCAAAGAACTATTAGAAGTTCCACATAATTTAAATTTTTTAGAATATGGTCAAGGAGGATTACTAGATATTATCTATCAAAACAATACTGTTTGGATTTCTTATACCGAGAATAGAGTTGATTGGAAAACCAGCACGTCAATTGCAAAAGCAAAATTAAATAAAATAGAATTAAATTTTAAAAATATTTTTCAAGCAAATCCACCAATAGACTCTGGTTACCATTTTGGATCAAGACTTGCTATTAAAGATGATTATTTATTTGCATCTGCTGGTGAGAGAGGACAAGGTATGATTGCACAAGATCCATCTAAACATCCGGGTAGTATTATAAGAATACACTTAGATGGAAGTATACCTAAAGATAATCCGAAGTTTGAGGGAAAATCAGATTGGCTGCCAGAAATATATCAAATAGGTATTAGAAACCCTCAAGGTTTAACATTGTCACCTTATGATGGAAAAATTTATATGAGTAATCACGGCGCTAAAGGAGGTGACTGGTTTGGTGAGGCAAAAAAAGGTGAAAACTATGGATGGAAAATTTTAGGCTGGGGTGGAACAAATTATTCAGGAAGCAAAATTGGACCAAAATGGATGCCTGGCTTTACAAAAGCTATCAAATATTGGGTTCCTTCAATTGCAACCAGCGCCATAACAATTTACAAGGGTTCTGAATTTAAAGAATGGAATGGTCTCGCTTTAGTAACTTCTTTAAAAGATAAATCTTTAAGAGCAATTGATTTTTCTAATCTATCTAATGTTAAAGAGAATGTAGTCTTTAAAGATAAGATTGGAAGACTAAGAGACATTCAAGTACATCCTAAAAATGGCAAAATTTATTTTTTAGCAGGTGATAACTTATGGTTAATGGAGAAAAATTAAAGAATTGTTATTCTGTGCATAATTCTATTACCTTTAAAAGGTGTTGCTTGATGTAACATGGATCTGTTATCCCAAATCGCTAATTGATTTTTTTCCCACTCTAATGAATGTTGAAATTTTTTTTTAATTTGATGTTTGAACAATTTTTTTTTTAAATTAATTGTATTTTTTATTTTTGGCTGAAATCCAACTAGATGACCTGGGCTAGAGTAAATTGCATAATTTGAACTAATTTTTCTTATAATTTTATGGGTAGATTTTAATTCTTTTATTTTCTTGCCCTTCTCTTTCACTCTCTCTTTTGTGGTAATTGAAATTGGTCCTTCCGAGGAATAGACACCCTTTAAGCTTGATAACTTTCTTTTCATAGATTTTGTTAAATCTTTAAAAGCATAGTACTGCGAACAAAATTCGGTATTTGCTTTTCCTTTTCTTGGAACTAATTTTGATAACAACATTGTAAATCTTGGTGGTTTTTTTGTATAAATAGAGTCTGTGTGAAACTGCTCCCCAAAACTTGGCCCTTTATCACTTTCTTTTCTTTGAACAACAGTTATCTGAGGATATTTTTTGTTTAATCCTTTTAATCTAGGATAATCTGCAAGTTTTCCAAAATTTTTAGCAAACTCAACATAATGTTTAGAAGAAAGATTTTGTCTTCTAAAAAAGATCATCCCATATTTATTTAGAGCATTCATAATAATTTTAAAATTTTCTTTTGAAAGTTTTTGAAGATCAGTGTCAATCTCAGCCCCAATATTATTTTTATTGGGAATAATTCTTAACATCTTAGGTATTTAATAATTTATTTTTTGCTTTCTCAAACTCCTCTTGAGTAAGCACTCCACTTTCTCGCAAACTATTTAATTTTGCTAATTCATCACTCAGTGAACTGTTATCATTTGATATATTTGTTTTAGTTTCCTCTTCTAATTCCTCTTTTTCAACTCTGTTGGCTTCTTTGGCATTAAATCCATTCATAATTGCCATGCCACCTAAATATAAAACGTAACCCATAATAAGGATTACTAATCCAAAAAAAATTATTTTTTCCATAAACTAATCTTCATCTTCCTCTCTCCATTTTTTTTCGTACAATAAATAAGCTGCATAGATTACTGAAATAGTACCTACTATCATTCCATAATCAAACCCTGTTTGCTGATCATGAAGGTACCAACCGAGTTGAGTGGCTCCAATCGTTGGAAAAGTTAGTAAAAGAAAAATTATGGCAATCCTGTAAGGATACTTTGGTTTTTTCATAACTTAGATTAACAGAATAAATTGAGAGATTTAATTGCTAAATTTGCGATCTTTTGAAACACTCTATAGTATTTTTCAATAAACAAGCGATTGTCATAGGGCCCACACCACCAGGAACTGGCGTTAGTGCTTTTGCTTTTTTAGAAACTTCATCAAAATCAACATCTCCGACAATACCCTTATCAGTTTTATTAATACCTACATCAATAACTATAGTATTTTTTTTAACCCAGTCACCTTTGACAAGTTCTGGAATTCCAACTGCTGCAACTATAATATCTGCCTCTAAACATTCTGCTTTTAGGTCTTTGGTTTTTGAATGAGTAATTGTTACAGTACAATTTTCTTTTAAAAGAAGTTGTGTCATTGGCTTTCCATTTAAATTTGATCTTCCAACAATTACTGCTTTTTTTCCATTTAAATTAGGTTCAACTTTTTTAATTAATAAATAGCAACCCAAAGGAGTGCAAGGCACTGAACTTTCATATCCAGAAGAAAGATTTCCAACATTCATTGGATGAAAACCATCAACATCTTTTGAGGGTAAAATAGTTTCAATAACTTTTTGTTTATCAATATGTTTTGGTAGTGGTAACTGAACTAGTATTCCCGAAACCGAATTATCTTTATTTAATTCTTCAATTTTTTCTAATACTGTTTTTTCCTCGACTGAATCTGGATATTTAATAACTTCAGATTTTAAACCAACCTCATTAGCTGATTTTTCTTTATTTCTTACATAAATTTGGCTTGGAGTAAAATCTCCTATCAGGATAACTGTTAAACCTGGTACTTTATTATATTTTGCTTTTAATCCCGTGACTTCATGCTTAAGCTCTTCTCTTAACTCTGCAGCAGCTTTCTTTCCATCTATTAAAATCATTTTTATCTTTCTAAAAAATCATTGGCGCAATGTAGAGTTTCATACACATTTCGATAAACCAAATCAACAGTAGTAGAATTACAGGAGATATGTCTAAAGAACCTAAATTAGGTATAAAACGTCTGATTTTATTTAATATTGGATCTGTAAGTCTGTAGGTTAACTCTAGTAAAGAGTAAACAAATCTGTTTTGGGTATTCAAAACGTTAAAAGCAATTAACCAACTAATAATTACGTTAGCAATTACAACGTACGAGTAAAGTTTTAAAATTTGTAAAACTAAATAAAAAATTGCTATCATTTTTTTTCGACATAAATCGACTGACTTGGAAAAGCAAAAGAAGCACCGTTTTTTTCAACTATCTGTTTAATTTCAATTGCTAATCTCTCTTTCACTTCTAAAGAATTACTCCAACTATTAGAATTTGTGAAACATCTCACCAGTAAATCAATAGAACTGTCTGAAAATTTTTCTATTCTTACAGCAACTCCTGTTGCTTGGTTAAAATCCTCACTTTTATTAATATATTCCTCTATTTCGTTTCTTATTTTTTTTAATTGATCAATGGTAGAGTCATACTGAAGAGTTATAATCCACCTCACTCTCCAATTAGAAGTTTCACTAACATTTATCACTGCATTTTCTGCAAACTGAAAGTTGGGAATAATTGCTAAAGACTTATCAAACTTTCTAATCGTTGTGGACCTAAAACCAATTTTTTCAACTATCCCTTCTATAATCCCTTCAACTGCAATCCAATCTCCAATTTTAAATCTTTTTTCAACCAATACTAAAATTCCTGAAATTAAATTTTTAAATAAGTCTTGTGCACCTAGAGCTACTGCAACTCCAAACAAGCCTAGTCCTGCAATAATTGGACCAATTTTAATTCCCCATAACTCTAAAACAGCAGCTAACCCAAGTATAAAAATTAATACTTTTAATGATTTAATTATCCATCCAATAAGTTCTCTTGTTAAAAGTTTATCTAGTCCACTTAATATATAAGATACTGGTTCAATTATTTGATGGATAACCCAAAATATTAAAATTGTTATTAAGGTTCTGTTAATAGTATCTACCACATCTCTACCTTCAGCAGAAAAAGTCATGTAATAACTTGCAATAAAAAAACCTAACACAATTGGCAGAAATCTTGCAGGTCCTTCTAAAGATTGAACGAATGTGTCGTCTAGCTTATTTGTAGTTCTCTTTGATATAACTTCTAATTTTTTAATAACTAATTTACTGATCAGACCTCTAAAAACTAGAAAAACTAAAAATATACCAATACCAATTAAAATTTGAAAAATATCAACTCCAAGAATTCCCTTATTCCAAACTGATAAAAATATTTCAGAAAAATTATTTATTATATCCATGGCTAAATTTTATATAACAAAAACTCCTCTTCTCCAGGATTAAAAAGAAATATCTTTTTCCATTTAATTTCGTTCAGTATTGATGAGGTTTTTTCACCTATACACATTAAATTCGTATCCATCCATAAGCTTTCTAATTGATGAATTTTGATAAAGTGCAAAAAGCTTGATCCACTGTTTTGGGAGTAAACATAGACCATGTCAGGCATATTTTGTTTTAATTCTTTAACAAAGGCTTCATTAAAATTCATATTTTGAATAGCTCTATAATTCACAATCCTCTTAATACTATAACCTTCATTTATTAACTGTTGGTCAAGATCTACGGATATAGTTTCTCCACTTACATACAGTAACTTACCGCTCGATGCTTCATAGTTTTGCAAGATTAATTCTTTTAAGTTTGAAACATTTCCTTCTGCTGCAATTGTATTTTGGAAACCAAAACTTCTTGCTTTTTTTTCAGTTGTTTCTCCAACACAAAAACATTTAATTGTCTTATTAATTTCGTCATGATTTAGAAATTTTACAGCATTAGCACTAGTGAAAATAATTCCGTTAAAATCTTCAAAATTAATTTTATCATGAATTATCTCCTCAACACTTAGTAAAGGAAGATGAGAAACTTGATGACCTAAAGATTTGAATTTAGTAATCATTTCAGAACAATCTTCTAATGGTCTTGTTAATAAAATATGCATATTATCTTTTATAAGAATTGTTAGATTTTGTTTTTAAAATTTGACCTAATTCTCTACCAATTTGACTGAAATCTTCTGCTTTGCCAGTTTTTTTTTCATAAAATCTTTTAGTGCCATCTAAAGAGAATAGTTCTGCTTCAACAATAATTTTATCATCTTTTATTATGGAGTGGGCTCCAACTGCGGTTTCACAATCTCCCCCCAAAACTTTTAAAATATCTCTCTCAACATGTGCTCTCATAAATGTTTCATTGTGATTTATTTTTTTTAAAACTGAGATTATTTCATCATCACCTTCTCTGCATTGAAGAGCGATTATACCTTGTCCAGCACTTGGTATCAGTTGTTCTGGGGAAAAAATTTCTGAGATTTCATCATCAAAATTTAAAAATTTAATTCCTGCATAAGACAAAATTATTGCGTCATACATTCCATCTTTTAATTTTTTAATTCGTGTATCAACATTTCCCCTAATAAGTTTGCATTCAAGATCTGATCTAATTTTTTTAATTTGATATTCTCTTCTAAAAGATGAAGTTCCAATTATAGAATTTTTTTTTAATTCACTTAATTTTTTTTTATTCACTGTAATAAGAATTTCCCTTGGATCATTTCTTTCTAAAAATGAGTTTGTTTTAAGACCTTTTGTTTCAAGAGCTGGCATATCTTTGAGTGCATGAACTGCAACATCAATATTTTTATCTTGAAGCTCATTTTCAATATTACTTGAAAATAGTCCTTTGCCTCCAACTTCTGACAATCTTACATCCTGAAACTCATCCCCTTTAGTAGGAATTTTTTTTATAACTAAGTCTTCCTCACTAAAATCAGTGGTTTTGACAATTTTATCTTTAGCTTTTTCAGCATAAAGCATCGCCAACTTGCTTCCTCTTGATCCAATGATAATTTTTCTATTCATAAATATATTTATTTCTTACTTGTATTGAGATTGTACAATTATTAAAAACTATTTGAATGAGCAAAAAACCCTTAATTCTCGGAATAGAAACGAGCTGTGATGAGACAGCTGCATCAATAATAACCGAAAATGATCAGGGAAATCCAATAGTCTTATCAAATATTGTTTCAAGTCAAGTTGAAGTTCATAAAAAATTTGGTGGAGTGGTTCCAGAATTAGCAGCGCGATCTCATATTGAAAAAATTGATTGGATTGTTCAAAAAGCTATTGACGATAGTGGAAAAAAAATCGATGAAATTGACGCTGTAGCTTCCACTGCAGGACCTGGATTGATTGTTTGTTTGTCAGTTGGTTTAAGTTTTGGAAAAGCTTTTGCCACTTCAATTGATAAACCTTTTATAGCAGTTAATCATCTTGAAGGTCACGCTTTAAGTCCTAAATTAAATTCAAATTTAAATTATCCATATCTACTTTTGTTAATATCAGGTGGACATTCACAATTTTTAAATGTTCAAGGTTTAGGTAAATATAAAAGATTAGGAACAACCATTGACGACGCTTTAGGTGAAGCATTTGATAAAACTGCAAAACTTTTAGGAATTGAATTTCCGGGTGGTCCTCAAATCGAAGTTTTAGCAAAAAAAGGTGATCCTAGTAAATATGATTTACCAAAACCTATTTTTAGTAAAGGTGGTTGTAATTTATCTTTTGCAGGTCTTAAAACAGCAGTTTTAAGAGTAACAAAAAATATTAAGACAGATCAGGAAAAATTTGATCTAGCTGCATCTTTTCAAAAAACCATAGAGGAAATTTTGCATAAAAAAACTAATGTTGCTTTTAAAGAATTCGAAAAACAAAATAATCTGACCGAAAAAAATTTTGTTGTTGCTGGAGGAGTTGCGGCTAATAAAAATATTAGAAATATGCTAATCAGTTTATGTAAAGAGCAAAACTACCAAAGCATTTTTCCACCAATAGAACTTTGTGGAGATAATGCTGCAATGATAGCTATGGTTGGTTTAGAAAAATTTAAATTAAAACAGTTTAGTGAATTGGATCACCCTGCAAAACCTAGATGGCCTTTGGATGAAGAAGCTGCTTTTTTAAAAGGAGCTGGAGTTCAATTATAATGCAGTATTGGTTAATGAAATCTGAACCAGATGTGTGGTCTATTGATCAACAAATAAAATCAGGTGCTAAAGGTGCTCCATGGGATGGTGTAAGAAATTATCAGGCTGCAAAAAATTTAAAAACTATGAAAAAGGGTGATCTTTGTTTTTTTTATCATTCAAATATCGGTAAGGAAATTGTCGGTATTGTAGAGGTCATTAAAGAACATTACATTGACAAAACTGATAAAAGTGGGCGCTTTGTAGCTGTAACTGTTAAGTTTAAAAAGAAATTAGATAGAACTGTTACTTTAGAAGATATAAAAAAACGCAAGGAATTGAGTAATTTAGCGTTGATTAAACAGAGTAGATTATCTGTGATGCCAATCGATTATAAAAGCTGGAAAATCATAAATAACATGAGTAGAATTTAAAAAAAAAATTTTAACATGCCCAAAAAAAAGAAAAAAAAATCTAAAGTAAAAAATAAATCGTCTAAAAAAGTTAAGAAAAAAACTAAAGTAAAAAATAAATCGTCTAAAAAAGTTAAGAAAAAAACTAAAGTAAAAAAAGTTTCAAAAAAAATTAAAAGAAGAAAGAAAAGTAAAAAGAAGACCAAAAAAGAGAATGCTTCTGCTCCGCCTGAAATAGTCATAAAAACTAAACCAGAGTGGGTAAAAGTAAGTTTGGCAAATAAAAGTAAGTACCAACAAAAATATTCTCAATCTATAAAGAGTAATGATGATTTTTGGAGAAAAGAGGGAAAAAGAATTACTTGGATAAAACCCTATAAAAAAATCAAAGATGTTAAATACAGTAATAAAGAAGTAAAAATTAAATGGTATCAAGATGGAACTTTAAATGCTTCTGCAAATTGTATCGATAGACATTTAAAAGACAAAAAAGATAAAACTGCAATTATTTGGGTTGGTGATGATCCGAAAGATAGTCAGAAAATAACCTACAAACAATTATACCAAAAAGTTTCAAAGGCTGCGAATGGTCTAAAAAAACTTGGAATTAAAAAAGGTGATAGAGTTACAATTTATTTGACCATGATACCAGAGCTTGCAATTTTAATGTTAGCATGTGTCAGAATTGGTGCCGTTCATTCAATAATATTTGGTGGTTTTTCTGCAGAGTCGATTTCAGGTAGAGTAAATGATTGTGAGTCTGAATATATAATTACTGCTGATGAAGGTGTTAGAGGTGGAAAAACTATTCCTTTAAAATATACAACAGACGAGGCTCTAACAAGTTGTCCTAATGTAAAAAAATGTATTGTTGTTAAACGAACTGGAAATTACATCAATTGGAATGAACAAAGAGATGTTTGGTATCATGATCTAATAAAAGATGTTCCAAGTCATTGTGAGCCAGAAGAAATGAATGCGGAGGATCCTTTATTTATTTTATATACTTCAGGTTCAACTGGTAAACCAAAAGGAGTTCTTCATACTACTGGTGGATATATGGTTTATGCATCAATGACACATCAATACATTTTTAACTATAAACCAAAAGATATTTATTGGTGTACTGCTGATATTGGATGGGTAACTGGGCATAGTTATATCGTCTATGGACCTCTTGCTAATGGTGCAACAACAATAATGTTTGAGGGAATTCCTAATTATCCTGACACTTCGAGATGGTGGCAGATCGTTGATAAATATAAAGTTAATATTTTCTACACTGCTCCCACGGCAATTAGAGCTTTAATGCGTGAAGGTGATAAACCAGTTAAGAAAACTTCTAGAAAGTCACTAAAATTACTTGGTACTGTTGGTGAACCAATTAATCCTGAGGCTTGGATGTGGTATTACAAAACAGTTGGGGACTCTAGGAGCCCAATTGTAGATACTTGGTGGCAAACTGAAACAGGAGGAATCCTGATAGCTCCTCAAACAGGAGCCATTCCGTTAAAACCTGGTTCAGCGACAAAACCTTTTTATGGAATAAAACCTGTCATTGTAGATAAAAACGGAAAAGAGATAAAAGGCGCCGGAGAAGGAAGACTTTGTATTGCTCAATCATGGCCAGGTCAAATGAGAACTGTTTATGGAGACCATAAAAGATTTATCGACACATATTTTTCTCAGTTCAACGGGAAATATTTTACTGGTGATGGATGTAGAAGAGATAAAGATGGATATTACTGGATCACTGGACGAGTTGATGATGTAATTATTGTATCTGGACATAATTTAGGTACTGCTGAAATCGAAAGTGCATTTGTTGCTCATCCAAAAGTTGCTGAAGCAGCAGTAGTTGGTTACCCACATGATATTAAAGGAAACGGTCTATATTGTTACGTCACTTTAAATGCAGGTGAAACTGAAACTGGAGATCTTGAAAGAGATTTAAAACTTTGGGTTAGAAAGCAAATTGGTCCACTTGCAACTCCAGACTTTATACATTTTACTCCAGGTCTTCCAAAAACTAGATCGGGTAAAATAATGAGAAGAATTTTAAGAAAGATCGCTGCAAACGAACATGGACAATTAGGTGATACTACGACTTTGGCTGATCCAAGCGTTGTTGATAGTTTAGTTGATAATAGAAAAAATATTTAAAACTGAATTAAGTTTTGAAATTCTTGTTTGATAACATCCCACTTTAATATCATAGAGTTTAAGACAATTTTACGATCTAAGGATTTTAATTCTTCAGCGATTGGCGCCCATTTGTACAAAGAGAGTGCACTTGGATTAAATGGAAGGTCTGTATAATAAGTATCCCAATTAGTATTTTGAAATCTGTTGTCAAAATCTATTCTAGCTTGGTCAACAATATCTAGTGGCATTTTATTTGAAATTTCATCGTCTAATATTTTATTAAAAATCTCTTTCGCCTTATCGGTGTCTTGAAAATTAAAATTCACTTTTAAATAAGAGAATGTAAAAAGAGATAAATCTTGAAGTGCTACAGAATAAATATTCCATTTAGCAAGATTGACAGACCCCATGAACTCATCATTATCAAAATGGAGGACATATCTTGTTCCCATCCGAGTTTTTAAATAATTATATAAAGTTACTTGCGTAACCCATGCAGATTTAGTTTGAATGAATACTTCGAGTTCATCTAAATTTTTAATTTTTTTTTTAGGAATGAACGCTTTGAACATTGCGAACAAATATGTTTTAAAATCCGTTGTTGTTAGATCTTTCCAAGTTAGCTTATATTTTGCCATGATTTGCCCAGTATGTGGCATTTATACCTTAAAAAAGTCAGTAAATAAGTACCTATTATGGTTAAATTTAGGTCTTTTCAAAAGCCTTATAATGGTTATGGTTTTGCCAGTTATAACTAAATAGAGAGGTAAAAATGTCAAATCAAGAAAAACATTGGGAGAAATCCAGAGGTTTGCTGATGATTACGTTAGCAATCTGGTTTGTATTCTCAATTGGCATCTTCCTTTTTGGAGCTGAAATGAACGAGGTCACAGGACCTTTCGGTTATCCGTGGACATATTGGTTTACATGTCAGGGATCTCTTGGAGCATTCGTAATCCTTATTTTCTGGTTTGCGAATAGACAAGAAAAGATCGACGAAGAGTTCGGCTTTAGCGAAAGAGAGGATGAATAATGAAAAGTACTAATTTCATTGATAACTTGCCAAGAGTTTATGGGATCTATACCGGAGGGTTTATAGGTTTCATAATTATTATGGCAATTGCAGAACAGATGGGTATGACTGCGAAGGCGATTGGTATCGCTTTTGTTGCATTTACTGTATTCATCTATGCATTAATCGGTTGGCTATCAAGAACAGCTCAAGCGGATGCATATTACGTAGCTGGAAGACAGGTACCAACAGTATTCAACGGAATGGCCACGGCAGCAGACTGGATGTCTGGTGCTTCATTCGTTGCAATGGCTGGAGGTATTTACTTTAAAGGTTACGGCTATATGGCTCTACTTGTAGGCTGGACTGGTGGTTACGTGTTAGTTGCATCTTTATTAGCACCATACTTAAGAAAATTTGGCTGTTATACAGTTCCAGATTTCATAGGTACAAGATACGGTGGTAATTTAGCTAGGTTTAGTGCAGTAGTGGTTTTAACCGTTGCTTCATTTACTTATGTAACAGCACAAATTAACGCTACAGGTACTATTGCATCTGTTGCACTTGATATCCCATTCCAATACGCGGTTTATATTGGACTAATAAGTATTTTATTATGTTCAATGTTAGGTGGTATGAGAGGGGTAACTTGGACACAAGTTGCACAATATATAGTACTAATTATAGCTTACTTGCTTCCAGTATTCTGGATCAGTAACAAAATGGGTGCAGGTTTCTTCCCGCACTTTATGTTAGCTGATGAAGTAGCTAGAATTGGTGAGTTAGAATCTCAGTTTGGGTTTGTTAAAAACTCTGCTGCTGATCTAGCAACGGTACCTAAAGGCTTAGCAGGAATAACTAAAGCTCACTCTGCAGTTAACGCAACACCTTGGGCATTTATTTCATTAGCATTGGCGATGATGATGGGAACAGCATCATTACCACACGTGATGATGAGATACTTTACTACTCCAAGTGTTAAAGCAGCTAGAAAATCAGTAGGTTGGTCACTATTCTTTATCTTCCTACTTTATTCTTCTGCTCCAATGTTAGCTACACTATCTAAGTTGTCATTGATCGATCCGACATTATCAACCGGTATTATCGGTAAATCAGTAGCAGAAGTTCAAGCGATAGATTGGTATCAAAACTGGAACTCAGCAAATCTGATGTTTATAAGCGACTTTAACGGAAATGGAACTGTTGAATTAAACGAGTTCTTCATGGGTGGTAAAGCCGTTGTATTAGCAACACCAGAGATAGCTGGATTACCTTACGTAATCTCAGGTCTAGTTGCTGCTGGAGGTATGGCAGCTGCCATGTCAACAGCCGATGGTTTGATCTTAGCAATTGCAAACGCTATATCACATGATGTTTACTATAAGATCATTGATCCAAAAGCGGAAACTGCAAAACGACTAGTTGTTGCAAGGGTATTACTTGTAGTAATTGGTTTTGCTGGAGCAACTATTGCGGCAATGGAGATCCAAGGTATCTTAGGTTCGGTTATCTGGGCATTTGACTTTGCGATGTCTGGATTGTTCTTCCCACTTGTACTTGGTGTATGGTGGAAGAGAGCTAACAGACAAGGTGCTGTTGCTGGTATGTTAGGAGGTCTAGCTGCTGGTACTTGGTACTTAGTTTGGGTACGAACTGGTGGAAGTGGATTCCTAGGAATTACACAATTAACATTTGGTATCTTCGGATCAGCTGTTAGTTTAGTTGCGATGGTGGTTGTGAGTTTAATGACTCAAGAGCCAGACAAAGCAACTCAAAAAATGGTTGATGAAGTACGTGTACCAAGTGGTAAAACAATTCTTGGAAAACAGTAAATAAACTTTATAAGGGGCGATTAATTTCGCCCCTTTTCTTTGATTTCTTTTTCAAATATAAATCTTAAATGTCAGCAAATTTTCATCCGTTCATATATTTTATTGATTATTTCTTTGGCATAATCATGTGGACATTAATCGGTCGGGTTGCAATGAACATCTTTCAAAGAGAAGATTCTCAATTCTTTTTTATGAGAGTATTTGTTAAGTATACAAATCCTTTAATCAAACTATTTAAACCTATTACCCCGTCATTTATTATAGGTCCTCTTGTGCCCTTATATGTGGCTTGGTTCTTTTATATGATTAGGTTTTATTTAATGCCTTGGATCTTGGGCTATTCTGTTATGGGTATGCTGTCATTTCCTCTCGAAAGTGAAATATCGAGACAAATTTATCAATTTTTTAATTCAATTAAATTTTAAAAATTGATACTAGTAACTCTTGTTATCAATGAAAAATATACAAATTTCACCCTCAATTTTATCTGCCGATTTTAGTCAATTAGGAAATGAAATTAAAAGATTGGAGGAAGGTGGTGCAGATATGATCCATGTAGACGTCATGGATGGTCACTTTGTTCCAAATTTAACTATTGGTCCTCCAGTTATTAAAGCTCTAAGAAAACACTGTTCATTAAAATTTGATGTACACTTGATGATTTCACCAGTGCATAAATACATAAAAGCATACTCAGATGCAGGGGCAGATATCATCACAATTCATCCGGAAGCTACTCAGAATTTAAGAGAGTCAATTAAAACAATTAAAAATTTAAAAAAAAAAGTTGGGGTTTCTCTAAATCCAGAGTCAAAAATTGAATTAATTAATGAATTTCTAGATCAAATAGATTTAGTTTTAATCATGAGTGTAAATCCAGGATTTGGTGGTCAAAAATTTATGCCAGAAGTTCTAGATAAAATTAAACAACTTAAAAAAATTCAGCAAGAAAAGAAATTAAACTTTGATATTGAGATAGATGGTGGAATTAATTTTGAAAATTGTAAAATTGCTATTGATGCTGGAGCAAATATTCTTGTTTCAGGCACCACTGTATTCAAAAGTAATGATGGAGATATAAAAAAAAATATTGATTTATTAAAACTAAAATAAGTTAATGATTAGCACAAATTCCTTAGGTTTCTTAGGCCAATTTTATTTTAGTTTAAAGAATAATTTTAAAAAAATTTATAAAAATTCCAAATTTTACGAAAAAAAAATTTCAAAAACATTTGATAATAATTTTCAATATAAACCAAGTCCTCACCTTCTATCTTCAATTATAAAATATCAAAAAAAAAAGTACCGTATTGAAGACTTTGCAGTTGATTCTATTTGGCAAAATAAAATAGGTGCTAAAGATTATGAAAAATTAAATAATTTTTTTTGGTTTTTTAGCCTGGATTTAAAGTCATCTAAAGAAACTACACAAACAGTCATAAAAAATTGGTTAAAAGATAATGGTAAATATAACAAAGATAGTTGGGAATTTGATATAACTTCTAAAAGAATTATTGCTTGGTTATCTAATCATCAGCTTACCTATCAAGGTAGTGATAAAGAATATCGTTTAATGTTTGATCACATGATTCAAAAACAAACTAATCATTTATTAAATGAAATTAAATCCTCAAATGAATTTGAAAATAAATTGATAGGATGCTCAGCAATAATTTTAACTGGATTGGCTTATAAAAACCAAAAAAACTACGTTGAAAGTGGATTGAGTATTTTAAAAAATATAATTAAATCCTCAATTGATAATCAGGGATTTACTAAATCAAGAAATATTAGGCAATTAGTCTTCTATCTTAAATATTTCATTATTATAAGGGAATGGTTCAAAGAATCTCAAAATGTTATCCCAGAATATATAGACGAAACAATATTTTATTTAGGATCAAGTTACGCATTTATTTGGAAAAACGTTGGCACCGATGTTTTCTTTAACGGAAATTATCATTCAGAAAATAATGATTTTGATCAATATTTGAAAAGATTTAGTTACACTTTTAAAAATGAAGTAAATGAGCTTGGTGGATATGCCATTCTTAAAAATAAAAAAGTCATTTTAGCAATGGATATTGGCTCAAGTCCGAGCATGAATTTTTCAATAGATTATCAATATGGAGCTCTATCTTTTGAAGTATTTTCAAATCAAAAAAAATTGATAACTAATGCTGGATATTTCTCTAATAAAAAAAATAAATTAAACAAACTTTCTAAAAGCACGGCTCTTCATAGCGCCTTGATCATAGAAGATTTTTCTTCATGCTCTTCCAAAAAAATTAATAACAATATTGTTGTTGAAAAAGGACTTAAAGTATTAAAAAAAAATATCATATTTGAAAAAGACTATTGGAAAATTACAGGATCTCACGATGGATATTTAAAAAAATTTGGAACAATTCATGAAAGAGAGATTGAATTTTATACAAAGCAAAGCAGGTTCGTTGGTCATGATAAAATATTGAGAAAAAACCCAAACTATGAGATTAAATTTGATATTAGATTTCATCTAGATCCAAATGTAAAAGTAATGAAAACTCAAGATAATAAATCTATACTTATAGAATTAGAAGATGAAGGTTGGAAATTCAGTTGTGATAATTTTAAGATAAACATTGATAATAGTCTATATTTCGGTAATAAAAATTCATACAAAGATAATCAAAATATTTTTATTTCTGGAATGAATAAAGAAAATGAGCAAATTATAAAATGGGAAATAGTCAAATTATAATGAAAAAAATAAAAACAGCTCTTATTTCTGTCTCAGATAAAAGAAATCTTAAACCACTTTTAAATATATTAAAAAAAAACAAAATAAAAATTATAAGTTCAGGTGGTACTTTTAAAGAAATAAAAAAATTAAAATATAATTGTATTGAAGTTTCAGAATTTACAAATTCATCAGAAATTTTAGAAGGAAGAGTAAAAACTCTTCATCCAAAGATACATGCTGGAATTTTAAACAAAAGAGGTAATAAATTACACCTGAAAGATTTAAAAGTTAATAATTTTGAAAATATAGATTTAGTCGTAGTCAATTTTTATCCATTCGAAAGAACATTAAGAAAAACAACTAATCACAGCAAAATAATTGAAAATATTGATGTAGGGGGTCCTGCTATGGTCAGATCTGCAGCAAAAAATTATAAGGATGTATCAGTTATCACTTCGTCTGAACAATACCCTGAATTAATAAATGAACTAAATAAATTTAAAGGATCTACATCCCTAAACTTTAGAGAAAAACTATCAAAGATTGCTTTTACTGAAACAGCCTATTATGATTCAGTAATTTCAGATTATTTAAGTAAAATAACTCATTCAAACTTTACAAAAAAAAAAGTGTTGTATGGAAACTTAATTGAAACGCTCAGGTATGGTGAAAATCCTCACCAAGAAAGTGCGATTTATTCAAGAGAATCAGAAATGGAAATCAATCAAATTCATGGAAAAAAACTTAGTTATAATAATTATAATGACATTTTTGCAGCATTAACGATTTCAAAATCGCTTCCAAAAAATACTGGAACTGTAATAGTTAAACATGCCAATCCTTGTGGAGTTTCGATTAAAAAAAACCATCTTGAAAGCTATAAATCTGCATTTGCTTGTGACCCTGTTAGTGCCTTTGGAGGAATAGTTTCTTGTAATTTTAAAATAACAAAAGTTTTAGCTCTTGAATTAAGTAAAATATTTCTTGAAGTAATTATCGCCAATAACTTTGATATCAAAGCTTTAAAAATATTAAAGAAAAAGAAAAACTTAAGACTGATAGACGCTTCTAATTACAAAGTTAATGATGGTTTAAAATATCTGTCTGTTAATAATGAAATATTAATTCAATCAGAAGATACTAAAAAATTTACCTTTAAAGATTTTAAAATTGTATCAAAAAGAAAACCAACTTCGAAAGAAATAAAAAATCTAATTTTTGCATTTAATGTTTGCAGATACGTTAAATCTAACGCGATTGTTCTTGCTGCAAATGAGACAACAGCTGGTATTGGCTCTGGGCAACCGAGCCGATTAGATAGCTGCAAAATAGCAATTGATAAAATGAAAAAATTTACAAATATAAATGAAAATTTAGTTGCAGCTTCAGATGCATTTTTTCCATTTGTAGATGGTATTGAAAAATTAGTTCAGTCAGGAGTTCAAGCAGTGATCCAGCCGTCGGGATCGATGAGAGACAAAGAAATAATCAAATTTGCAAATGAAACTGATACAGTTTTAGTTTTTTCCAGGACTAGACATTTTAGGCATTAGTTATTTTATCTATTTTTGCAGCTAAAATAAAATCATTTTCTGAAAGACCCTTAATTGCATGAGTAGTGACTTTTATTTCTGCATAACCCCAGCCAAATGAAATATCAGGATGGTGACCCTCTTGCTCAGAAATCTTTCCAACTTCATTAACAAAATCTTGACTTTTTAAAAAATTTTCAAATTTGAATTTTTTTGATAAAAAAAATATTTCATCTTTACCTTTTGTGATATCCCATCCATCAACTTTTTTTTGATATTTATGAATTTCTGATACATCAAAAGGTAATACTCCACCTTCACATGGCATACATTTTTTATTTAATAAATCACTCATAATTCTCTAATTTTTGGAGCGGGCAAAGGGGGTCGAACCCTCGACCTTCTCGTTGGCAACGAGACGCTCTACCACTGAGCTATGCCCGCTTGTTCAAATAAAACATTATAGATAGCGGTTTGTAGAAATGCAATAACAAATATTTTAATTCACAGATAATTTAATTCTTTAAGATTTTGTTTAAAGGTAAGATTTAATTTTTTTTGATAAATTTCATCAAAAATATTTTTCCAATTATTTTTGGGTCCTAAATGAAAAAAAGGAATTTTTTGGGACTCATTTTTAGAAAAGATTGATTCGATGAAACCATCTTTTCTCTCTATTTGTTTCATTTTTTCAAAAGTTGTGGATTGGATTGAGATTTTAGCTTTTTCTTCATTATAGGCCTTTTGTGATTTTGTAATAAACTCAATAAACTTTATTACCTTCTTAAATGTCTCAAGCGTGTCTTTGATTAAATCTTCATATTTTATCATCATGACTGAAAAATTTTTTTGATTTAACCATGATTGATAATTTTTTTCCCATGAACTAATAAACTGGAAATTACTATAATCATCCTTAATACTGTAATCATAAATAAATTTATTTTCATTTAACATAAAATTTAAAGACTCTTCTTTTGTCATTTCGTAGTGATTTTGTAATGAGGTAATTATATTTCTTGGATCTCGAACTACATAAATACATCCTAATGTATTTTTTTTGTCAGTAAATTTACTATTATTAACTGAACCCAAAACGTTATGAGTTTTAAAAAATTTAATTTTTTTATCCATATTAATTATTTTCTGCGCTGAAATCCAAAATTTAGCTGTATCAGTTATAATTTTAGGGTTGTAATTAAAACTTTTAAAATACTTTTTCTGGGGAAATTGTTGAATGAATGGGAGCGAATTTTGATTAAAAAGGCCATCTTCTGAGAAATAATAAGAAGATATTAAAGATCTAAGCCATGTATTTCCACTTTTAGGATAAGAAGCAATCCAAATTATCATTTAAAATTTTTTTAAAAATATATTATAGTTAACATTAATAATTTAAATAAATAAAAATATGAATAATTTACCATCAGAATTACCAATTTTCCCTTTAAGCAATTTTATAATTTTTCCTAAAACTACTGTTCCCTTAAATATATTTGAACCGCGTTACATAGATATGATTAACGACAGTATGAAAACAAATAAAATGATAGGGATGATACAACCTAAAGCGTCAATTTCTAATGCTGTCCCTGAGTTACACGAAGTTGGTTGTTTAGGAAAAATTACTAGTTTTAAAGAAACCGAAGATGGAAGATTTTTAATCGAATTAAAAGGATTAATAAGATTTGTAAAAGTGAGAGAGATAAAAACTGATAATAAATACAGAGTATTAGAAGTTAATTATAAAAATTTTTCTCAAGACTTAGAAAATGTAAAAGAAGATTTAAAATTCACTGATCTTGAGCTTATTTTCAAAGATTTAAAATCACTTTTTGAAAAGAAAGGTTTCGTGATTAATTGGAAAGCGCTTGAAAAGCAAAGTATTGATGAAACAATAAATGCGTTAGCAATGGCCTCCCCTTTTTCTCTAGAGGAAAAGCAAATGCTATTGGAGTCTAAAAACTTAGATGTTAGGAAGAATAAAATATCTCAAATATTAAGCACCTACACTTATGATATTTATGACAATACTACAGTGCAATAAAGTTAGAGTGTAACTCCCTTATCCGCAATTTTTGTAAATAGTCTATTAATTGATTGATTTTTCACAACTAATTGAACAGATCTGCTTAAAATATTAGTATTCATTTTTCTCTCAAGATTAAAAAATTCATGAATTAAATCAATTCCATTTGAGAAAATAAAATTTTTATGTTTTATTTTTTTTTCTAATTCTAAATTTACAGAACTATCTAAAGCTAATCCCAAATTTTTTTTATTCTCTATAATATTCAAAAGTATTTGAATATCTCTTATAGTCATATTAAAACCCTGGCCAGCAAGCGGGTGAACTCTGTGCAATAAATCGCCAAATGCTAAAATGTTATTATGAAAATAAGATCTTAAACTTAAACTTTTAAGTTCAAAGGACTTTATTTGATTTAAATTTTTAATTTTGTATTTAAAATTGTATTTGTTTATTAAATCTATGATATGACTATCTTTCTCTCTATTTAATTTATGTAATGAATAAACTACCGATGTCTCACTATTAGAGATTGGTAAAAAAGCTAACGGACCTCTCTTAGTAAAAATTTGAATGGCTACATCGTTTTGAATTTTTTGATGATGAATAATTGTAGTGTATGCTAAAGCATTGTACTTCTTAATAATATTTTTATCAAAATATTTTTTAGTTATATAATTAGAATGATCTGTATTAATCACAAGGTTGTAATTTTTTATGAGATCAAATTTTTTTTTGAAATTAATTTTTTTGAAATATTTACTTTTAGATAAACTTTTTTTTAAAAGCTCATAAAGTTTATAATTCTTTACTATAGAAAAAAGCTCAGTTTTATTATTTTCAAAATTAATTAATTTTTCTTTAGTTAAATTATCAGTGAATATTTCTATTTTTTTTAACTTCCAAGAAATCTTATCTAGATTAATTATTGAATTATTAAAAAAATCAATATTGCTTTTGGAAATGCCGATTGTTCTTGACTTGTCTAATAAATTAAATTTTTTTTGTGATACAATATCTACATGTATGTTTTGATTTACTAAAGCTTTTGCTAAAGTATAACTCGATAAGCCAGCGCCTATTATACAAACTCTCATATTATTTTTAATTTTAACAATAAAAATTAGATGATACAAAGTGATTAAATTGATTCATATATGGATATTAAGAAAACAGCTAATTTATTACTTAATTTCACAATAAAACGTGTGGCAGAGATATTTGGCATTATTGTTTTTACATCAGGGACCTTATTACTTATTTCACTGATTACGTATTCTCCAGAAGATCCAAACTTCATATTTCCAGAAAATACAGAAATTAGAAATTTGTTAGGTTTCTATGGTAGCTTTATTTCAGATTTATTTTTTCAATCAGTAGGGCTGATTTCTTATTTAATATCTTTAACACTGATCTTGACTGGCATTAATATATTTAGACTTAAAGAATTTTTTCTATTTTTAGAAAACGTATTCTTTACCATAATTTATTGTATATTTGGGTCTCTTTTTTTTAGCTATTTTTATTCTGATGCTTTTACACTTTACATAAATGGTAATGGTGGTTTTGTTGGAAATTATTTTAACCAAACTTTTTTAATTTCATTAGTTGAAATTAATAAAATAATTTCATTTTACGTATTAATATTTTTAATATTCTTAATATTCTTAATTAGTGTAAATTTTAATCCAATAAAGTTTTATAATTCATGTATAAAAATTTTGAATTTCTTTTTTAAGAAAGAAGAAAGAAATTACACTAATAAAAATGAAGTTATAAACGAATATATTCCTCAAGATGAAATAAAAAACCTTATCCAAGAAGATCTTCCCTTTATAAAAGCTGAAAATAAAATTAGTGATAAAATAAAATTTAAACTTCCAAGTTTTGATTTATTGAAAGTTCCAACCAAAAAAGAAAGAGAAAATTTTGATCAAAGCGAATCCCATAATTCAGAATTTTTAGAAAAAATTCTATTGGACTTTGGTGTGAATGGTAAAATAAAAGAAGTAAGTCATGGTCCAGTGGTAACTCTTAATGAATTTGAACCAGCAGCAGGAGTTAAAGTTTCTAAAATAATTAATTTATCAGATGATATTGCTCGAAATACAAGCTCAGAGTCTGCAAGAATAGCAACCATACCAGGTAGTAATACAATTGGGATAGAACTACCAAACAACTCAAGAGAAAATGTTTATCTAAGTGAGATATTAAACACTAAAGATTTTAAAAAGAAGGAGATAAAATTGCCTATAGCACTTGGTAAAAGTATATCAGGTAAACCTATTGTTGGAGACTTGTTTTCAATGCCTCACTTACTAATTGCTGGGACTACTGGATCAGGAAAATCAGTTTGTATCAATACAATCATACTGTCTCTACTTTATCGACACACTCCTGATAAATGCAAATTCATATTAATTGATCCAAAAATGCTTGAACTATCAACATACGAGGGCATTCCGCATTTATTATGTCCAGTAATAACTGAAGCAAAAAAAGCTGCATCTGTACTTGGGTGGGTAGTTAAAGAAATGGAAAGCAGATACAGGCTAATGACCAAAGAAGGTGTAAGAAATATAGATGGATACAACTCAAAACATAAGCTTCCAATGCCTTATATTGTTGTAGTGGTAGATGAAATGTCTGACTTAATGTTGGTGGCAGGTAAGGAAATTGAAAATTATATTCAAAAACTTTCACAAATGGCAAGAGCTGCTGGAATTCATATTATTATGGCGACCCAAAGACCAAGCGTTGATGTAATTACTGGAACTATTAAAGCAAATTTTCCAACAAGAATATCATTTCAGGTTACTTCTAAAATAGACAGTCGTACAATCCTAGGTGAACAGGGAGCAGAACAATTATTGGGTAAAGGAGATATGCTTTACATGTCTTCTGCTAATCGGATAGTCAGAATTCATGCACCTTTTGTCTCAGATAATGAAATAGAAAAAATTAACAGCTTTTTAAGATCACAAGCAGAACCAGATTATGTTGATGAAATATTAAATTTTGCAGATGAAAAAGAAATTGGTGATAGTCCTAATCAAAGTGATAAAGATGAGCTATACCAGCAAGCTTTAGAAATAATTAGATCAGAAGGTAAAGCTTCCACATCTTTTTTACAGAGAAAACTTCAAATAGGATATAATAGAGCTGCAAGAATTATTGACATGATGGAAGCAAACGGCGTAGTCAGCAAAGCTAATCATGTTGGTAAAAGAGACGTTCTTTAATGTTTAGATATATTGTTATCATACTTTATTTAGCTTTAATTACTAATGTTAAAGCAAGTAATAAAGAAAAAATAATTGAGAATTTAAAGGGTATAAAAAATCTAGACTTTAAATTTGAACAAAATATTAATGGAAATATTGAAAATGGAAATTGTACTATAAAATACCCTAAAAAAATATTTTGCGAATATGCAAGAAGTAATAATAAAATTTTAGTATCAAATGGAAAATCGTTAGTTGTTAAAACTATAACAAGTTATTATAGATATCCACTTGAAAAAACCCCACTCAATTTTATTTTAGATAAAAATTTTTTAATTAGTAAAATCAATAACTCGAAAGAAAGAATTGTAGACGGATCTTTAATCAATTATACAATTATTGAAAAGGATATCGAAATTAATATTTTCTTTAATAAAAAAACTTTTGACTTAATTGGATGGCAAAACACGGATGTATACCAAAATTTTAATATAACATTTATATCTTCAATACGTAAAAATAGAGTGATAACAAATGATATATTTAAATTACCAAGCCAAAATTAAATATTTATAATTTCAGTTTTAAATATTTTCATCCCTCTTGTTAAATAATTTTTTAAAGCATTTTTATGATCCAAAGTACAAGTATGGACCCAAACACGGTTAATGTTTTTTTTGAAGGATTCTTTTATAGCTTCAGATAATAAATATGATCCTAGTTTTTTATTGTGATATTCTTCTAATATACCCAAATAAGCTATTTCAATTTCTTTATTCTTGTGATGATGAATTAATTCAAAAAAGCCTACTAGATCATCTTTGTATTTTAAAACGTATGTTTTAACATTTTCATTTGAAACATAATCTATCCACTTCTCCTCACTCCAAATTAATCTATCCACCCATTTGTGTTTATTTCCAATACTTTTATAAAAAAATTTGTTTAGCTGGAAGTCAGTTGGATCTAATAAGTTAAGAGAATAATCACAATTCGGGGTACATCCTTCATTGAGATCTTCAAGAGAATTTATTTCTAGATAATTTCTTTTTACTTCTTGTGTCACTCAACCATTTTTCCAACTCTTTCACCTCCAAAAAGATGGAAATGTAAATGAGGAACCTCTTGACCACCATGATCATTGATATTAGTTAAAGCTCTATAGCCTTTGCCTACTTCTGTTGATATTCCAAGTTTTTTTGCAACTATATTTATACCCCTCAGCAAACCTACCATTTCTTCGGATGAAGCATTTAAACTAAAATCATCTAAATCAATGTATTTGCCTTTTGGAATTACTAAGGCATGAATTTTTTTTTGTGGATTAATATCATGAAAGGATAAGATAAACTCATCCTCATAAATCTTATTACAAGGTATCTCCCCTCTTAAAATTTTAGCAAAAATATTACTGTCATCGTAGGCCATTTTTTTATTTTTTTCTACTATCCAATTCTTTCATCACCTCTTCAATATGTATTCCATTTTTTTCAAGATAAATAATTAGGTGATAAAGAACATCTGCAGCTTCATGAATTTTATTTGTATTTTGTTCTACAGCTTCAATTAACTCATTAATCTCTTCTAAAACTTTTTCTCTCGCTAAAGATTTATCTTCTAAAAGTCTATTAGTGTATGAGCCTTCAACAGGATTACTTCTACGTTCTCGTGCAAGGATCACAAGATCTTCTAAAATTTTTAACATATCAAATCCTAACAGGTATATCTTTTGAAGCCAAATATTGCTTAGCCTCATTAATTGAATAAGTACCATAGTGAAATATAGATGCAGCTAAAACAGCGCTTGCACCTGATTTTATTCCTTCAACCAAGTGATCTAAAGTTCCAACTCCACCAGATGCAATCACAGGAATATTCACCCTTGACGATATTTTTTGCATTAACTCAATATCATATCCTGACTGAGTTCCATCTTTGTCCATAGAGGTAACTAAAAGCTCTCCAGCTCCACACTTCTCCATTTTAGAAGCAAATTCCAATGCATTTATTCCTGTTGGATTTCTTCCCCCATGAGTAAAAATTTCCCATCCATCATTGTTTCTCTTTGCATCAATTGCAACCACAATACATTGTGAGCCAAACTTTCTTGAACTGTCCTCAACTACTTTAACATTTTGAACTGCAGCAGTATTAATTGATACTTTATCTGCTCCACAATTAAGTAGTTTATTAATATCTTCAACACTTCTTACACCACCTCCAACCGTTAATGGTACAAAACATTTCTTAGAAGTTTTATCAACAACTTCATAAATAGTATCTCTATTTTCATTTGAGGCAGTTATATCTAAAAAACAAATTTCATCTGCACCACCATTAGAGTAAATCTTGGCTTGCTCAACAGGATCTCCTGCATCCTTTAAGTCTACAAAGTTAATACCCTTCACTACACGACCGTTTTTAACATCCAAACAAGGTATTATTCTATTTTTAAGCATCTAATTCCTTAACTAGTTCGTCTAAATTAATATCACCATCGTATATGGCTTTTCCGACTATAATACCTTCAATATTTTTGTTATTTAATTCTTTGGCCTTTTTAATATCGTCAATCGAAGAGACACCACCAGATATTATGACTGGACAAGTAGAAGTGTCAGCAACTTTATAAGTTTCCACAAAATTTGGTCCTTGTTTCATTCCATCCTGATTAATGTCAGTATAAATCAATCTGCTTACACCGAAATCATTAACCTCTTTTAAAAAATCTAAAGTTAATTGATTAGAATTTTCTTTCCAGCCAGACACAGATAAGTATCCATTTTTAGCATCTAAACTTAAGGCAATTTGATTTGGAAATTTTTCACAAGCTTCCTTCAAAAAGTTTTTATCCTTTATAGCGGCACTACCTAAAATCACTTTTTCAACACCAACATCAGCGTATTTTTTAATACTATCAATACTTCTAACCCCACCCCCTACTTCAATTTTTAAATCAAATTTCTTAACTATTTCTTGGATAATATTTAAATTTACGGTTTCACCAGTTAAAGCTCCATCTAGATCTACCATATGTAAATTTTTAAAACCATACTCTTTATATTTGCCGGCTTGCTCCATTGGAGACATTTCATATTCAGTTTTATTATCGAAATCTCCTTTAATTAACCTAACACACTTTTTATCTTTGATGTCTATAGCTGGAAATATTTTCATTTTTTTATTTTAATGCTTGGTTCAGTTTTTACCTTCATTTAAATATTTTTATTTTTTTTTATATCCTCAGTCACGTTTGTACTTTGACAGGCGTAGAAAAAAAATAGCATGATACATACAAGATATTTCATTTAAAGATTAATAAAGTTGTCAATTATTTTAAGACCAATTTTGTCACTTTTCTCGGGATGGAATTGGGTTCCAAATATGTTTTCTTTTTCTATTGAACAAACAATATTTGATGAATACTCAGTTGTAGCTGATACTACACTTCTGTCTTCAGGGATGAGTTCATAACTGTGCACAAAATACATATGCGAATTATTTTTTATACCTTTAAAAATCTTACTTTCTTTAATAATATTTAATTCGTTCCAACCAATATGTGGAAGTTTAAATTTACCATTTTGGCTATCTATTTTATACACCTTCCCAGATATCCAACCTAAACCTTTAGTCTCGGTTTCCTCATAACCAATATCTGCAAACATTTGTAATCCAACACAAATTCCAAGAAGTGGCTTTTTATTTGTTATGGCAAATTCATTCAAAGTATCAACCAATCCATTGATACTGTTTAGAGCTTCAACACAACTTTTAAACGAACCCTGCCCTGGCAGTACAACTTTATCACTAGTCCTAATCTTGTTTAAATCAGAAGTTACCTCGATACTTACCTTATCTTTTGCAGCTTCCTTAAAAGAATTTATTACCGAGCTTATATTGCCTGAATTATAATCAACAATTGTGACATTCATTAAACTTATAATGAGCCTTTAGTTGATGGAATGCTTTTTTTATTTCTAGGATCCATCTCCAAAGCATCTCTTAAAGATCTCGCTAAGCCTTTATAACAAGACTCAATAATATGGTGACTGTTATCTCCATAAATATTTTCAACATGTAAAGTAATACCTGCAGATTGAGAAAAAGCTTGAAACCATTCTTTGAATAATTCTGTATCCATTTCACCAAGTTTTTCAACTTTCAATTTCACTTTCCAAATCAAATAAGGTCTATTTGAAACATCTAACGCAACTCTAGTTAAAGTTTCATCCATTGGAATAACTCTATGAGCATAACGTTTGATACCAACAAATTTTTTGGCAGCTTTTTTTAAAGCTTCACCGATTGCAATACCTGTGTCTTCAGTAGTGTGGTGAAGATCGATATGTGTGTCTCCTTTTGCTTTAACTTTTAAATCAATAAGGGAGTGTTTTGATAATTGCTCCAACATATGATCTAAGAAACCAATTCCAGTATCAATTTTGTACTGACCCTTGCCATCAATATTGACTTCAACACTGATGCTGGTTTCTTTTGTTTTTCGAGATACTTTTCCTTTTCTAGCCATATATTTTAGAGGTATACATACATAATCCTACTATATCAATATCAGTATCAGTACTTGAAGTATCAAAAATAATTACCATTTATTCATTATGACCACAATTGTACTAGTCAGAAAAAATAATGAAGTCGTAGTTGCAGGTGATGGCCAGGTTAGTATGGGAAATACAGTTGTAAAAAGCACTGCGTCAAAGGTCAGAAAAATTGAAAAAAGAGATGTTGTCGCTGGTTTTGCAGGTTCTACTGCTGATGCATTAACTTTGTTTGAAAGATTGGAAGCAAAAATAGAAAAGCATGCTGGTAATTTATCAAGAGCTGCTGTTGAATTAGCAAAAGATTGGAGAACAGATAAATATTTGAGAAGATTAGAGGCATTAATGGCCATAGGAGATAAAGAAAATAGCTACATAATATCTGGAACAGGTGATGTTCTTGAGCCTGAAGGTGATGTAATTGGTATTGGTTCGGGTGGAAATTATGCTCTAGCTGCAGGAAAAGTTTTAATGGACACAGATATGTCTGCGGAAGAAGTTGCAAAAAAGGCGATTAAGGTTGCATCGGAAATCTGTGTTTTCACAAATGATAATATTAAGGTTCACAAAATATAATGGAAAATTCAAACGTAACCCCACTAGTTCCAAAAGATAAAAAAAGTGAAGAAGAAGCATCATTAGTTAGCTCTCTTTCTCCAAGAGAAATTGTCTCTGAATTAGATAGATTTGTGGTTGGACAAAACAAAGCCAAAAAGGCAGTTGCTGTCGCTCTTAGAAATAGATGGCGAAGACAAGCTCTTAAAGGAGAAATGAAAAATGAAGTTTTACCAAAAAATATTTTAATGATTGGGCCAACAGGAGTTGGAAAAACTGAAATATCAAGAAGACTTTCAAAATTAGCTGAAGCACCTTTTGTAAAAGTTGAGGCAACTAGATTTACTGAAGTTGGATATGTAGGAAGAGATGTAGAACAAATTGTTAGAGATCTAATTGAAATTGCTATTGCAATGGAGAAAGTTAAAAAGAGAAAAGAAGTTTTTGCTCAAGCTCAAAAAGCTGCCGAGGAAAAAGTCTTGGATGCTTTAGTTGGTAAAAAAGCCACTATGGCGACAAGAGAAAGTTTCAGAAAAAGACTTAGAAACGGTGATCTAGATAATAATGAAATAGAGATTTCAGTGAGTGATACTGGCTCTAGTGGCACGTCTTTCGAAATCCCAGGTATGCCTGGTGCAAATGTTGGTATGATTAATATTGGAGAGATGCTTGGTAAGTCAATGGGAGCTAAAGAAAAGAAAAGAAAAATGAGTGTCAAAGAGTCTCATGAAATCTTAATTAACGATGAGTCAGACAAATTAATTGAACAAGATAAGATTATAAAAGCTGCAAAACTATCAACTGAAAATAATGGGATAGTATTCTTAGACGAAATTGATAAAATTTCAGCAAGAACTGATAGAGTTGGTGGCGACGTATCCCGTGAAGGTGTTCAGAGAGATTTATTGCCTTTGATAGAAGGCACAACTGTAAATACAAAACATGGGCCTATAAAAACAGACCATATATTATTCATAGCATCTGGTGCATTTCAACTAGCAAAACCTTCAGATCTACTGCCAGAGCTTCAAGGAAGACTGCCTATAAGAGTTGAACTAGAGGCCCTAAGTAGTGAAGATTTCAAGAGAATTTTAAG
>CABXRS010000008.1 GCA_902514665.1 uncultured Pelagibacteraceae bacterium | reverse complement strand
CCTTTTTCAATTTTTCTCTCTAGGTTATCCATAGTACCAAACCATAAATTTCCAGCTGGATCTGTTTTGCCATCATTAATTCTATTTAATTTAATCTTTGGTTCTATTAATATTGATTTAATGATTTTTTTAGATTTAAGATTTTGAATTCTAATCTCCCCTTGTAATCCTAAGATAAATATATTTTTTTTTATATGCGCTAAAAAGCCGATTTCTTTATTTACTTTAATTTGTTTTTTTTTATTATTCTTTATATTTAAGATACAGATTTTCTTTTTTTTTATATCAACAAAATATATCGAGTTATGTTCTTTAACCCATAATGTGCCTTCGCCTAACTTACATTTACTATTCCAAATAACTTTTGGTTCTAAGGTTTTGATTTTATTCATGTACTTCAAATTCCTTGATAAAGTCTTTATTAGGGTTGATGCCTATGCCAACATTATCTGATACTGAAGCAAAACCATTATTTTTCTTTACCTGGTCTAGAATTGAAAAATCTTCATCTGGAAGATCTGTAATAAAAATATTTTTTTCTGTTGTATCAAATTCTAACATAGATTTGGAAGGAAATAATCCGCCTGGCATATCTGCTTGTGAAGTTAATAAGTGTAAATTAACAGCTATACTGATAGCTGATCCCCAAACATGATTTATAACAGGAATAAAGTTTGCTTGAGCTAATGCAACAACTTTTAAATACTCAGTAATTCCCCCTAAACCACAAACTTCTGGCTGTGCAATATCTATACATTTGTTTGAGATTAATTTATTCCAACCATATTTTGTAAATTCAGCTTCCCCACCTGCGATACTTGTAGATATTTTATTTCTCAATTGTCTGTACCCGTCATAATCCTCAGGTGCAACTGGCTCCTCAAACCAAAATATATCCAGCTCATCTAGCCCTTTACCCACATAAATGGCATCTTTTAAACTATATGCGTGGTTGGCATCTACCATTAACTTGAAATCTTTGCCTATGCTTTCTCTAACGGCTTGCACTAATTTCAGATCCTCCTTAGCACCTATACCTATTTTCATTTTCATAGCCTTAAAATTTTTAGACTTAATTTCTTTCGCTTCCTCTTTAAATAAATCGATTAATTCTTCTGTACTTTTTTTTTGTAACATCATCCCATAACCATAAACTGGAATATATTCATTACATTTTCCGCCTATTAGTTGATAAAGAGGTGCTTTAGTTTTTTTTCCAAGAATATCCCACAAGGAAATATCTATACCGGATAGTGCCTGTATAGGCATTCCTTTTTGACCACTATCTCTTAAAAGATTGTATACCTTGTGCCAAATATGTTCTTTATTTAATGGATCTTCTCCAACAATTAAAGGCTGTATAACTTTTTCAATTATATATTTATTTGCTAGTGCAATATTTCCTGGTCCAAAGCACTCTCCCCACCCTGTTATACCCTCATCAGTGTTAACTTCTACAATGTGAGCAGTTCTATGCTTATAATATTGTTGAGAATAACCAAGTTCTTTATCTAACTCATATCTGAGCACATGACTTTTAACAGAAGTTATTTTCACAATTATTTAAAGAGCAACAACTTTGGAGTTTTGCTCACCTAAGTTTTCAACAGATAATTTCATAGTATCACCAGCTTTTAAAAACTGTTGGGGCTTCATACCCATACCTACTCCAGGAGGAGTTCCAGTTGTTATGATATCACCAGGTTGTAAAGACATGTACTTACTTAAATAAGACACAATATAATCAACATTAAATATCATAGTGTTCGTATTTCCCCTCTGCATTTTATTACCATTGACATCTAGGCTCATTTTCAAATTATTCACATCCGAAATTTCATCTTTAGTTACTAAGTATGGTCCAATTGGTCCATAAGTGTCATGAGATTTTCCTTTAACCCATTGACCCATTTTTTCTATTTGCCATTCTCGTTCACTTATATCATTTACTAAACAATAACCTAAAATATGATCTTGGGATTGATTTTCAGATATATGTTTTGTCTCTTTTCCAATAACTATTCCTAATTCTACTTCCCAATCAAGTTTTTTTGACCCTGATACAATTTCAATATCATCGTTAGGACCATTTATACAGCTAGTAGCTTTCATAAACACAATTGGTTCAGATGGTGCTTCAGCTCCAGTTTCTGCAGCATGGTCAGAAAAATTAAGTCCTATTGCTATAAATTTCGCTGGATTAGTTATGCATGAGCCAATTCTCTCACTGCTAGATATTTCAGGAAGTGATGAAAGGTCTGCACTTTGTAGTTTAGAAATTGTATCAAAATTTAAATGATGAGGATTTAAATCTTTTATATGCGAACTTATATCTCTAATTTTACCATCTTTATCTAAAGCGGCGGGCTTTTCTTTTCCCTTTTGTCCTACTCTTAATAATTTCATAATTCTCCTTTTTGTTATTTAATTATATTGAAATCCCACCATCAACAGAAATTGTTGTACCCGTCGTAAAAGTAGCATCATCACTTGCTAAATAAACAGCTACTGCAGCTATTTCTTCAGCTGTACCTAATCTGCCCATAGGTTGTCGTGCTATAAAGTCTTTTTTAGCCTGTACAGGATCTGGACTTTGATTAACCCTATCTTGCCAAGATGGTGAAAAAACTGTGCCTGGTGCTATCGAATTACATCTTATATTTTGCTTAACAAAATCGGCTGCAATAGACTTGGTTAAACCAATTACAGCTCCTTTTGTCGTGCCATAGACAAACCTGTTTACAAAACCTTTTAAACTAGAAGCACAGGAAGAAACATTAATAATACTTCCACCATTTTGTTTGACCATTAATGGTAATATAGCTTTGCACATAAAATACATAGACTTTACATTTACATCGCTAGAAAAATCCCAATCTTTTTCTTCACAATCAAGAATACTTCCATGATGAACAAATCCTACAGCATTAAATAAAACGTCTACTTTGTCTAAAGATTTTGTGAACTCTAAAATTGCGCTATTGTTTGTTGAGTCCAATGTTTTTACAACAATATTAGGAAATTCTTTATTTAAATCAGCTAAAGTTTTATCATTTAAATCTGTAGCAATGACATGTGCTCCTTCATTATGAAATGCAATAGCGGTAGCTTTTCCGATACCTTGTCCTGCTGCTGTAACTACGATTTTTTTACCCTCTAATCTTTTGCTCATTTTTTGTTCATCCTTTCAATTTCCATATACAGTGAACTGTGATCCTTATTTCCATGACCATTTTCAACTAAAGTCTTATACATTTCTTTAACCAGATTTGAAATAGGTAAATGCGTATTAAAACTATTTGCACTATCTAAAATATTGTTCATATCTTTTAGATGAGTAGAAGTTTTTCCTTTAGGACTAAAATCCTTATCTATCATTCTTTTCCCATGAGTTTGTAAAATTTTACTATCAGCCCAACCTCCAGATAAAGCACTAATCATTTTAACGGGATCTGCTCCTGCTTTCTCACATAACGTTACTGCTTCCGCTACTGCACCTATTGTTAGACCAACAATAATTTGGTTAGCAAGTTTTGAAATCTGGCCACTCCCAATTGGACCAACTAATGTAGGATTTCCCATTGTCTTTAAAATTTCATTTGTTTTGTCAAAAATATTTTGCTGACCTCCAACCATAATCGCTAAGGATGCTTCTTCTGCACCTATAGTTCCCCCTGAAACAGGTGCATCCAGATAATTTATATTTTTCGATTTTAAATTATTTCCATGTTTAGTTGCTGTTGATGGTTTTACAGAACTCATATCAATTACCGTAGCTTCTGATTTTAATCCTTCCAAAAAGTCAGAACTACTCATGATCTCATCAACGGCGATATCGTCTGTTAACATCGTAATGACTACATCGCTGTCACTCACCGCCTCTTTAATTGAACTTGATATCTCTGCACCCTGATCTTTTAAAGGAGCAGCTTTATTTTGAGATCTGTTAAAAGCTTTTAAATTATATCCTGCTTTTAATATATTTTTAGCCATTGGTAGGCCCATAAGACCTGTCCCAATAAAACCGATTTTTAGCATTATTTTGGTTTAAATTCGTGGAAATTTTGTGTCATTGCCTCAGGGAAAAACATTACACATGCAAGTACAATCAATTGAATTACGATAAATGGAGCAAAACCTCTAAATATATCTGTTAAAGATATATGTGGTGGTGCAACTGATTTTAAATAAAAAGCTGCGGGTCCAAATGGAGGACTTAAAAATGAAACTTGCATATTCACACAAAATAAAATTCCAAACCAAATTGGATCAAATCCAAGTGCAATAACAATCGGTAAAAATACTGGCATTGCTAATAAGACAATCCCAACCCAATCCATAAATGCTCCCATAATCAAAAACATTATTTGCATCATAAAAATTAGATACATTGGTTTTAAATCATAAGCTAAGATAGTCTCTGCTACATATTTTGGACCTCCAGCAAGAGAATAGGCGCCCGCTAAAACTGTTGCACCAAAAGTAATAGTTAAAATAGTTCCTGATGCTTTAAATGTTCTAGTTAATGCATCTTTAAATAAAAACCATGTTAATTCTCTTCTAGCAAAAATTATAATCAATGTAGCAACAACACCCATTCCTGCTGCTTCTGTAATTCCAGTAATACCTGAATAAATTGAACCTAAAACTATTATCACTATTCCTATTGGTGGTAACAGACCTGGAAGATATGACATTTTTTCTTTCAGAGTTAAAGGCGCTTCATCACTTAATGGTGCAAGATGTGGTTGTAATCTTGTTCTAATTAAAATGTAAGTAATGATTAAACCTGAAATCATTAAACCCGGAACAATTGCTTCTTGGAACAACATTGTTATAGATGTTTCTGTCGTTAAACCATAAATGATTAAAACAATAGAAGGTGGGATCATTGTACCTAAAGAACCTGAGGCACAAATAATTCCAATGGACATATCTTGATCATATTTTAATCTCAACATTTGAGGTAGTGCAATCAATCCTAATAGAACTATTTCTCCTCCAATAATTCCACTCATAGCAGCCATGATTGTTGCCATGATAGCAGTAACAACACCTACTCCACCTCTTGTTTTTCTTAACCACGCATTCAAAGCATCATATAAATCTCTTGCTATATTCGAGCGTTCTAGCAAAGAGGCCATAAATATAAATAAAGGTACTGATAAAAAGGAATATGTAACCACAAGAGAATAATATCTTGAAAGCAAAATACCTAATGCATGCTCACCAATATAAAGAAATACTAATACTGCACCCATAAAACCAGAGGCAAAACCCATTGGAACACCAATAGATATAAGAATTAGTAACCCAACTATAAGTATTAATGAAAGTGAGCCTATTTCCATATTATTTTAACTCTTTTGATGGATCGTATTGTTTTTCTTTAGGATTTCTCCAATCAATAATTAAATTATTTACAGATTGAACGGCAATAAGAAATACACATATAAGTGTAAGAGGCTTCATCGTAGCAGGAATAGGTGGATCCCAATATGTTGCAAATCTCTCCCAATTTACAAATGATCTAACTGCATCTTCCATGCCACCATAGATTACAGCAGCTGCAAAAAGTACAATAATTATAGTGCTAATTAAGTCAAAAATTCTCTGAGTTGGTCTGCTGACCCAATCATAAAGTAACACTATTCTAATATGGCTTCTTAACCTTGTTGCATAAATTCCACCAACTAAATAACAAACACCAGCCAACCATAAACATAATTCATTAGCCCACAAGGTTGGTTTAAAAACTATGTACCTCATAAAAATTTCATACATCATGACAAGTACTATTATCGGTATCAAATACTTAACTGTATGACTTAAAAATAAAGAAATTCTATCAATCCAATTTATTGGAAAATCATCTTTGCTTGCAACTTTTTCATTTTGTTCTTGTAATTGTTTATCAAGCATAAGCTAAAATTTTAAATTAATAAGAAGGGCCTTTTCAGGCCCTTCAAGATTTTAATGTGCTTTTACTTATAGGATACCGTTAGCTTTCATATAAGCTGTATGTATATCTATAAGAGCATCTGCTTCAGGAGATTTTTTTCTCCACTCTTCCCAAGCACCAAGAGCAGCTTGTCTAAATTTAGCTCTATCCTCTTTAGACCAGTCATGAAGAGTAACACCCATTTCTTTCAAAGCTTTTACAGCTTCTGCATTTTTTCTCTCCACTAAACTTGTGATAGTTCTTCCACAAATTTCAATAGCAGCTTTCATTGCACCTTTTTCATGCGGTTTTAACTTGTTCCATACTTTCGTATTACAAGCTAAGTGGTCAGCTGGCATAGAGTGAAAACCTGGATACGTAGCATATTTATTTTGCTCATAGTGTCCACCTGCATAGTTAGTTGCTAAAGATGAATAGTCAGCACCATCAATTAGACCGGTTTGTAAAGCAGTTGGAACTTCACCAAAGTCCATAACGATTGGTTTAGCACCTAATGCTGTAAAGATCATACTTTCCATTCCTGGAGGTGATCTAAATTTAAAGTCTTTGATAGATGCAACATCTGGAATTGGTTTACTAGATATTAGAGACTCATGTCCTGGTATCCACCAACCAATTAAAGTCATTCCATATTTATTGTAAAGGGCATCAACAGCTTCTTGAGCTCCTGGGAACTTTAAGAAATCATATTGTTGATATGGGTTGTCATATCCACCCATTACATCACCTGCGAATTGAAACGCTGCATTTTTACCAGTTTGGTATCCAGCACCAGTCATATCACAATCGATAATTCCAGTTTGAGCAGAGTTAAATACCTCAGCTGATTTTCCAGTTACAGAAGATGAGTAGAACATTTCTACTTTTAAGCTTCCACCAGAAAACATTTCTACGTTTTTAGCAAATTGAGCTGCAACTTCACCATTCGGTGAGCTAGCAGTAAAGTGTGTTTCAATCTTTAAAGTCTTTGCATTCGCAGAGCCAAATAAAGCAACCGACACAATAGCCACTGCAGCTATAGTTTTTGATATTAATTTAAACATTATCTTCCTCTCGTTTATGTTTTTTTATAAATTTAAACATAAATGAAATTTGTTTTCAACACATGGAGACAAATTTGTAATTGTAAATTATATATATATTTTAACTTACAACTTTTAGTTGAGCTAAATTACTTTTGAAATAAGTGGTTTATTGTTGAAAAAACAATGAATATTATCAACAGCCATCATGCTCATTGCTAACCTTGTTTCATGAGTAGCACTCCCGATATGGGGTAAAACAAAACAATTATCCAATTTTAAATATCTTTTATCTAAATTTGGCTCATTGTTAAAAACATCAAGACCTGCAGCATAAATTTTTTTATTTTCTAACGCATCAAGTAATGCGTCATCATCTATTGTTGATCCTCTTGAAGTATTAATAACTACTGCATGTTTAGGTAATAAACTCAGTGTTGATGCATTTAGAATATGTTTTGTGTCTGGTGTAGCTGGTGTATGGATACTTACAAAGTCACAGTCAGGTAACATTGAATTTAAATCTGAATAATATTTAGCGCCATCCTCTAATTCTTCTGAGAGTTTATTTCTATTATAATAAATAATTTTCATACCAAATGCTTTGGCACTTTTTGCTGCTATTCGTCCTATTCTTCCCATCCCAATAATTCCAAGTGTTTTACCAGTTACTGAGTTACCAATCATAAATTTAGTAAGATCTGGTTTTTGATTTTTCCAATTATCTGATCTTACTAAATTATAAGCTTCTCCAATTCTTCTTGATGCTGCCAATATCAAAAGAATAGTGGTTTCAGCAACTGCTTCATTAAGAACATTTGGAGTATTTGTAACTTTAATTTTTTTTTGTTCAGCAGATTTAATAGAAATATTATCGTAACCAACACCAACTTGAGCTATAATTTTTAGTTTTCCATTTAAATTACTAAAAAAGTTTTCACCAATTTTATCAAAACCTGTTGAAATCATTCCATCATAATCATTAATAATTTTTATTAATTCAGTTTCTGGAATAGGCTCATCTTTAAGATTAAGCGTTACGTCAAATTCATTTTTAAGTTTTTCCTCTGCTAAATCAGAAATTTTTCTAGAAACTAATATTTTTGGCATATATTAGTGTGAATCTCTTGGTAAACCTTTGGTATGTGATACATCTAAATATCTGCCTCGAGAATTAATACATGCTCCATCTTCAAGCTGTCCTACTGTATTTCTAAAAATCTCTTGCCAAGGAGTCTGGTTATTTGCCTTAAATAACTTTTTATTTTTTCTCCTTTTTTTAAATTCTGATTTAGAAATTAATAAATCAACCCTTCTTTTGTTTAAGTCTATTGTCATTTTATCACCAGTTTTTACAATTCCCAGATCTCCACCTACTGCTGACTCTGGAGAAACATGAAGTATTGAAGGACTTTCTGAAGTACCGCTCTGTCTACCGTCTCCTAGTGTTGGTAAATGACTTATACCTTTTTTTTAACAATCTGTCCGGTGGTTGCATATTAACAACCTCAGCAGACCCAGGGTAACCTACTGGCCCGCAGCCTCTTACAATTAATATTGAATTTTCATCTATTTTTAATTTCTTACTATTTAATCTTTTATGGTAATCCTCTGGTCCTTCAAATACTACCGCTTTTCCATTAAATACATTTAGGTGCTCAGGATTGGAAAGATATCTTTCTTTAAATTCTTTACTAATTACTGACGTTTTCATAATTGCTGAGGAGAAAAAATTGCTCTTCATTACTAAAAAGCCAGCTTTTTCTGCTAATGAATTTTTAAATGATTTAATTACATTATTATCTACATCAATTTTTTTTCTTAAATTCTCTTTAACTGTTTTTCCTGTAACAGTCTTTATGTTCGTATGTAGTTTTTTATTTTTAATTAATTCTTTCATTACAGCAGGAATTGCTCCAGCTCTATGAAAGCTCTCCATTAAGTATTCTCCTGCAGGCTGGCAATTAACTAATAGAGGAATATTGTGTCCTAGTTTTTGCCATTCAGAAAGATCAAATTTAATTCCCATGTGTTTTGCAATTGCACTTAAATGTGTTGTACAGTTACTTGATCCACCTATTGCACTTGCAACGACAACAGCATTTTCAAATGCTTTACGGGTCATAATTTTTGAAGGAGTTAAATTTTCATGAACCATTCCTACAATTCTTTTTCCAGTTTCGTATGAGATTTGTTCTCTTTCTCTATAAGGCGCAGGCGTAACTGCTCCACCAGGTAAGGACATTCCTAATGCTTCGGCTACTGAATTCATAGAGGATGCTGTTCCCATTGTATTACAATGGCCAGCACTTGGTGAGGATGATGAAACCATATCCATAAACTCATCATATTTTATTTCTCCTTTAGCCAACAATTTTCTAGCCTCCCATACTACCATTCCTGAACCAGCTAATTTTCCTTTATAAACCCCATCTAACATTGGACCTCCAGATAAAACTATTGCTGGAATATTTACTGTGGCTGCTGCCATTAAGGCTGCTGGAGTAGTTTTATCACATCCAGTTGTTAATATTACTCCATCAATTGGATAACCATACAAAACTTCTACTAAAGATAAATATGATAAATTTCGGTCAAGCATAGCTGTTGGTCTTTTGCCTGTTTCTTGAATTGGATGTGTTGGAAATTCCATAGGAATGCCGCCTGCTCTTCTTACTCCATCCTTAATTCTTTTACTTAAAGATAAAAAATGTCGATTGCAGGGAGAAAGATCACTGCCAGATTGAGCAATTCCAATTATAGGATTTCCTGATTGTAACTCTTTTCTAGTAAGTCCATAATTTAAATAACGCTCTAAATATAGAGCAGTCATGTCTGGATTTTTTGGATTATTAAACCATTGTTGACTTCTGAAACTCTTTTTTCTTTTTTTTGGCATAATATTTTATAATGGTCTGTTTAAAATAATAGTTATATAATAATTTAATGAATAATCTAATAGTTTTAAATCAGAATGACAATGTTGGCGTAAGTCAATTTATCATTCCTGAAAAAACTAAAATTGAAGGTCATGAAATCAGTACTGTTGATCCAATACCTTTTGGTCATAAAGTTTGCTTAAAAACAATTAAAAAAGGTGATCCTATAATAAAATATGATCAAATTATCGGTTTTGCATTAGACGATATTAAACCAGGTCAACATGTGCATTCACATAATTTAGAATTTAGAGAATTCAAAAGAGATTTTAAAGTTACAGATAAGAAGCATGTTGTAGATGAAAAAGCTGATACATTCTTCAGTGGAATTTTAAGAGATAATGGACAAGTAGCTACCAGAAATTATATTGGAATAGTAAGCACTGTCAATTGTTCAGCGACTGTTACAAAAATGATCGTCGAAAAAATTAAATACTCTAATATTTTAAAAGACTACCCTAATATTGATGGAATAGTTCCTATCACTCATTCTACAGGGTGTGGAATGAACACTGAAAGTGAAGGAATGCAAATGTTCCAAAGAACTATTGATGGATTTAAAAATCATCCAAATTTTTCACATGTATTTGTTATAGGTTTGGGTTGTGAATGTGCACAAGTTAGTTTGTTTGATGAGTCTTTAAAAAAGCATAATAGAATTCATTTTCTTACTATTCAAGATGAAGGTGGAACAAAAAAAATTGTAGATAAAGTTCTGTCACAGATCAAAAATTTATTACCAGAAGCAAACAATGTTAAGAGGTCTTCTCAATCTGTCGGCCATTTGACACTTGCTTTGCAGTGTGGAGGTTCCGATGGGTATTCAGGGATAACCGCTAATCCAGCATTAGGAATTGCAGCAGATCTTTTGGTAAAAAAAGGAGGAAGTTCAATTTTATCTGAAACTCCAGAAATTTATGGTGCAGAACATTTATTAATTAATAGAGCTAATTCACAAGAAACTGCAGATAAACTAATTAAAAGACTAGAATGGTGGAAGCATTATACCTCAATCAATAATAGCTCGATGGATAACAATCCTGCACCAGGAAACAAGAGAGGTGGACTAACAACTATATTAGAAAAATCATTAGGAGCAGTTGCTAAAGGTGGAAATTCTATACTTCAAGATGTCTTGCAATATGCTGAACCTTTAAAAAATAAAGGATTTAATTTTATGGACTCACCTGGTTACGATCCAGTATCTGTAACAGGACAAGTTGCATCTGGAGCAAATGTAATTTGTTTTACTACAGGTCGAGGTTCATGTTTTGGATGTAAACCTGTTCCAAGTCTTAAACTTTCAACTAATTCTGCTATGTATGAAAAAATGTCAGAAGACATGGATATAAATTGTGGAACAATCGCTGAAGGTAAAGAAAAGGTAGAAGAAGTTGGTCAAAATATATTTGAGTTAGTAGTTAACACAGCATCGGGAAATAAATCAAAAAGTGAGATCAATGGCTACGGTGACGAGGAATTTAATCCTTGGCAAGTAGGCGTTGTTATGTAATTAAAAATCTCACAGTGCCAAAACAAACTTCATTATTTAATGTAATTTTATTAGCTGCTGGTGGCTTTTTCATGTTTGTTTGCATGGATTCTACTGCAAAATATCTCGGAACTGTAATGCCAGTAACACAAGCCATATGGGGAAGATTTTTTTTTCACATGGTTTCTCTAATAATATTTTTTTTAATATTTAAGCCAAAAGTTAATTTAAAGAAAAATTTTAAAGTACAAATAATCAGATCAACTCTAATGGTTACTGCTACATCATTTATGTTTTATTCTTTACAAAAATTTGATTTGGTTGATATTTATGTGGTCTTCTTTACTGCACCATTAATAGTTTCTTTGCTATCAGCATATTTTTTAAAAGATATTTTAACGCCTAAAGGGATAGCCTTAATGCTACTAAGTTTTGGCTCAATTGTTTACTCTTTGGGACCAAGTATGAAAATATTAAGCCTAGATTTAATTTTTCCTATTGTACCACCAATATGCTGGGCTCTCTATCAATTTTTTACAAAACTCGTATCAGGCGATAATGATCCATTTGCTGCAATTTTTTATACCTCAATATTAGGAGCAATCATTTTCAGTATTTTTATATTTTTTAATTGGGTTCCATTAGAAAAAAATATTTACTGGCTTTATTTAACTCTTCTTGGTGTTGCTGGGTTTGTCAGTCATTCCTTAATTATTTACGCAATTCAGCTTTCAAATTTGTCATTTGTAACTAACTTTCAGTATTCCCAATTAGTCTGGTCAACAATTATAAACTTCATAATTTTTGGCGTGCCATTTGATTATAATAAAATTATAGGTGTTATAGGAATTATAATTTTTGGTATAATGTTTATTAGAACAGAAGGGCAAAAAACTTAAACAAAGGAATTTATGAAAAATATTGGATTTATTGGTGTTGGATATATGGGGTATGGAATAGCCAAAAATATTTTAAAAAACAAAAATAAACTTTATGTAATAGCTAACAAAAATAGAAAACCTATTGAAAAGATTGTCAAAGGAGGAGCTGAAGAAGTTAATTCTTTTGAGGATTTTGCTAATAAAAATTTAGACGCTCTATTTATGTGTGTTACCAACACACCAATTGCAAAATCAATTTCAGAAAAAATATCTAAAATATTAAATAATAAAACAATAATTATTGATATTACCACACACAACAAATCAGGTTCAATTGAAACTGACTCTATTTATAAAAAAAACAATATTAGCTATGTGGAATGTCCTGTAATGGGTGGTCCTGTTCAGGCAGAAGAAGGTGTCTTAGGTGGAATTGTTGGTGCATCAAAGGAGAATTTCAAAAAGGCCGAACCTTATTTAAAATTTTTTTGCAAAGATTACTTTTATTTCGGAGAAATTGGAATGGGAGCTAAATCAAAACTTTTAAATAATTTCTTAACTTTAGGTAATGGCGCATTAGTAAATCATTTAGCGATAGGTGCTAAAAAATTAGGTTTGGATTTACAAAAAGTATTTAATGTAGCAAAACTTGGTTCTGGAAATTCAGTAGCATTGAACCGAGTGTTTGATAATTTATTAAAAGATGATTTTACAGGGTTCAAATTTACAGCTAGTAATTCGGTAAAAGATTTAACTTATATACAGGATCTTTTAAAAGATTTTCCTGAAGCTGAGAAAGTTGCTGAGGTAAATAAAAATTATTTCCAAAAAGCAGTAGATCAAGGATATGGAGAAAATTTTATTAGTGAATTGATAAATAAAAAATAATTTAAAAATTGATTTGAGATACCGGGAACCTACTAAAGCATTAGGTTGTATTCAAGAAATATATTTTATTAAAACTAAAATAAATTAATTGAAATTTTTTTAATTATAAATACCTTTTTTTTGAGGAGGTTATCATGTTAAAACTATCACCACCTGACACTTAGCTGAATAGCTTTATATTTCAAAAACAAACAAAAAATAAAATCCTTTTGGATTTAAATGTCAAAGAGGCAATATAAGGGAGCTCTTTAGGTAATATCTTAAAGAGCGAACCCTTAAAATTTAATTAACAGATTTTAAAATTTCTAGTGGAAGTGGTGCTTCTGGATATTTTTTTTTACATAATTTTTCATATGTTTCACAAAAACCCATAATTATCTTTAACACTGAATCTTGTTTTGTATTTTCTTTAATTATTAATTTAGAAATTAAGTTATTACGCATTTGCTCTAATTCTTTAATTTGTTCTCCCGTAAAAAATTCACCAGTTTCTATTTCCCAATAAGTATTATCTAATTCCTTATCGCTTAATTTGTTTAATTTATTTTGTATTTCAATTATTGTTGGATCATCAGTTTGCTTATTTCTCATTGGTGAATTCTTTAATTTTCCAAGACATTTCTCCCTTAATCCTTCAATAAAATGATCATAAGGTCTACCTTCTGCTAAATCTCTAAAATGATTACTTTTAAAATATTTATTTATAGCTAGCTCTGTTGAAACTTTTTCTTTGCCTTTAATTACAGCTATTTGAACGTAGATTTCCTGACTAATATATTCTTCAAGATGGTCTGTTACTTTTTGCGAAATCACTGCTTAATATATTAATGAGGCATTCGATATTTACTGTGACATGCTTTACAGCTGCTCCACATAAATTCTCGAAGAGTAGCTCGAATATCGTCACTATCTTCGATCACTGAAGTCAGTTTTATCATGTTATCTGATGATTTTTGCATTAAAGCATTAAAAACATCTTTCTCTTCCCAAATTATAGGCAAGGATTCTGTTTTAAATCCCTCTTTGGTGTTATCAGGAAATAATCCTATCAATGTTTTATAATTTTCACTCATTTCAATCATCAATTCTTTTGCTTTGTCAAAGTCTCCATTTGAAGATAAAGCTTGGACACGCTTTGCTGTACTGTAATTCTTACTAAAAAGGGCTTTTCTACCTTTGATGATTTCTTCTGCAGATTGATCAGCAATACTTTGGGTTCCAACTAATGTGAAAAAAAGAGACAACAAAACTATACCAAAGCAACTGGTTATATGTTTTACTAAAGCATGCATGTTAAAAATACCTTAACAGAGTATGGTATTATTTCAAAGGTGTTACATTGGCTGAGTGCAATATTGCTCCTAATTCAAATTCCTCTTGGTTTTTATTTAGTTGATCTTGATTTTGGAGAAGAAAGATTAAGTATAGAAAATATTCATATTATAATAGGCTTATCAATATTTTACTTGGTTATTATAAGACTACTGAACAAAATTTTTAACCCCACACCAAAATTAGATCCAAGTATTTTTAAAGGTCAAAAATTTATAGCTAAATTAAATCATATTCTTTTATATGTGGCAATTTTATCAATAACTATCTCAGGTATTTTAAAAAAATTATTTAATGGTGAAACATTAGTGATATTTTTTAAAGAGATTAAAATTCAAGACAACTATGTATTAGCTGATCAATTTTATAACATTCATATATTCTCAAATTATACAATTTTAGGTCTGATCTCTCTTCATATTTTAGCTGTGATAGTTCATAAGCTATTTTTTAATGAAAATTTGTTAAAAAAAATTCTCTAAAATATTTAGTGGCAGTTAATGCCAAACTTTTTTAATCTCCAGTAATTATACGGCCATGGAGTTAAAAAACCTACAATCAGCATAATAGGTACAACCCACCAAGTTAGAATCGCACCGCCAGTCAAAACATAATCTGTTGAATTCATCATAATTTCCATACTAAGCATTGAAATTAAACTCATGCCTGATGCTGTCTTTACTGCTCCATTAAAGGAAAAACCTTGACGTATTAAAATTATTGTCTCTAATATTATGCTTGTGATCAATCCATTAATAATCGCTAAAATCATTATTCCTAGAATTGGAAAAGGTATTTTTGTTAATTGAAAGAATAATATCGTTCCAAAGTCACCAATAGCGCAACCTAATAAACACCAGCCTGTATTTTGTGCGCTTCTTTTCCACGTGTGTTTACATGTCCAATGAAATGTGGAGCTAATCATAATTATTTGATAATAATAAAAAATGATTTTTAAACAACTATTTGACAAAAAATCTTCGACTTATACCTACCTAATAGCTTCGGCAAAAGGTCGCGAAGCAATTATAATAGATCCTGTTTTAGAAAATGTTGATGAATACATTCGTTATTTAAAAGAACTTGATTTAAAACTTGTAAAAGTAATAGATACTCATATTCATGCTGATCATGTTACTGGGGCTTCAAAATTAAAAATTAATACAAATTGCTCAACAATTATGGGTGAAAATTCCCCTGCTGAAACAGTAGATATAAAACTAAAAGACGATGAGATAATTGAAATAGACCAATTAAAAATCAAAGCAATGTTTACACCAGGTCATACTTCAGATAGTTACAGTTTTTTAATGGATAACTATTTATTCTCTGGCGATACTCTTTTAATTAATGGTACTGGAAGAACTGATTTTCAAAATGGTAGCTCTAAGGATGCTTATCATTCTCTTTTTCACAAATTATTAAAATTACCTGAGGAAACAATTCTTTACCCTGGTCATGATTATAATGGAAAAAAATCTAGTACTATTGGCAAAGAAAAGAAGCACAACCCAAGACTTCAAGTAGAAAATGTAGATCAATATATTGAAATTATGTCTAATTTAAATTTATCAAAACCAAAAATGATTGATCATAATATATCTAGAAATATTAAACTTGGAGATAATTAATTATTACCCCTTTTATTAAGAGGCAATAATTATAAAAAATAAGAGAGATAATTAATTAAAAATAAATATAAATTCTTAAATTAACCAATTTATTTATATAACTAAAAGAGATTTTAAAAAACTATATATAATCAAAACAGCTATGCGTTAAGTGGGATCAAGAGACTTGGAGTAATTAGGATAAAAAGACAAATATAATTATCCAATAAGATAAAAGACCAGAAAATATAGTTGCAATAACATTTCTTGAAAAATAACCAACAATAATTGCAACTAAGGCTCCAAATATTTTTGGATCATTGATTTCTATATAGGCACCATAGTCATTAATAAAAATTGCAGGAAATATAATTGCAGGAAATACTGCAGATGGAACATAAGCTAATACAGCTTTAATTTTTTCACCAAGGAGATCTCTTCTAACTAGAGCAATCATAGTCATTCTAGTAAAATAAGTTAATATTCCAGCAATTGTAATTGATAACCAAGTCATTTTTTTAATCTCAATAATAATGCTGCAACAAATAAAGCTATAACAGGTGAAATAAGAATATAAGATTTAAACGGTGCTTCAAAAAATAATAAAGAACTAATACCGCAAACAAACATTACAATTACGTGATCAATTTTTTTTAAATCTTGGACAACAATTGCTATAAAAGTTAAGGGAATTGCAAATTTTAATCCTAGCTCGTCAGGAACAAATGAACCTAATATTATCCCAGAAAGTGTTGCTATTTGCCAGCAAACCCACATTGTAATTCCTGTACCCAGTAAGTGATAATGTAAATATTTTTCTGTTTTATTTTTTTTAAAAAATTTATTAGACTCAGCAAATCCTTGGTCAACTACAACATAAGAAATTAATAGCTTCTTAATTAAAGATAATTTTTCTAAATACTCGGATAAAACAGCTCCATATAGCAAATGTCTTGAATTTATTACACCTACAGACGTAACAGCTACCAAAGATGAAGCACCGCCCGATAATAATTGCAAAAATACTATTTGTGAGGCTCCTCCAAATATAATGATAGACATAGCGTAAACTAAATATGGATTAAAACCAAGGTCTATACCAATTGCTCCACAAATTATTCCAAAAGGAATTACTGAAAGCATATGAGGAGCAATATCGAACATACCTCTTGAAAATAACTCTTTTTTTGAAAGCATTTATTCTGTTTGTATTAAAAACAAACTATATGATCAATGTTAATTGGTCTTTTAATACCAAATTTTTCATCAACCTCATGCTGATGAATATGATGAGAATGAACAAAAACAGGGATAAATAAATCGCTGTTAGTTTTTAAAGTATAAATGAAATTTGTACCTCTAAATTTTCTATCAACAACTTCTAACTTTAAATTGCTTTGATCATCATGTTCAAGATCTTCTGGTTGTAATAGCAATTGAACATTAGACCCTTTGGGGTAGTGTTTTATAAAATTACCTTTAATTGTTCCTAAATCTTTATTTTCTAATGAATTTTCACCTGTAACCCTTGCTGGAATTAATATTCCTCTATTCAAAAAATTTACAACTTCAATGGAGTTTGGAAAATGATAAACATTATAAGGATCGTCAAACTGTTTGATTTGACCATCTAAAATAATGGCACATTTATTTCCTAAATAAAAAGCTTCATAAGAATCATGAGTAACTATTATTGTTGTAATTTTCAATCTGTTTAATACTTTTTTTAATCTTACTTGAATTTCCTCTTTAAAACTTTGATCTACATTTGACAGCGGCTCATCTAGTAACAAGAGATCAGGTTGAGTTAATAGAGATCTTGCAAGAGAAGCTCTTTGTGCTTCACCTGCGCTTATTTCGTGTGGATATTTAGATAATATTTTTGAGATATCTAGGAATTCTATTACTTCTTTAAAGCTTATTTTCTCTCTTTTTTTTTCCTTATTTTTCTCTGCACCTAACAATATATTTTTTTCTAATGTGTAATGAGGAAATAGACTGTTATCCTGAAAAGCTAAAGATATGTTTCTGTGCTCAGGTTCGATATTTTCTTTATTAGAAGATAACAATTTACCATTTAATTTAATTGTTCCTTTATCAATTTTTTCTAATCCAGCTATTGTTCTGAGTATAGTTGTTTTGCCAATACCTGATGGTCCAAGAATACATAAAGTTTCCCCTTCGTTTTCAATGTTAAAAGAGGCATTCTTGACCTTGGTCTTACCACCTATCGTAAAATCAACGTTTTTAATTTCTAAATAATTTTTAATCATTTTTCTCTCAAAATATATTTAGATGTAAGCATAATAAAACTAGTTGCAATTAAAATTAAAAATAATGAGGGTACGGCAGCGGCCTCTAGTAAATCCTCTGATGCAGATATATACGCTGTTGTTGCAAATGTTTCAAAGTTAAAAGGCCTTAAAATTAGAGTAATTGGAAGCTCTCTAATTATTTCTAGAGAAATTAATATTACGACAAACAAGAGTGAGTTTCTTAAATATGGAATATGAATATTCATGAATGTTTTTTGTTTTGAATAACCTAGGAGATAGGAACTTTCATCAACAGATATGTTTATTTTTTCATAACCAGATTTAATTCCATTAAAGGCCAAAGAATAAAATCTCACAAAATAAACTAACACCAAACTAATAATAGAACCAATAAAAATTTTTTTTATAGATAAGAAACCTAATGCTTGAACAATATTTTCATCAAACCATGCTATAAAAGTTATAAATGCTAGTGCTAAAATAACACCTGGTATTGCGTAACCAGAAATAGATAGAGTTGATAAAATATTTAATACTTTATTTTTTGACACACGGTTTCCATAATTTGAAAGAAGAGAAAAAATTATTAGAACAAAGCTTGATAAAAATACTAAATAAATTGTATTTAAAGTGAGAGTAACAACTTGAAGATCAAAAAAGTTTTCAGGAAATTTGATAGTCCAATATAACATTTGACTCAAAGGAAATAAAAAACTCAAAAAAAATAAAATAAAACAAATAAAAAATGCATTAATAGCTTTTAATCCTGAAAGTTGTATTTTTTCTTTCTGTTTAAAGCCACTTTTTAAATTAGAGTGGTATTTTGCTTTTTTTCTAGATAAATTTTCTAAAATAAAAACTGCAAATATAAATATTAAAAGAAAGAAAGATATCCTATTTGAAAAAGCTAAATCATCAAATGCAATCCATGAATTATAAATTCCTGTTGTCAAAGTGTTGATTGAGAAAAAATCAACAGCCCCAAATTCTGCTAAAGTTTCCATCGCTACAAGAGATAAACCAGCCACTATTGCAGGTCTAGCCGCTGGTAAAATTAAAGAGTAAAAAGATTTTAATTTTGAAAATCCCAAACTTCTTCCTAAATCAATTAAATTTTGAGATTGGTAAAGAAATGATGCTCTTGCAAGAATATACACATAAGCAAATAAAGAAAAAGAAAGTGAAAGAACAGCTCCAAATAAACCATCAAATTTTGGTATATGCTGGTTGTAATCTCCTGGTCCAAATAAATTTTTTAAAATCGAATATAATGTCCCATAATTCTCAAAAAAAGCTGTTAATGAATAAGCATAAATATAGGGGGGTACGGCGAAAGATAAAATCAGGGACCATTTAAAAAAATCACTAAGTGGGAATTTATAAAATGAAACTAAATAAGCTGCGCTAGTGCCAAATATAAAAGTTAGAACTAAAACACAAATTAATAGAGTAAAAGAATTAAATATATATTCGAATAAAAAAGTATCTTTTAAAATTTTATAATAATTAGAAGTATCTTCAAAAAAGCTACAGAAAACAGTAATAATTGGGATTGCAACAATAATTGAAATTAACAAAGAACTTAGAAACCAAAAATTAACTTTTCTTAAGTACATGTTTACCCTTTTAATCTAAGTGAACATAATCAATAGTAGGGTAATAACTATTGAGTTATGTTCACTTTCTAAAAACTATCTTTTTAAATCAAAAACATTAGTAATCTGATCAATATCACTTTTTTTAATTTTAGATAATTTTCTATTATTTATTTTATTTTTGATTTTTTCAACTTCCAACGAGCATGGTTCACATGTTATCTGACCCACTAGTGAACCACTCGCATCAGAAGAATTATTTGTATCAAAACTAAATAAATTCTTTTTCACTTATTCTTTACTTCCAACCTGCTGCAGTCATCACTTCTAGTGCTGCTGCTTGATTTTTTCCATAAGAAGCTAGTTTAGTTTTCATATCTTGTTGAAAATCTAATCCTAAGTTATTTACTACTAATGGACTTGGTGAAACACCTTCAATCATTGGAAATTCAAATGTATTGTTAGTGAAATGCTCTTGAGACTCTGGAGTTAATAAAAACTCTACAAGTTTAATTGCATTATCTTTATTGGGCGCTCCTTTTACTAAAGCTGCACAACTAACATTCATATGAGTTCCTCTACCATTTTGATTAGGAAAGAAAGCTTTCACTTTTTTAGCTGCTTCTTGTTGTTCTGCACCTTTTTTACCAGATAACATTAGAGCTAAATAATAGGTATTAGCTACTGCAATATCAGCTTCCCCTGCTGCTACTGCCATTATCTGAGCTCTATCATTTCCTTTAGAGTCTCTAGCCATATTCGCAACAACTCCTTTTGCCCATTCAGCCGTAGCTTTTTTTCCATTATTTTCAATTAATGAAGCCACAAGAGATTTATTATAAATATTACTAGATTTTCTAATTACTAATCTACCTTTCCATTTTGGATCAGCTAGACCTTCGTAAGACATTCCAGATAACTCAGCACCAGTGACTCTTTCAGGTGAATAATAAATTATTCTTGCTCTTTTTGCTATTCCAACCCATTTAGTTGTTCTAAAGCTTTTTGGAACAGCAGCTCTTATAGCTTCGGATGATAAGCCACCTTGAAGATGACCTTTTGCATCCATGGCACCGCATCTTCCAGCATCCGCCGTAATATATAGATCAGCAGATGAATCTGCACCCTCACTGATGATTCTTTTCTCTAAAGCACCTGATTTACCATTAATTAAATTTACTTTAATTCCAGTTGCTTTAGTAAATTTTCCATAAAGTTCCGCATCGGCTTTATAGTGTCTTGCATTAAATATATTCACTTCATTTGCAATCGCATAAGATGATGCAAATATGGAAAATACTAATGCTATAATTGATATTTTTCTCATATCTCCCTTAATTTGTTTGTTATTTGCGAATGAGAATTATTCTCATTGCGAATGATTATCAATCGCATATAACGTCGCAGTTTGCATAGATTTTTTATTATTATTGGCTAATATTTTCCTTTTAGGTACTATTTCCAGTCACCTATTTTGCTAAATAAGAAGTTCCTAAAAGCTTGAACTCTTGCAGTATTTTTTAAAGATTGTGGGTAGACAAAATGAGCTTCTGTAATTGGTCCCTCAACTTTAGGTAACACCTTAATAATATTACTAGAGCTTGATACTAAATATTCAGGAAGTGCAGCAAGCCCCACACCAGACTCAACACCATATAACAATCCACTTACACTATTAACTTTCATTACAGATTTTCTTTTTTTTCCATCGTGCATTCCTGTCTTTAAAGCCCAATCAGGATTATAAACTGGTGATGGTGCCCCTTTTCCAAATGAAATAAATTTATGTTTATTTAAATCATTTACAGTTTTTGGCATTCCATATTTTTCCAAGTATTTGTTTGATCCATAAATATAGTACTTTATATCGACAAGTTTTTTTTGAATATAATTAAGTTGTTTAGGTCTTCTCATAAATATTCCAATATCTGCTTGTCGTGTGCTTAAATCTAACTCTTTATCATCAAAAACTAACTCTATTTCTATTTCAGGGTTCAAGGTCATAAATTCCTGAATTCTAGGTGTTAACCAATGAGTTCCAAAACTTCTAACAGTTGTAATAGTTAGTTTTCCTGTAGGTTTATTTTTTTGATCTCCTAGTGAAGTTTCAACTTCTTTTAGTTTACTAATTACTTCATGAGCAGTTTTGAAAACATATTCTCCGTTTTCAGTAAGAGTTAGTCCTCTTGCATGTCTTTCAAATAATTGAACTTTTAAATCTTGTTCTAGAGATTGTATTTGTCTACTTATTGCAGATTGGCTTAAATTCAAGTTAACAGTAGCATTTGTAAAACTACCGGCTTCAGCCACTGCATGAAAAATTTTTAATTTATCCCAATCCATTATTTATTTAAATCCACTAATACTCTTCCAGAAATTTCACCTTTTAATATTTTTGGATAAGTTTCTAACAATTCTTCTAAACCTACAGTTAAGATTGATTTTTCTAACAAATCAAAATCAATTAAATTTGAAGCTTCACCCCAAATAAGTTCTCTTCTCTTAATGCTACAATTAGCAGAGTCCATACCCCAAAGCTTAATACCTCTTAACATGAATGGCATAACACTTGTATTTAACTCGTTGTTATTTGCATTGCCACAAACTGCTACAATTCCATTAGGTTTAGTTTGAACAATTGCATTTGCTAAAATTTTTCCACCAACGGTGTCTACTACCCCATCCCATAATCCTTTATCAATCAGTCTTGGATCTTTGTCAAATTCAGCTCTATTTACAATGTTTTTAGCACCTAAAGACTCTAAATAATCTGTCTTAGAATCTTTTCCTGTAACTGCAGTTACGTTGTATCCTAATTTTGTTAAAGCCATAATTGCTACACTTCCTACCCCTCCTGTAGCACCAGTTACTAATACATCGTTAACTTTTTCTCCTAATAAAATACTTTCCCTTGCTTGAATTGCAAAAGTACTCATTAATGAAGTGAAGCCTGCTGTTCCTAAAATCATTGCTTGCTTGGTTGTTAAGTTGTCAGGTTTTTTTACCAAAAAATCTGCATTTACTTTTGCTATTTGTGAGTAACCACCGTAGAAAATTTCACCTACTCTAAATCCTGTTAAAATTACTTCATCACCCTCTTTAAACTTAGGGTTTTCACTTTCTAAAACTTTACCAGCAAAATCTATTCCCGGAATGTGAGGAAATTCTTTTACTAATCTTCCACCATTTTTTAGAATCATTCCATCTTTAAAATTTAAATCTGAGTAATCTACTTGAACGGTTACATCACCGTGTTTTAAGAAACTTTTATCAATTGATTTAACTTCTCTAGTAAAATTTTCACCCTCTTGATTTACGATTAATGCTTTGAATTGATCAGACACTTTAATCTTTTGGTATACTTATAAATCTTAAATATCTATTTTGATAACTTAGGTCTTCTTTAAATTGGCCTAAGTAATAATTTGTTACCGTTGTTGCTTGTTCTTTTTTTATTCCTCTCATAGTCATACATTGATGAGTAGAGTCTATTGTTACAGCTACACCTTTTGCATCTAAAGATTCCATTAAAGTTTTAGCTATTTGCATTGTTAATCTTTCTTGTGTTTGTAGTCTTTTTGAAAATACTTCTACAACTCTTGCAAGTTTACTTAATCCAACAACTCTCTCATTTGGAATATAGGCAACATGAGCTTTACCTATAATTGGAGCCATATGATGCTCACAATGGCTTTGAACAGAAATGTTTTTTTGTATAACCATATCGTCATAACCATCTACATCGCCGAATGTTTTATCTAAAATTTTACTTGGATCAACTTTATATCCACCAAAATATTCTTTATAAGCCTTCATTACTCTTTTTGGAGTTTCAAGTAACCCTTCTCTGTTAGGATCTTCACCCAACCATTGTAAAATGGTTTTAAAAGCTTTCTCAGCCTCTTTATCGGAAACATCATTTGTTTCAGTAATTTTATTGTCAATATCTTTTACTAATTTCATAGCGCCTTTTTATACAGTAAATACTTATTTTTAAAATATTTAATATAGTGAGATTTATGCTAAATAGTCACTACATATGTTCAAAAAAAGAGAAAATGTCTTAGAAATTGAAGAGGGAAATCTTTTATCACCAAAATTTGATAATGATGGCTTAATCCCTGTAATTACTATGTGCTCACAGACTAAAGATATTCTAATGCATGGTTATATGAATGTAGAAGCATTAAAAAAAACTATGGAGACTAAAGAAGCACATTATTTTAGTAGATCTAGAAAAGATATCTGGCATAAAGGTAAGACAAGTGGTTTTACGCAAAAGGTTACCGAAATTAGAATTGATGATGATCAAGACTCAATATGGTTAACTGTTGATATTGGTAATGGTGCAAGCTGTCACGTTGGATACCGATCATGTTTTTATAGATCTATTCCTATGGGACCAATAGAAAATGGAAGAAAAGTTGAGATGAAATTTCTTGAAAAAGAAAAAAAATTTGATCCCGAAGAAGTTTATAAAGGTGAACCAAATCCAACAAAAATTTAGATAAAAAAATAAAAGAAAAAAATATTAATCACTTAATGAAATAAAAGTGGAAAATCAGTTTTATAAATTATTATAAACTGTAAAACTTTCACTTTTTAAGGGTAATAAATAAATTTTCCTATTGCTAATTTAGATATATATTATTCAACAATATGAAAATTGAAATATTAAGACCATTTGGACCATCAATCTCAAAAATAGAGATTTCAAAAGAAATAATTATCTCTCTTAATAATTATATTGATAAAATCATAATTGACAAAAAAAAATCTAGTGAACTTGATCATGGGTCAAATTTAGCAGGCAACGTTAAACAAGAATTTAGAATTGAAGAAGATCTCCTTAAATCTTCAGGATTTTATGATCTTTTGTTTAAAGGTGTAAAAAAATGGATTGAAGTTAGTGAAAATAAAAACGTTACTAAATTTAATATTTTATCTAGCTGGGCTGTCAGGCAATTTGAAAATGAGTATAATCCAATTCATTATCATAATGGTCATGTCTCAGGTGTTGGATACTTAAAATTACCAGATAATTTTGGTGAAACAGTTCAGCCTAATAAAAAAAATAACTTAAATGGTCATCTTTCATTAATACATGGTAATCGTATGTTTAACTCATCTTCAATGTTTAACGTTAAACCAAAAGTAGGTGATTTTTATTTTTTTCCAAATTACATGATGCATACGGTTTTTCCTTTCTATGGTTTGGGGGAAAGAAGATCGATTTCTTTTAATGCAAATATTGATGAAGAAATTTATAATGTTTATGGATAGTTAAGATGCAAGAAAATAAGCAAAAAAATGTTCTTGGGGAAGATTTGCAGGAATGCTCAAATAATCCATTAACAGGTTGGTTTCGTGATGGTTGTTGTAACACTGACAAGAACGATCATGGTGTTCATACTGTTTGTGCAAAAGTAACAACTGAATGTTTAGAGTGGATGAAAGAAGCGGGTAATGATTTAATTACACCTCATCCAGAATTTGGATTTCCTGGTTTAAAAGATGGAGATGGTTGGTGTTTATGTGCAAGCTGGTATGCAAAAGCTGTTGAAGCTAATAAAGCTTGTCCAATTTTTTTGAGGAGAACTCATCAAAATACCTTAAAATATCTTCCAATTGAAACTTTAAAAAAGTATGCAATAGATTTATCTTAATTTACATATTGCCATATTTAGGTCCACCACCCCCCTCAGGAGTTACCCAAATAATATTTTGTGAAGGTTCTTTGATATCACAAGTTTTGCAATGAATACAATTTTGAGAATTAATTACAAATTTATTTACATCAGCTTCTTTTTGAATTTCATAAACTCCTGCTGGACAATATCTTTGTGCTGGTTCATCGAATCTCTCTAAAGTGTAATTAATTGGTAAATTAGGGTCTTTAAGCTTTAAATGAACTGGTTGATTTTCTGCATGATTTGTTCCAGTTAAATAAACTGAACTTGTTTTATCAAAAGTTAAAACATTATCATATTTTGGATAATTTATTTTAGGCATTTCTTTAGCTGGTTTTAGAGTTTGATGGTCTGCGTGCTTATGCTTTAGTGTAAAAGGAAGTTTCCCTCTGAAAAGAATTTGATCTATTCCTGTAAAAATTATTCCTAAGATTAATCCCCAACTAAAACTAGGTTTAACATTTCTGGCTTCAAACAATTCTTTATAAACCCAGCTATTTTTGAATTTTTGTTCAAAGATAGATAAATCTTTGTTGTTTTTTAAATGCTCATTTATAGTTTCAGCAGCTATCATTCCACTTTTCATAGCTGTGTGAGAACCTTTAATTTTTGGCATGTTTAAAGTTCCCGCGTCACAACCAACTAATAACGCTCCTGGCATAAACATTTTAGGTAAACTTTGAAAACCTCCCTCAATTAAAGCTCTTGCGCCGTATGAAATTCTTTTTCCGTTTTCTATAATTTTTCTAATAGCCGGATGTGTTTTAAATCTTTGAAACTCATCATATGGAGACAAATAAGGATTTTTATAATCAAGGCCTATCACATACCCTAAAAAAATTTGTTTATTTTCTGCATGATACATAAAGCTTCCACCGTAAGTATTGTTATCTAACGGCCATCCCGCTGTATGCATAACTAGACCTTCTTCATGTTTATTCTCATCAATTTCCCAAATTTCTTTAAAGCCGATTCCATATTGTTGCGGATCTTTACCTTTATTTAATTCAAATTTTTGAATCAGTTCTTTACCAAGATGACCTCTGCAACCCTCAGCAAAAACTGTTACTTTTCCTAGAAGTTCAATACCTGGTTCAAAACTATCTTTTTTATTTCCATCTTTATCTATACCCATATCTTGAGTAGCAACTCCTTTTACAGATCCATCATCATTATATAAAACTTCACTTGCTGGAAATCCTGGAAAAATTTCTACACCTAAATTTTCTGCTTGTTCAGCAAGCCATCTACATAAATTTGCTAAACTTATGATATAATTTTTATGATTTTTTTGAACTGCTGGAAGCAACCAGGTTGGCCAACTCAACGATCTTTTTTTTCCTAAAAATAAGAATTTTTCTTTTGTTACTTTTGTTTTTATTGGTGAATTCAGTTCTCTCCAATTGGGCAATAATTCGTCTAAAGCTTTTGTCTCAAAAACATTTCCACTTAAAATATGTGCTCCAATTTCTGATGCTTTCTCAAGCAAGCAAATATTTAAATTTGGATCTAGTTGTTTTAATTTTATTGCTGTTGATAAACCTGATGGTCCACCACCAATAATAACAACATCATATTCCATAGATTCCCTAGTCATAAACTAGTTTTTATCTGTAAGGATTATTTTTGTATAGTGTTTAATTTGTTCAGCTCTTCCATGAATTGTGGAAGAGCTTCAAATAAATCGGCTTCAAGGCCATAATCTGCAACACTAAATATTGGAGCCTCACCATCTTTGTTAATTGCGACAATTACTTTGCTCTCCTTCATCCCAGCTAAATGCTGGATTGCTCCTGAAATTCCAATTGCGATATATAAATCTGGGACAACAACTTTTCCAGTTTGACCAACCTGATGGTCGTTACTAATATAGCCTGCATCTACTGCGGCTCTTGAGGCACCAATCGCTGCTCCTAGTTTATCTGCAACTTCTGTTATTAATTTAAAATTATCTCCACTCTGCATCCCTCTACCACCTGAGACAACAATTCTTGCAGTTCCTAGTTCTGGTCTATCAGATTTTACTTCTTCTCTCTTAATGAACTTTGTATTTGAAAATTCTTCCCCAGCCTGACCTTTTTCAATTGTTGCCGTTCCGCCAGAGCTTTCACAAGGTTCAAAAGATGTAGGTCTAATCGTTATACACTTCTTTGTATCATTTGTTTTTACTGTAGCGAAAGCGTTTCCTGCATAAATAGGTCTTAAGAAAGTATCAGGTGATATTACTTTTATAATATCACTTACCTGAGAAGTGTCTAAATGAGCAGCAACTCTTGGCATTAAATTTTTTCCAAATGTATTTGCGGAGCAAATAATATGTGAATAATTTTCTGCAAGTTTAACTATTGCTGGTGCAAAATTTTCTGCTGTAAAATTTTCATAATGAGGTGCTTCTATACTGATTACTTTTTTAATCACTGGTAATTCTGAGAGTTTTTTAGCAGCAGTTTCAGAATTTTGACCAATAATTACTGCATGAACATCTGCATCAATTTGAGAAGCAGCTGTTGCTGCATTCAATGTAAAAGGCCTCAAATCTTTATTATTATGTTCTGCGATAAGTAAAACTGACATTATAAAACTTTTGCCTCATTTTTTAATTTTTGAACTAGTTCAGCTACATTTGCTACCTTAATACCAGCTTTTCTTTTTGGTGGTTCCTCAACTTTTAATTGCTGAACTCTTGGCGTGATATCTATCCCTAAATCTGAAACATTTATTTCTTCTATAGGTTTTTTCTTTGCCTTCATAATATTTGGTAATGATGCATATCTAGGTTCATTTAATCTTAAATCACAGGTAACAATTGCTGGAATATTAATTTCAACAGTTTCAAGACCTTCATCGATCTCTCTTGTTACTTCTAAAGATTTTTCTTTTACTTCTATATTTGATGCAAATGTTGCTTGTGGCCAATTTAATAAAGCACTTAACATTTGTCCTGTTTGATTGCAGTCGTCGTCAATTGCTTGTTTACCCATAAAAACTAAATCTGGTTTTTCTTTTTCAACAATTTTATTTATAATTTTTGAAACAGCTAAAGGCTCTAGTACTCCTTCTGTCTTCACATGAATTCCTTTATCTGCTCCAACCGCTAGAGCTTTTCTTACAGTCTCCTGAGCTTTTTCCGCTCCAACTGTTATTGCAACGATCTCTGTTGCTTTACCTGCCTCTTTTATCTTAACTGCTTCTTCAATAGCGTTATCATCAGGTGGATTAGTCGACATTTTGACATTATCCGTAACCACACCTGAGCCATCTTCTTTCACTCTTATTTGAACGTTGTAATCAATTACTCTTTTTACAGCGACTAAAATTTTCATTATGCTCTCAATAAGTTATTTTCTTTATCGTATGGACTTTCGTCTAATACTGTAGCCTCATATATTTCTCCCAAGATATCAACTTGTAATTTGTCACCTACGTTTGCAAAATCAGGTTTAACCATTGCTAATGCTATTGATTTATCTAATCTAAAACCAAACTCACCCCCAGTTGCTCTTCCAACAACTTTACTATCTTTATATATAGGGTTATTCCCTAATACATCTGCATCTTTTGTATTATGTACCTCAAGGGTAACCAATTTGTTATCAAAACCCTTCTCTCTCCATTTATTTAATGCCTCTAATCCAATAAAATTACCTTTGTTAGGATGAATAAATCTATCTAAACCAGATTCGTAAGGTGAATATTCAATTGATAATTCTGTGCCTACAAGTTTGTATGATTTTTCTAATCTTAAACTATTCATAGCTCTTATGCCAAAAGGTTTTATTCCTAAATCCTTACCTGCATCCATTAATTTATCAAAAATATGGTTTTGATATTCAATTGGGTGATGTAATTCCCAGCCAAGTTCACCTACAAAATTTACTCTCATTGCATTAACTGGAGCATAACCAACATTAACCTTTTTTGCAGTTAACCATTTAAAATTTTCATTAGAAAAATCATCTGTAGAAACTTTTTGCATTAAATCCCTTGCCTTTGGACCAGCAATCACAAGCACACCTGTACTATTAGTTAAATCTTCAAATATAACTGAGCCGTCTGTTGGCATCCATTTTTGGATCCAATCATGATCCAATCTTAAATTAGCCCCTGCAGAAACAAGGTAATAAGAATTTTCTGCTTCCTTCATAATAGTAAATTCAGAATGGACGCCTCCTTTAGTATTTAAAGCATGACATAAATTTATTCTGCCAATTTTTTTTGGTAGTTTGTTTGCAACTAAAAAATCTAAAAATTCTTCAGCTTTAGGTCCTCTTATTCTGCATTTTGCAAAGGCAGTCATATCTAGCAACCCAACATTTTCTTTAACGTTTTGACACTCTTTTTTAATTGCATCAAACCATTTTGATCGTCTAAACGACCAATCATCTTTTTGTTCCATGCCATCAGTTGCAAAAAAATTTGGTCTTTCCCAACCAAATTTTTGTCCAAAAACTGCGCCCAAATTTTTCATTCTTTCGTAACAAGGTGCTGTTCTTAAAGGTCTTGCTGCTGGTCTCTCCTCGTCAGGATAGTGAGTGATAAAAACATGACTGTACGCTTCCTCATTTTTTGCTTTTAAGTATGATTTAGTTGCATAATTTCCATAACGTCTTGGTTCAACTCCTAGCATATCAATAGTAGGTTCGCCGTCTACAATCCACTCTGCTAACTGCCAACCAGCTCCACCTGCTGCAGTAATTCCAAAACTGTGACCTTCATTAATCCAAAAATTTTTTAATCCCCAAGCTGGGCCAACTATTGGATTTCCGTCAGGTGTGTAACAGATTGCACCATTATAAACTTTTTTTACACCTACTTCTCCAAAAGCAGGCACTCGGTGAATTGCTCCCTCAATATGTGGAGCTAATCTATCAAGATCTTCTTGAAACAATTCGTACTCTGAATTTTTTGATGGACCTTCAACATAACAAGCGGGTGCACCATCTTCATAAGGTCCTAGTATTAATCCACCTGCTTCTTCTCTCATATACCATCGACTATCACTATCCCTAAGAACTCCCATTTCAGGAAGACCTTCTTTTTTTCTCTTTTGAATTTCAGGATGAGGTTCAGTTACAATATATTGATGCTCAACTGGAATTACTGGAATATCTAAACCTACCATTTCACCAGTTTGTCTTGCAAAATTACCAGAACATGAAATTACATGTTCACATTCAATTGAACCTTTATCTGTTTCTACTATCCAACCGTCTTTAGTTTGTTTCATGCTCATTACGGCTGTATTTCTATAAATTTCTGCTCCTCTATTTCTTGCACCAGTTGCTAAAGCTTGAGTCAAATCAGCTGGCTGAATATATCCATCTTCTGGGTGTTGTATTGCACCAACTAAATCATCTGTATGACACAATGGCCAAATTTCTTTTACTTGTTGAGGAGTTAAAAATTTTACATCCACTCCAATAGTTTGTGCAACACCAGCATATTGATGATACTCATCCATTCTATCTTTGGTGCTAGCTAATCTAATATTTGAAACGACACTAAATCCAACATTCTTTCCCGTTTCTTCCTCTAAAGTTTTGTAAAGATTGACTGCATACTTGTGAAGCTGTCCAACTGAGTAGCTCATATTAAACAAAGGTAGTAGGCCAGCAGCATGCCAAGTAGAACCTGAAGTTAATTCTTTTCTCTCTACTAGAACAACATCAGACCAGCCTTTTTTTGCAAGATGATAAAGAGCACTTACTCCAACAACTCCACCACCAACAACTACAACTTTAGTTTTTGTTTTCATTATCAGACTCCTACTAAATTTTTAATTATTACGAAACAAAAATTTAGGTTAATAATCAAATTGAGCTTCCAAGAGGAATAGGGCTTGATACCATTGTGGTTAGCCAACAATCTTTTAATGATCCTTCTTCAGTGTATTTTTCAACTTGCCAATTGAATTTGTGATAAATTTTATTCTTATCAAGTATTATTACCTCAAATTGAACCGATTTATTACTACCACCAACCTCAGTGATTGTATGACTTAAATGATCAATCATCATTTGATAAGAGGCACCTTTAATCATCCTTTTAAAATTATTTAAAGGTCCTGTAACCCTCTTATTATTAGGATGAGCAAAATTCCATGTTTGCTCAATACCACTATCCTTAAATTCAAGATCGTTTTGTTGCAACCCACTTAGTTGAATTTTTACCACTTCTTTTGGAGTAATAGCACTACTTGGATTAAGTAATTCAGCTTTTGAAAAAGAGGTAGTTATTAAAAGTAAGATTAGTATTTTAAAAATATTTTTCATTTGAGAAGTATTTATTCTGAAGTTTTGTATTTACTATTATTTACTATAAATACAAAAAATATTGGAAGAATTAATGTCAAAAGTGTCACAACAATTAATAAAATCCCAAGTTCAGAGTAATCAGCTGTTGTTTGGATTTCACCACTTACTTTATCCTTAACTTCTCTAGTAACTATAAATATTTCATTTAAATATTTCGTTCCTAACGCACTTGCTGATAATGCAAGGTTGGTGAAGGAGGCAAAAACTGCAAAAAAAGTTGCTTTTAAATGAGATGGAGCATTTTTTGCTATCCAAGCAAGTAATGGTATCATTGATACTTGACCCAAAGGAGATTCAAGAGCTGTATTAATTAAAGCAATAAACTTAGCGTCAACCACTCCTCCAGTTAATGAGGATGTCCAATTATGAAAGCCATAGTACATTCCAACACTTGGTAAAAATAAAATTGCACCTGCAATACTTAAAACAACAATTATTTTGGCAATTGAATTTTTTGCCATAAATGGTCTTAACAAAACAATCCCTGCTAAAGTTAAAATTGATGCAAGTAATGATAAAATTGAAAAAAACTGTTCATTAAATCCAAGTTGATCAATTTCAAACCAAGTTAAACCTGGTCCAGGTCCTGGCATTGCTCTAAAAATAAATATAATTACAGCTGTACCAACTATTGTTAATCTTAATTCCTGAGGTAGTTCTGTAATAAGTTTAAACATTAAAAATAAAATAATTATTACTGAGCCTATAAAAACAATCTCTTGTGCAAATGGGACGTTAAAAGATCCTACCGAGAGTGTGAAAATTACAAAAACTAAACTACCACCTAAAATCCACCAGTTTATCTCTGTTTTTTCATTTCCTCTTTCTTCCTTAAATTCTAATCCTTGAGACTTCATAATATTGATTTTTTTTTGTCTTAAGTAATTTGCTAAAATTACACCAAAGATCGAAACGAGGGGTATTACAAGAGCATATAAATAAATTGTTCCATATAAATTTATTTTTTCTGATTGCTCTAAACTTTCGACATCTCTAAATAAAATGACATTTACTAATGCCACAAGAACTGTTCCACCTATTATTGCAAAACGACCAAGAGTTTGCATCGTGGTATGCATTATTTTTACTTGATCTTTACTATAATCTGTTCCCTCTTCATCTGATAAGGGAACTGCTTCAACAGTCATTGCATCTGCAACTACATCCTGAACGACATATCCAACCGGAGCTAAAATGACACTTATTACAAACCAAGTTTCGACAGAAAATATTTCTGACATAGTTTCTGTATGAATAATTAACCCATACATAATCATCAAGCTTAAGGCTATTAGGCTGGCCCCTAAATAAACCATATAGTTTTTTCTTTCCCATATAAGATCAACAAGATGTCCTAAAGGCATTTTTAATGCCCAAGGAATCCCTGCCCAAAATCCAAGTCCTGCAAGAAATGCAGCTGATAAATTTAAATAATCTTTAACGAAGAAAGTTCCAACTATTCCAGTTAAACCTGAAATACCTGCAGCCATATATACCATTAATGGTGGAAGATAAGTCCACTTAAATTCTCGTCCTAAATCTAAGAAAGTGCTATCTAAAAATTTTAATATTTTGTTCATTAATCACTAAGAACTGGAAAGGCTTGTCTTACTTTTAAGAAATGTTTTTGATATTCCATTTTGGTACATTTATTTTCAACATATCCTATATGATTTTTTTCAACTAACTCTTTTGCATTTTCGTCACGTATTCCAAGTTGCAACCATAAAACCTTAGCACCAATTTTCACAGTGTCCTCTGCAATTGCAAATACTTCTCTAGAGGGTCTAAATACATCAACAATATCTATATTTTTTTTTATATCTGTTATTTTTGCGTATACCTCTTCGCCCAAAATTTTCTGACCTTTAGCAGATGGGTTAACTGGAAAGACTTTATATCCATATTTCTGCATATACTTCATCACAATAGTAGATGGTTTAGTTTGATCATTACTAACTCCTATCATAGCAATAGTTTTATATTTTGAGAGAATATCTTTGATCTGACTCATAATTATTTATCACTTTTGATTTGTTCTTCGCAAAATTTCTTTGCCTCATCTAAGTCGGTAATTTTAGTTTCAGACAATTTTTGGCTCGCAGCTAAACACGCATCCACAGCTCTTTTAGTGTTATAATCATTAAAATTAAAAACTATAAACATTCCAAAAATTATTAAGATTATGATGAAAAAATTTTTTTTATTCATCATTATTTGTTTTTCCAGACAGGTTTCCTTTTTTCTAAAAAAGCTGAAATACCTTCTTTAGCATCCATTGCCATCATGTTAACAGTCATCATTTTACTTGTGTGTGTATATGCTTTTCTTAAAGGCATCTCTAATTGTTTGTAAAAAGTTTGTTTACCTATCTTTATTGTTAAATTAGATTTAGATGCTATTTTTTTTGCAATACTAAGTACTTCTCTCTTTAGTTTTTGTTTTGAGAAGCAGTCATTTATTAATCCTATTTCTTTTGCATAATTTGCTTTTATTGGCTCGCCAGTTAACAACATTTTCATCATAGGCTTTCGATTAATTTTCCTACTTACAGCGACCATAGGTGTACTGCAAAATAATCCGATATTTACTCCTGGAGTTGCAAATAAAGAATCTTTTGTACTATACGCTAGATCACAACTGGCTACTAACTGACAACCAGCTGCAAATGCAGCACCATGAACTTTTGCGATCACAGGTTTTCTACCTTCTACAATCTGAAGCATAACTTTTGAGCAAAGATTAAAAAGTTTTTGATATCTATCTCTTTTTTTTAATCCTTTTACCTCTTTTAAATTATGACCTGCACTAAACCCTTTGCCTGAGCCTTCTATTATTATAACTTTGACTTTATTGTCAGCATCTAATTTTTTTAATACTTTTAATAAGTCGGTAAGATTTTTAAATGATAATGAATTATAAGTTTTTGGTTCATTAAGTATTATTGACGAAATTTCACTATTAATTTTTATAATTTTAATATTACTGGTCATTATAGCTATTTTAGTTTGCCCTCTTCTCTCATTTTGGCTCTAATTTTTGTCGCTGAAATTTTTTGCGTTTCTTCATCCAATACTATTTCCTCCATTTTATATCCAACTCCTCTGCCATAACAAATATTGGTAATATTTGGCACTACCATAATTTTAAACCTACCTTCAAATTCTGGGTTTAATCTATCTTCTATATTTTTTTTCACTGTCTCAAAATCAAATGGATTGTCATCTACACCCTGTACATCTCTTATTTGAATACAAACTTGACCTGTTTTTTTAATAATTTCCTTAAATAAAGTATAATGACCGTCATGAAATGGTTGCCATCTTCCAAGCATTTGCGCAGTTGGTTTTTTATTATCCCATTTGTGTGTCATTTTTTGATCTCCTTAATGATTTTTGAAGCCCAATTTTTAGCATCTTGAGTAGTAACATGGTAATCAAATATTTTTGGCTTTACAAACATTCGATTTGTATCGTCAAATCGTCCTTCTTTAATTGTATCTACCCAAATTATGAAATCTGCTGGGAATAAGCTTCTTGCCTCTGGAGTCGGTGCTATGAAATCTGCAATAACATAATGACCGTCACTCTTTAACTTTAGGGCGAACTCAGCCATTCTTTTTGCTTGTCTAATCCTTCCTTCTTTTGAGAAATCCCAATCATCTGCTGCTTTTCTTACTTCGTCAGCATTTAATCTTTTAGCATTCAAATACGGCGCTATTTCATTTGCTAAAGTTGTTTTACCTGCACCAGGTAATCCCATTACCAAAATTATTTTCATTTTACTTTATATAATCCTAGCCAAGCATTTACATCTTTACTCGCTATATAATCAGATTTAAAAAATTCCATTTCTGACCATTTGTTGTTTGCTTTTAAATCTAAAATTTTTTTATCAAAACCATAGTCTTTATAAATTCCTTCGTTAATTGTAAAACAAATTAAACCACCAGGTTTTGTTATTCTTACAAACTCATCTAATGCATCAGATTTCACGTGTCCAAACGTAAAAGTTCCAACACACATAACACTATCATAAAGATTATCACTTAATCCAATACGTTTGTTTAAATCAATCTTAAATAATTTTTGATATAAATTTTTTGGTACTGTGTCTAATAACTTTTGTGAAAGATCAGCACCATGAAAGTTTTTATAACCAAATTTACTAAGTTCTAATCCTACTAATCCAGTTCCACATCCTGCATCAAAAAAAAGTGCATCTTTATTAACTAGATATTTTTTTATTACTTCAACAGTTTCTTTGGGACCTGTATAGTTCCAGTCAACCATATCTCTATTATATTTATCTTCTTCTCCCCACTCATCATAATACCTCATTACTTCTTCTGTAGTCTTAAGTTTGTAAATTGGAACTTTATTACCCACATCTTTTAGTGCCATAAAATTTTATCCTATTAAATTCTGAGCTACCCATTTATGAAATTGATGAGTTGGTTGATCCATTATTGGTGAAAAATTTCCTCCATTGTAAGCAGGTGAATTTCTACCCTCTTGCATCCCTTCAACTGCATTTATATCTTCTAACATTACATCTTTCCAAAATTTTAAATTTTGTTTTCTCATTTTTTTTAATTGTTCACCGTTTGCACTCTCTTCTCCAACATAATACATTTGCATATGTTCTTTTGTTTTATTCATTGCTAAAGGTTCTAGCCAAAAGACATAAAAATGATCTACATGCAAACCAATCATAACATTAGGGAATAGAGCTATGTATTCAGAATTTTTTAACATACTTTTTTCCCAATTAGGAAATATATCAAAAATTTTATTACCTTTAACAATTTGATCATATTTTTTACTTCCTTGTCCAGCAAATCGATTTGGTAAACCTTGAATGTGATAATGATCATTAATGTTAGATATTTTATTTAGTTCAGGATGAATTGTTGGCAAATGATAGCTTTCACAATAATTTTCTATAGCAAATTTCCAATTGGTTTTTACTTCTAGGCTGAAGTAACCATAGTCATCTGATTTTACGATTAAACTTTGATCATCTTTATTTATGAATTTTGACCATCTTTCTTCGAGGGGTTTGATGTACTGGTCAAAATCTAACTCATTCGAATTAATATTTACAAATACTATATCCATCCAAAGTTTAGTTTTAACTTCTTTTAAATTACTCTTTGTTTTATTGAAGTTTATAGACTGATGATTATTTAAGCCACCAATATGAGGAGTTGCAACTAATTGTCCATTAAAATCATAGGCCCAAGAATGATAAGGGCATCTAATGACATTTTTTAACGTGCAGGCCTTATCCACAAGTTTAAAACCCCTATGGCTACAGACATTGTGAAAAACTCTTACCTCCATGTTCTTGTCTCTAACTAATATCAAAGGAATCCCGAGTAGATTGTAGGGTTTGGCATCTCCAATTTTTGGAATTGAGCTTCCAACCCCAATTGCTGTCCATTTATTATAGAAAATTTTTTCCTTTTCGTGAGCCAAATAGTCTTGATTTGTATAACACTCATTAGGTAAGCCATTTGCCACTTCTATTGGCTTATCTACATTGTTGATTTTTTCAATATCAAGTACCTTTGATAAGGGTAAATTTTTAAGATTCTGATGCACAAAAAAAATTATCATTCGCATAAATTTTGGCAACAAATTTCATTAAGATAGATAGATGAATTTCTTTGACAGCTTTTTGAAAACAGATAATGATCTGAAAAAATGAATTTTTCTCTAGAAATTGGACCAAAGACAGAAGTTGATGTGGTCCCTGCATTAAGTGATGTTTACATCACTATGCTACCTGGTGGAGACTATAAAGAAACTGCAGAAAAGGCTTCAGAACTTGTTAGAAAAGGATTTAATCCAGTACCCCACTTTCCAGCTCGATCAATACAAGATGAAAAGGAACTTAAAGATTATGTTTCTAGATGTAAAGATGGTGGAGTTAAACAAGTCTTAATTATTGGTGGTGGTAGAGAGCCTGCAGGAAAATTTGACAGTTCATTTCAACTTTTAGAAACAGGATATTTCGAAAAAATGAAAATAGGAATAGCTGGACATCCTGAGGGGAGTCCTGATATATCCGACTCAGAATTAGAAAAAGCTATGATAGATAAAAAGCCTTATGCTGATTATATTGTAACTCAATGGTTACTTGATCCTCAGCCTATTATAGATTTTATTTCTAAACAAAGCGTACCAGTGCATGTTGGAATTACTGGGCCATTAAAAATATCTAGCTTAATCAAGTTTGCTAATATTGTTGGGGCAAAAAATTCTATTAACTTTCTTAAATCTAATTTTACTAAGGCGTTAGATTTATTGAAACCTAAAGACCCTAATGATTTAATTGGGAAAGTTAAATCGCATACAGATAACTTCCACATTTATACATTCGGCGGCTTGAAGGAAACTAACAAGTGGTTGAAGGAGAATAGTTATGTCTAATGAATTTGACTATACTAAATTAAAACATGTTACTTCTGTCGATCAATCAGATAGAGAAGTACCATACAATTTAAGACAAAGTGGGCCAACAAAAGTTGAAATGTTAATTTCAACACGAGTGAGAAAATCACCTTACTGGCATTTATCAATGCAGGCAGGATGTTGGAGAGCAACTGTGTATAATCGTATTTATCATCCAAGGGGTTATGTAAAACCAGAAGATGGTGGCGCAATGGTAGAATATGATGCGATTGTTAATCATGTAACTATGTGGAATGTTGCTGTTGAAAGACAAATAAGAGTAAAGGGTCCAGACGCAGAAAAATTTACTGACTATGTAATCACAAGAGATGCAACTAAGATTTCTCCAATGAGGGCAAGATATGTAATTTTATGTAATGCATATGGTGGTGTTCTAAATGATCCAATTCTATTAAGAATTTCTGAAGATGAATTTTGGTTTTCTTTGTCAGACTCTGATATTGGAATGTATTTGCAAGGTGTAAATGCAGACGGCAGATTTAATTGTACTGTAGAGGAGATAGATGCATGTCCAGTTCAAATTCAAGGACCTAAATCAAAAGCTTTAATGAAAGACCTTTGTGGAGATCAAGTAGACTTTGATAACATGCCTTTTTATGGATTAGCGGAAGCAAATATAGGGGGAAGGAGTTGTGTTATTTCACAGTCTGGTTTCTCTGGGGAAGCTGGTTATGAAATATATTTAAGAAATGCAACTCTATATGCTGAAGATATGTGGAATTCTGTTCTTGAGGCAGGAAAAAAACATAACCTTATGGTTATTGCGCCGGCACACCATCGAAGAATTCAAGCAGGTATTCTTTCTTGGGGACAAGACATGGACCAACAACATAATCCATTTCAGTGTAACCTGGGATATCAGGTTTCTTTATCTGGAAAAGGAGAGTGGAATAAAAAAGGAGATTATGTAGGTAAAGCAGCTTTAGAAAAAATGAAAGCAGATCTCGTAGATGGAAAAAAACCCTATAAACTTCAATTAGTTGGTTTGGAATTTGGTGGGAAACCCATTGAAGATTATGCACCCGATTTTTGGTTAGTTTCTCCTGAAGGTGGTGGTGATCCTGTAGGATTTATTACTTCTCCTTGGTATCATCCTGAAAAGAGGCAAAACATTGCAATGGGATACGTGCCATTCGATGGAACCCTTAATTCAAATGGTTTTCCAAAAGGAAAAATTGGTACCAAATTTAAAGTTCATTTGCCTGAGCAATACTCTGAAAAAGCTGGAGTTCCAGTTGACGCAGTTGTGGTTGATATTCCATTTAAAGAGTCTTTTAATGCAAACACAAGAGAAGTTGTAAAAGGCTAAAAATATTTTGGGGAAGTTAAGTTTAACATCCCCACAAAATTAATGACAAAAGGGTTTTTAATTGTAATTTGCATTACTATTGCGATTGCTTTAATAGTATTTCCCTTGATAGTTTCTTATAAAGCACAAAAAAACAAAAAAAATAAAAACTAATGTTTGGGGAATTTTTAAATATAATTGTTAGATCAATAAAATTAGACAAAACACTTTATTCAGATAATAAAAATTTTGCTGAAGCCTCAATTTATTTTGCAGGTATTATAATGATTTTAGATGGTATAGCTGGAGCAGTTGCAGCGAATACAATTATTAAAACTGCCATCGCCATGTCCGGTCTTACTGCAATTATTACTTGGTTGATTTGGGCAATTTTTATTTATGTTATTGGTGTAAAACTTTTTCCAGATAAACAAACAAAGGTTTCTTTTAAAAAAGTTTTAACAGCAGTTGGATATGCACATGCTCCAGGACTACTAAGATTTTTTGCAGTAACACCTGACTTAATGATACCAATAATTTTTCTTACACAATTTTGGATATTTGCAGGTTTAATTATTTCAACAAAACAAATTTTAAATTTAAAATCTAATTTCAAATCTTTTGGAATTATTCTTCTATCTTTCTTAATTATAGCTTTTTTATCTATTTCTTTTGTGATTAGTAGAATGAATATGCTGCCAGTTAATCAAATAAGTTAAAGTGGAAAGATAGTTTTAGAAACTCTACAAGATTTACAAAGTTTAAACCCTGTCATTATTAGATTTTGAAATACACTTTCATCCTCTTTTCTACATTCGTCACAGATATTATTTAGATCATTGCTATTCTTATCTTTCATTTCTTTATCTAAATCTTTAGTCATTATCTGTTAAACCTGCTCCAGCAGCGCCTTTTTTTAGACTATCAGTTTCTTCCACAAAAGTATTCTCAGATAATTCGTATAAACTTTTCCATTCATCTTCATTAAAGTTATCTTTATTATCAATAAAACTTATCTCTAAGTTTTTTGAATTTTTAGGAAATTCTAAATTTAAAAAGTTAGAATAAATATTTACATTTAAATTTAAGAAAATTTCTTTCTTATCAAATTTAACATTAATTTTTTTTCCAATAACTTCTGAAGATCTACTCAAAAATGACAAAAAAATAATTGGGTAGGCAATGTTTGAGAAATAAATTTTTTCATAATTTTCGACTATTTTTATTTGATCTAAAAAACCAATTCCTAAAATAATTGGGCAATAAGGATTTGAAGAAGAAGAATTTGACTCATTTATTAAAGTTAAGTTCTCATAAGTATTTTTTTTCTTATCACTAAAATAAGAGTTTAAATGTTTAATACCAGGTAAACCAAACATCTCTAATTGTCTTATACATTTTCCAATTTCCTCAGATTCACCCCAAGAAAATCCAGCAGCTTTTGATGCTCTTTTAGCTGTAGTTTCAATCTCGCTTAAAGATTTCATTTTTTAATTACTTGTCTTATAGACCCACTGTTCGTCATAGTTTTTTAATTCATCAGGTAGTGGCGCTCCTTGGAACATGCAAATTCTTAACCATTTATCTGATCGTGGATCAAATTTTAAAGCTCCGAAAAAAGATAACTTTAACCTTAGCATATCTATAGGCATTATATTTTTACCAATAGTATTATCTTGTATCTCAGAGTATGGAAATTTTTCAACAATAAATACTCTTCTAACAATGTGTCGAAACTCAGAATTTTTAGATAAAAATTCTGCAACAGTAGAGTTATTTTTTGTATCTAGTAATTTTTTATGAAGTTTTTTTACATCTCTAGCTATTGCAAGTGGTTGCTCCAATTCAGATCCACCCTCTTCAAATCTATCAGCTAATCTAGGTTCCTCTTTATTCTTGGAAATAAACCAAAAATTTTGTGTATTTTGTTTTTCTTCAAAGTTTATTTTTAAAATATTTGAATATTTTTTTTCAATAATATTAATTAAGTCTTTAACTGTTCTGCTGGTTGGAATAGTGAAATATTTATCCTCCTCAGAACTCATCTGACTTACTAACGGATTAGTTATTTCATTATATGGTTCCATCATAATAGAAACTACATACTCAATACACTCTTCACATGCTTTTTCTTCTAACCAAAGATATATTTGGTTAAAAGGATATTCGACTTCAAAGTCAAAGTCTTTATCAATAAAATTGATAAATTTTTTTATATCTTTTGATAGATTTTTAATTTTAATTTGCTGATACTCACTATCTGTATTCCAGCTAGTAATATTTGTTAGAGATTTTCTAATGCAATCGGTAAACAAATCACTTTCTTTTTTCTTAACTTTTTTTATTTCCCTTATTTTTTTTAAAGCTATCTCTCTGCTCATTACCCAATTATTTAATAAGGTTGGATGATTTACGATAAATGGAGCCATACCTAATCCAGTAGAATTTCCAATACCTAAATTTTTGCAAATCTTTCTATCTAATACAATAGCTTTACTTGGGTTTTTGTAATGAGCGACATGGTTTACTTGATCAAATGTAAATTGTCTTACTAAATAAACTAGCATCATTTCCAATCTAAAAGGTCCATTAATTTCTTCTCTGTTCTTAATTCTAAAACGATCTGCTAAGCCAAATTTTCCAGACCCATATACTGCAGTCGTTCTATACAAATATCCAACATTTGATAGTAATTCAGAATCTGGTTGTTTACCTTCACTTAATCTTTCAATTACATGATTGAACACTCGAACAGATTTATTTGCTCTAGACAATGTTAACTCTTTAAATGAAAGTCTACCAACTTCCTGTCTTGGAACTTCATTTTTAAGTCTATCAATATCTTTTTGGGTAGGGATACCATCATGTAATGTAAATGCGGCATCCCATTTTGTTGCAATTACTCTATCTGATCTTTCGTCATCTTTAATTTTATTTGCAAAACAAACTAGTGAATAAGTTCTTTTACCTTTTTTAAAAGAATAGACTGCTTCTCCATAACCAAATCTGTCTAAATTAAATAAATCTCTCTTATATTCCCAGTCTTTAAATTCATTAAGAAAGCTTCTTAAAAAAGACAGTTTAGACTGATGAAATGATCCCAATCTTGATAGTCTCATTATCATATTAGGATCTCTAAGTTGAACTTTCATGACTAAATTAATTTATAGAAATTGTACCAGTTGTTTCCAAGTATTCCATTTGTCTCTTCATCAGAAAATCCAACTTTTTTAAGTCCTTTTTCAATATTTGAAAAACCCCTCGCGTCCTGAAACCATTTAGGTTGTTTGGGAAAGCCAGGTTTATTTTTATTACCCTCTCCAAAATTGGTACTTTTAGTCCATGTTCCATTTCTCATCCATTCAACAACACTATCTGGTTGCTGAAGGCAAAGATCAGATCCGATACCTATTTGTTTAGTATTTATTATTTCAGCTGTCTTAGCAACCATCTCGCAGAAGCTTTCAAGGGTACAGTTTGTGTTATCTTTCAAATGATGAGGATATAAAGATAATCCAAGAATACCACCGCTATCACTTAAAATCTTTAATAAATCAGACGATTTATTTCTTTTTGCAGGATGCCAAAAATTTGGATTTGCATGTGTTATTGCTATTGGTTTTTGACTTAACTCGATTGCATCTATTGTACTTTTTTCAGCTGAATGTGACATGTCAATTACTACACCCACCCTATTCATTTCTTTTATGACCTCGCGTCCAAAATTAGTAACTCCACTATCTGTATTTTCGTAACAACCAGTAGCTAATAATGATTGATTGTTATAGGTAAGCTGCATAAATCTGCAACCTAATTTATGTATTTTTTCAACTAATTTTATATCATCCTCTATTGGGGAACAATTTTGAAAACCAAAAAAAATTGCTGTTCTTTTCTCTTTATTTGCCTTTTCTATATCTTTGTAGTCCCAGCCTTGAAATATTATATCTGAATTATCCTTAAAAAGTTTTTCCCATTTTTTAGTCTCAGTTAATAACTCATTGTAATCTTCATGATAGACTATCGTAACGTGAACAGCGTCAAGACCTGCAGATCTATTAAACTCAAAGGTTTCTCTTGACCAATTACAATATTGAAGGTTATCAATTTTAAAATTCATATTAATTTAACTTTAATCAAAATGTTTTTTAAATACTATTAATTTTATTGAAATTTTAAGTTAATTTTGAAATAAACTAATTAATTATTCTCATGAAAAAAAATAAGAATCGTAAAGTTTCAATCGTTATGGGTAGTCAGTCTGATTATAAGACTATGAAGTTTGTAGAAAAAACACTTAAAAAAATTGGTGTTTCTTTTGAAACAAAAATTGTATCAGCTCACAGAACTCCAAAAAGAATGTACGATTATGCTCTAAAAGCTGAACAAAATAATATAGGTGTAATTATAGCAGGTGCTGGAGGATCAGCACATTTACCCGGCATGATATCAGCACTTACCTCGTTACCAGTTCTTGGTGTGCCTATTGAAAGCAAAAAATTAAAAGGCTTAGATAGTCTTTTATCAATAGCTCAAATGCCAAAAGGAATACCTGTTGGAACACTTGCTATTGGTGAAGACGGTGCAATTAATGCTGCATTACTAGCAGCCTCAATAATTGCAAACCAAAATCCATCCATTAAACGGAAATTGAGTAACTGGAGATCTAGTCAAACTAAATCAGTCAAAAAAAATCCTAAGTAAAATGTCTAATATTACTCTTGGCATTATAGGGGGTGGACAGCTAGGAAGTATGCTGGCAATTGCTGGTAAAAAATTAAATGTTGAAACTATAATTTTTTCAGATGATGCAGATGCCCCAGCTCAGAACTTTTGTAATCATTTTATTTCAGGAAATTATGATGATAAACAAAAAATTGCTGATTTTGTTAATCAAGTTGATGTTGTAACCTACGAATTTGAAAATATACCTTTTGAAACCCTTAACGAAATAAACAAATTAAAACCTGTTTTGCCTAAACCTTCTGTAAATCGACTTATTCAACATCGATTGGCTGAAAAAGATTTTATAAATACACTTAATATCAGAACTACTAGATATGTATCTATTGAAAAAAAGTCAGACATAGATGCCTTAAAAGATTTTTTACCAGGTATATTAAAGACGACTACTCTTGGTTATGATGGAAAAGGACAACATCCGATAAATTCTACCGAAGAGTTAAATTCTATTAATATAGATTTTTCCAGAGGATATATTCTTGAGAAACTCGTTAAACTAAAAAAAGAAATCTCAATAATTATAACCAGATTTAGTAATAATAAATACGAAATTTATGAGCCCATTGAGAATACTCATGAAGATCAAATATTAAAATATTCTAAAATACCTGCTGAAATAAATGAAAAAATTTTTAATCAATCTAAAGACTGGGCTATGCTGATTGCAGAAGAACTTAAATATGTGGGGACTTTGTGTGTTGAATTTTTTATCGATAGAAATGATAATTTATATGTAAACGAAGTTGCACCTAGGGTGCATAACTCTGGCCATCTTACAATTAATTCATATAATGTAAGTCAATTTGAAAATCATATTAGAGCAGTTTGTGGTTTAGAACAAATAGCATTAAAAAAAATTTCTAATGCAAAAATGATTAATTTACTTGGTGATCAGATATCTCAGTATAGAAATTCTCCTAAATTAAAAGAGAATGAATTTTTCTTTGATTATTTAAAAAAAGAGATTAAAGAAAAAAGAAAAATGGGTCATATCACAATATTAATTTAAATGTTTAAATCATTAGAGGGTAATTTCGATAATCCTAAAGTTCATGAGCTCCTAAGTAAACACTTTGTTGAACTTAGAGCAGCATCTCCTGAAGGTAGCGCTCATGTTTTAGATATTCCTGGTCTTAAAGTATCATCGATTAAATTTTGGAGCTTATGGCAAGATGAAAATTTAATAGGTTGCGGTGCTCTAAAATTTCTAGATGAGGGTCATGGAGAATTCAAATCTATAAGAATTCATGATAATTTTAGAAATAAAGGGTATGGGATTAGTGTAATTAATCATTTAATTAATGAAGCCAAGAAACTAAAGATAAAAAAATTAAGTATTGAGACTGGTGCTGGGGATTTTTTTTTACCAGCTAGAAAACTTTTTAAAAAATGTGAATTTGAGGAATGTCAACCGTTTGCACACTATAAAGAAGATGAAAATTCTGTATATTTGACCAAAATTATTGACACAAATTAGAAAATATTTTTAATTTATAATATATTTTGTTGACAAAACCCCTCAAAATCTAAACAAAGCCAGAATTACTTAATTATAAGTAATAAATTAATATAACAAAAAGTAAGAAGATAAATATGAGTCTACAAGGAAAAGTAAAATGGTTCAATCCAACCAAAGGTTTTGGTTTTATTGAAAGAGAAGATAAAGAAAAAGATGTGTTTGTACATGTTTCAGCAGTAAGAGATGCTGGTATGAACGGTTTAGATGAGGGTCAAGCTTTGACTTTCGATGTTGAAGATGGTCCTAAAGGTCCTTCAGCAGTTAACTTAAAAACTGCATAATTTCACACTTCCTATTGGCTGAAAATTTTATTTGTAATAACATACTAAATATTCAGCCAATTCCTTAATTAATAACAACCTTTAAACACAATTATTTATTATAGAATTAAATTTAAAAATTTATAAATTAATCAAAAATATGATTGGAATTTTAGGTGGAATGGGAACTCAAGCTGGTCTTGATTTTTGTAACAAGCTTGCAGTTCTGAACAGAGGAAAAATTGATCAAGAATATCCCTTATTTTTACTCTACAACAAATCTAATATTCCTGGTAGACCTGAATCAATTGGATCTCAAACAAAAAATCTTTCTAACAGATCTACAAACAAGAAAAGCAAAATAAAGTACGAAAGAGTTTTAAAAAGTTTACTTAAAGGTTGTAAATTACTTGAGAAAAATAAATGTAAATTTATTGTTATCCCCTGTAATACAGCTCATTATTGGTATGATGATTTGCGAAAAAAAATTAACATTCCAATAATTAATATGCCTAAAGAAGTTTTCAAATTTACGAAAAAAAAATGCAAAAAAAACTCTAAAGTTGGTCTCCTAGCCACTGAGGGTACCCTTAAAACTGGGGTTTATAAAAAATTTTTTGAAAAAGATTATCAATTAATAGAGCCATCTCAACAAATACAAAAATTGTCTGTTAATAAAGCTATCAAATTAGTTAAAATGGGAAATGTGAAAGCTGCTGCAAAAGCAATTAAACCTGCAATTGACTCCTTAATTAAAATGAAGTGTAAAAAAATTATTTTAGGTTGTACAGAAATCCCAATTGCTATTTTTGCATTCAAATCATTTGAAAATGTAAAATCCTCAAAAGTATTTTTAGATCCTAATTTAATTTTGGCTCATTCAGCAATGACTAAGCATAAAAATTAGTTTATGTCTAAAAAGTCTGAAAAGCCATATGTGTTAAGAGCTGCTGAATTTGT
>CABXRS010000007.1 GCA_902514665.1 uncultured Pelagibacteraceae bacterium | reverse complement strand
TCAGGAACTTGATCAGGCATACCAACTGCACCAAAAAAAATAGCATTATATTTACTTAATTTCTCTTTCCAATCATCAGGTAACATTTTTTCATGCTTTTCATAATAATCACATGATGCAAAATCATATTCAGTAAAATTAATTTTAAATTGATGTTTAAGCGCTGCCTGCTTTAAAATTTTAAGACCCTCAGGCACAACTTCTTTGCCTATGCCATCTCCTGGTATGGCTGCAATATTATATTCTTTCATAAATAATGGTTTATACGTTAAATATTAGTTAAATAATATTGTTAAATTATCCTTAAAATTTTAATCATCCATTGTTTTGACATATTTAATTTGTTAACTTTAAATATGAAAAAGTTAGTTTTTATCTTTTTATTTAGTCTATTTTTTATTTCAAATTCAAATGCAGCTTGTGATGACCCTTTAACTGAGGGTGTGGATTATTCAAATTGTAGATTTTCTGATGCACAAGATTTACAAGGAAGCTATTTCCCAAATTCTAATTTGTCTTTTGCAAGTTTCATTCAAGTTAATTTGGATAAAAGCATAATGATGAACTCTAATTTATCATTTGGAACATTTCCTGAGTCTACATTTATAAGAGCTAATCTATATGAAACAGTTTCTATAGGTGCCAATTTTGAAAAAACAAATTTTACAGGCGCTAATTTAACTAGAGTTGATTTTATGGGAGCCACTTTAATTGAAGCTAACTTTCAAAACTCAAATTTGATGGAAGCAAACTTTACTTCATCAAATATAACCAATGCTAACTTTGATGGTGCTAATTTAATTGGTGCAACTTGGACTAATGGACAAACATGTGGTCCAGAATCAATTGGAACCTGCAATCAATAGTCAATGGACAGTTCTGTTAAGACCGATGATGTAATTTTTAATTTTTTTAAGCAAATTTGTGACGAAAAAGACGATCAAAAATGTGTTGAGCTTGGAAAAAGCTGGATAAATGCTATGGAAAATAATTTATCTAATATGGAGGCAAACTTAAACGGTGCTGATAAATTAAAGCACAAAGATGATATTCAAAGTAATAGAGATCATTTGAATAGTTTAAAAAACAAAACCTCCTCTGAGTGGAGAGATTATGCAACTCAATGTATGGTTGAAATACTAAGTCAAAAATAAAATAAAAAAATTTTTAAGCTTTTCTTTTCAGTGTATATGTAATAGAAAATTTATAAGGGGTGTCTTTATAGACTGAGATTAAACCCTAAGAACCTGTCCGGTAATTCAGAAAGGGATAAAATGAATAAAACATACTTCATAAGTCAATCATCATCATTAATATTAGTAATAGTCATGAGTTTAATATTTGTAATTTTTGGAATTTATCATTCAAAAAAATTCCAAGGAATAAATAATTATTTAACTGCAAATAGAAATATTGGTTTGTTTTCCCTTACAACGAGTTTAGTTGCATCAGCATTAGGTGCCTGGATTTTATTTGGACCAGCTTCAGCTTCAACATGGGGTGGTATAGGAGCAGTAATTGGTTATGCATTAGGAACTGGTTTTCCAATGATATTTTTGATTTATTTAGGAAAAAAAATTAGAACAGACTTTCCTAAAGGCTCTTCACTTATTGAATATATGAGACAAAAATTTGGTAAAAGCTTATTTAAATTAATTTTGCTAATGACGATTTTTTACATGTTTATTTTTTTATGTGCAGAAGTCACAGCTGTAGCTGTTCTAATTAATTATATTTCTGGAACAGAATTATGGATTACTGCATTGATAGTTATTATTTCTACGTTAACTTATACTTTGTATGGAGGTTTGAGGGCTTCAATTTTTACAGACAATATTCAGATGTTTGTAATGGCAGTTTTGTTATTGATAACAATTTCATACATTACATTATTTAATGGAAATAACTTTTCTTTTGAGTTTATTGAAAGTAAAAATCCTCAGCTCTTGAGCTCTTCTTATGTACCAAGCTATACTGCAGGTCTAACTTTTTTTATCGCAGTAGCTGCAACAAATTTATTTCACCAAGGTAATTGGCAAAGAGTTTATGCTGCTAAAAATTATGAAACACTTAAAAAAGGATTGATTATTTCCTTTTTAATTATTGTTCCAATAGTATTCCTAATGGGTTTTATAGGCATGGTATCTTTTTCTGTTGATCCAACTAACAGACCAGATCTTGGATTTTTTACATTACTTTTAAAGGAGCAAACTGAATTATTGTCATTATTAATTATCGTGCTTGGTTTGGCTTTGACTATTTCAACAGTAGATACTCTAGTTAATGCGATATCAAGTCTGTTTGTAGTTGATGGCAAAGCAACATTTAATTTTGATAAGAAAACTGATTATTTAAAACTTTCTAAATATTTCATTATAGGTCTGTCAATTATTGTATTTATTATTGCTTCAAAAGGATTTGATATTTTATATTTATTTTTGCTAGCTGATTTATTTTGTTGTGCTTTTGTTTTAACTGTTTTTTATAGTTTTTATAACAAAAACGTTAATGAAAAGACTGCATATATTTCCATAATTGTTGGGTTAATTGCAGGATTTTTAATGTTTCCTTTTCCAGATTTTTCTAAAAGTTTATTGGTAGGAGTGTTGGTACCAACAGAAGCATTTAGTGCTTTTGTTATTCAATCTTTATTATTTTTATCTTTCTTTATCGCAACTTTTTTACCAGCTGTGATATTAAAAATAAAAAAAATATAATTTCTAAATAGACGATTTTATAGCTTCGTAAAGCAAGTCTTTGGTGGTTTCGCCAAGACTTCTATAGACTTCTTTTTTATCTTTGAAAATTATAAGAGTTGTTTGATATTGAACATTAAAAAAATCTGCTATATTTTTATTCGTTACGTCAAAAGAAAAATATTCAATATTCTCAAACTTTATATCATTTAATTTTCCATCATTTTTTGCTTCCTTTAAAATTTTCATTTGTCCCGCACAAGATGAACAGTACTTAATCCAGGAACTAATTATAATAACTTTTCCCTCAGATTGAGCCTTATTAAACAGATTTTGGTTAAAAGTTGTTTCCTTTTCCACAGCATTGACATTTAATGTAATTAAAAACAAAAATAAGATAAAAATATTTTTCATTAATTAAACGTTTACAATAAATTAAAATTTATTGTAATCCCACAAATTGTCTCTATATAACTTATCTAAATGTTGACTAATCAGATCACAATTAAAGATTTATCAAAGGTTTATGACAATGGATTTGAGGCCTTAAAAAAAATCAATTTAGAAATTACCAAAGGAGAAATTATAGCACTCTTAGGACCGAATGGTGCTGGAAAGACAACTTTAATTAGTATTATATGTGGAATTGTTACCCCCTCTTCTGGAAAAGTGACCGTTGATGATTTTGATATAATTAGTGACTATAGAGAAACGAGATCTAGAATTGGATTGGTTCCACAAGAACTTACATTAGAAACATTTGAGACGGTGTTTAATAATGTCTCTTACTCCAGGGGATTGAATGGAAAAAAACCAAATCCAAATTATATTGAAAAAATCTTAAAGGATCTAAGTTTATGGGATAAAAAAAATTTAAGATTAAATCAACTATCAGGAGGTATGAAAAGAAGAGTTTTAATTGCTAAAGCTTTATCTCACGAACCTTCAATATTATTTTTAGATGAGCCAACAGCAGGAGTTGATGTTGAGCTTAGAAAAGACATGTGGAAAGTTGTTGAAGATCTTAGACAGACAGGAGTTACAATAATATTAACAACGCATTATATAGAAGAAGCAGAGGCAATAGCTGACAGAGTAGCAGTAATCAATCAAGGTGAAATTATTGTTATTGATAAAACATCAGAATTATTAAAAAAAATGGGTCATAAAAAATTAACGATAAATCTTCAAAATGAAATAAAAGAAATCCCTGATAGTTTAAAAAATTATAATTTAGAAATAGGTAATGATAAGAGATCGGTAAATTATATTTACAATGTTAATGCAGAAAGTACTGGTATCACTAATTTACTAAAGGCCTTAAAAGATACAGGATTAAAATTACAAGATTTAAAAACTGAGCAAACCACTTTAGAGAAAATATTTGTAAGTTTGGTAAAGGAAAATAATGAGATTTAATTATTATGCTTTTATAGCTATGTACGCACATGAAATGGATCGTTTCAGAAGAACATTAATGCAATCTTTATTTTCACCAGTTCTTTCAACTTCTTTATATTTTATTGTATTTGGCTCTGTAATTGGTGGGTATGTGGAAAAAATTGATGGTATTAGCTATGGATCTTATATTGTTCCAGGTTTATTAATGCTTACATTATTAACACAATCTATTAGCAATACTTCTTTCAGTATATTTTTTCCAAAATTTAACGGAACAATTTATGAAATTCTTGCAGCTCCAATTTCTACATTTGAAATTGTCTTAGCATTTGTGGGAGCGGGTGCAACTAAAACTTTGATTGTAGGAGTAATTATTTTTATAACTGCCACTTTTTTTGTTGAAGTTCAAGTGATGTATCCATTGTTAATGATTTTTTTATTAATACTAGTTGCCTTCACTTTTGCTTTATTCGGTTTTTTGATAGGATTAATGAGCTCTAACTTTGAACAAATGTCAATTGTTCCTACACTCATAATAACACCAATGGTTTTTTTAGGTGGAAGCTTATATTCTTTAGATATGCTACCAGAATTTTGGCAGACGGTTACTTATTTCAATCCAGTAGTATATTTAATAAATGGTTTGCGATTTGCATTTTATGGAGTTTCTGACTTTAATATATGGATTAGTGTCAGTTTAATGGTTCTATTCTTAATAATTTGTGTAACTGTAGTGTCTGTGCTACTTAAAAAAGGTTATAAAATTAAAACTTAATTACTAGCTATTTTCTTTTTTGGATCAAAAAAAGGTTTTTCTACTATTATAGCTTCAAAATTACCTATATTAGTGTTCACTTCTAGACTAGTTCCAATTGCTGAATTTTCGATATTTATCATCGCAAGCGCAATATTTTTTTTCAATCTGGGTGAATATACTGCTGAGGTTACTTTTCCGATTTTATTGTTATCTTTTTTTATAGACCAGAAAGTTGTATTTGGACCAGGTAATGGTTCACAATCAATTTCTATTCCCACTTGTTTTCTTTTTATACCCTCAGCTTTGATTTTTTTTAGAGCCGCCTTTCCAATAAATTCAATATCACTATCCAGAGATACCAAACGATCTAAACCTAATTCAAATGGGTTAGTATTAATATCAGCATCAGCATGATAGGAAAGCATTCCACCTTCAATTCTTCTTATTGAAGAAGTATGGCCAGGCTGAAGACCATATTCTTTTCCAGCATTCATTATTTTTTCATATAGTTTGTTTCCTTTAGAACCATCTCTTAAAAATAATTCGTAACCAAACTCACTAGACCAGCCCGTTCTAGAAACAATTAATGGTATGCCATCTAAATCGTATTCCTTAAACCAATAATATTTAAGATCTATAATACTTTCTCCAAAAAGTTTTACCATTATGTCTTTTGATGTAGGTCCTTGTAGCTGTAATGGCGAAACATCAGGTTCCGTTATGTTGACATTCATCCCTGAATTAACCGCAACACCTTGAGCCCATAACAAAACATCACTATCTGCAAGTGAAAGCCAAAAATGATTTTCAGCTAATCTCAATAAAACTGGGTCATTCAATATTCCACCATCATTGTTGGTGATTAAAACATATTTACATTGACCAATTACTATAGTGGAAAGATCTCTTGGTGTAAGTAGTTGAGTAAATTTGAAAGCATCTGGTCCTGTAATTTCAACCTGTCTTTCAACAGCAACGTCACAAAGTATTGATTTTTCAATCAAGTTCCAAAAGTTTTGCTCAGGGCTACCAAAATCTCTTGGAATATACATGTGATTATAGACTGAAAAACTAGTTGCACCCCATTTCACAGTTGAATCAAAGTATGGGGATTTTCTAATTTGTGTCCCAAAGCCAAAGTTTTTATTAGTCATTTTCGAAAAGGCTTAACAGATGGAGTGGATTTTGCAAAGAAATTCAAAAACTTTATAGCCCAATTAAGGGCTATAAAAAATTGAGAGGGGGTTATTAATTTTTTAAAATTGTTCTGACTCAGTTGAGCCAGCCATCGCAGTGGTAGAACTTTGTCCACTACTTATAGTATTAGAAACTGCATCAAAATAAGATGTTCCAACTTCACGTTGATGCTTTACGCTAGTATAACCATCTTTTTCTCTAGCAAATTCTTGTTGCTGGATTTTAGAATAAGCAGTCATACCTTCTTTTTTATATTTTTCTGCAAGTTCGAAAATTGCAATATTTTGAGTATGAAACCCAGCTAATGTTATAAACTGAAATTTGTATCCCATTTTAGCAATTTCTTTTTGGAAAGAAGCTATTTCATCATCGTTTAAATGTTTTTTCCAATTAAATGATGGAGAGCAATTGTAAGCTAGAAGTTTTCCAGGATATTTTTCATGAATAGCATCTGCAAATTTTTTAGCTTCCTGCAAATTTGGAGTGGCTGTTTCACACCATATTAAGTCAGCATACGGTGCATACGCTAGACCTCGAGAAATTGCTTGTTCAATACCATCTTTTACGTAAAAGAAACCCTCAGGCGATCTTTTGCCTGTTAGGAAATGTTTATCATTTTCATCAAAATCATTTGTAATTAATTTAGCAGCATTGGCATCTGTTCTTGCTAAAATTATTAAAGGTACTTCAGCAATATCTGCTGCAAGTCTTGCTGCCTTTAAATTTTTAACCATTGTCCCAGTTGGTACTAAAACTTTACCACCCATATGCCCACATTTTTTTTCACTAGCTAACTGATCCTCAAAGTGAACACCCGCTGCTCCTGCTTTAATAAATTTTTTAGTTAGTTCGAAAACATTTAATGGTCCACCAAAACCAGCTTCTCCATCTGCAATAATTGGAAGCATATAATCTATCCTATCTTTTGCTTTCATATCTCCATCTTGCATTTCCATGTGTTGAATTTGATCAGCTCTTACAAGTGAGTTATTCATTGATTCAACTAATTTTGGAGCACTATCATAAGGATATAGTGATTGGTCAGGATACATTTCACCTGCAGTATTCGCATCTGCAGCAACTTGCCATCCACTTAAGTAAATTGCTTTTAAACCTGCTTTAGCATGTTGTACTGCTTGATTACCCGAGAGAGAGCCTAGAGTATTAACATATGCCTCTGAATTTAATAATTTCCAAAGCTTTTGTGATTGATGTTTACATAAAGAATATTCTATTTTAATTGAGCCTCTTAATCTTTCAACCTCTTCTTCTGTATAATCACGCTTTATTCCTGCAAATCTTTTAAGGTCGTATGAGATTTTTTCTGCACTCATTATTATCCTTTAGTTAAATTTTTATGAAAAATGAAAAAGTAGATTGAATTAATTATTATCGTTTGAAGTTTCGATAAGATCATTCATTCCACTTGAACCCCAATCACAGTGATCATCTCTCATGTAGATCCCTCTACTATTATGATGATCTAAGTCTTCTTTTCTGATGATTTGAGCCTCATTTTCAGTGTTTTTGATTTTTTTATTCATGTAAATCTTATAATTTACTAAATTTACAAATTCCACAAAAAACGACAAAAAGCTTGTAAATACTATAAAAAAATTGTAAAAATAAATTTACAAAATTTACAAAAAGTAAAATGAGTCAAATAGATTTAAAAATAGGCCCTAAAATCAAAGCATTTCGTAGACAATTAGGCCTTCAAGCAAATAAGTTAGCTGAAGATTTAAGTATTTCTCCTAGTTATTTAAATCTAATAGAGAGTGGTAAAAGAAAAATTGATGGCGATTTGCTTTTAAATGTTTGTGAGAAATTAAATATTCAATTATCAGATCTTACATCAAAAACAGATATTAATCTTCAAAACACAATTTCTGAAATTTTAGACGATAATTTATTTGAGGATTTGGATATCTTGGGACCAGAAGTAAAAGATCTAGTAAGCACAAATCCTAAAATTGGAAAAGCAATAGTTAGATTAGGAGATATTCTTAAAAAAAAAGACCATGAATTAATTAACAAAATTGAAAAAATTTCTGGCAAAATAGTAGATAACAGAAAAAATTCTTTTCCTGGTGAGGTAATCTCTGATTTTTTACAAGAAAATAAAAATTATTTTCCAAAATTAGAAGAATTTGCAAATAATGTTTTTGAAAAAATTCAGAAAAATAATCGAACTAGATATATTTCTTTATGTGAATATTTAAATACTGAATATTCCATAACTGTAAAAGATGTTATTCCTGATGAACAAAAACCTTTTTCAAAGATATATAAAAAAAATAAAAAAGAACTTCTTTTAAGTGATTATAGTTCATTAGAAACTAAAAAATTACATGCTGCTGCTCAAATAGCGCAAGAGGGAGCAAATCAAGAAATAGATAACTATTTATCAGGATTTAGCTTTCCTTCGGAAGAGTCTAAAAAATTAACAAAAGTAGCTTTATTAAATTATTGTGCTGCAGCTATTTTAATGCCTTATAAATTATTTCATACTGAATGTAGAAAACTTAAATATGATCTAGAATTATTACAAAATACATTTGCAACATCCTTCGAACAAGTTGCTCATAGAGTAACATGCTTACAAGATCCAAAACTTCCTGGAATTCCATTTCATTTTTTAAGGGTGGATATGGCTGGCAATATCTCTAAAAGATTTTCATTATCAGGAATTGATATTCCAAGATATGGTGGAGCTTGTCCTAGATGGAATGTTTATTCAGCATTTACAAGACCTGGGGTAATTCAAGCTGCAGTTAGTAAAATGAACAACGGTGAAAAATATGTTTGCATTGCAAGAACTGTTGAAAAAGGTATTGGAAGATTTGGACAAGCTAGAAGTGTTTTATCAATTGGTCTTGGTTGTGAAGCAAAATATGCAAAAGATTTTGTTTATACAGAAAACGTAAATATCAATGATAAATCTTCAGAAATACCAATAGGTGTATCTTGTAGAACATGTGACAGATTGGATTGTTCACAAAGAGCCTTTCCACCTTTACACAAAAAATTTGATGTAGACTTAAACTCCAGAGGAGTTTCTGTTTATGTAAGTGATAGTAACTCTAAATAATGATAAAGTTTATAATACCAGCTGTTATAGTATTTTTGATTGTTTTATTTTGGGAAAAAATCACAGAAGTCACTGAAAAAAAATTAAATATTAAACTTAATTATATTGTTGTTAGCTCCATAATAGTAATTATAGCAGTTATTCTTTTACTCTTAAATTACTAAATTAATTTTAGAGATGGAAATAAATCTTTTGTTCTTTTTAACTGTCGTTCCTGCAATTATTCTGTTTGGTATAGCTAAATCTGGTTTAGGTGGATCTATAGCTCTTATTTCCATTCCTTTAATGACTATCTCAATGCCATTAACTAAAGCACTTGGAATTATTTTGCCTATTTTGATATTTTCAGATTTTATAGCAACTTATAAGTATAGAAAAGAATTTGATAAAGAAACTCTAAAATTAATAGTTCCCTTTGCAGCAATTGGTATATTTATAGGCTCACTCACTTTTTCATATTTTTCAGAGGAACTATTAAAATTTATAATAGGTTTGATGGGTTTCATTTTTGCAGGCCATTATTTCTTTTTTAAAAAAAACAAAGATGCAAAGTCAGAAAAAAATTTTTTAAAAGGTGGAATTTGTTCAACTGTAGCAGGCTTTACTAGTTTCAGTGTTCATGCTGGCGGAACACCAACCAGTATCTATTTGCTTCCTTTAAGAATGAGAAAGGAAATTTACGTAGGGACAAGAATAATTTTTTTTACTTTTGTGAATTTAATTAAACTTCCTTTTTATATCAATTTATCAATGATGAACTTTGAAACTTTTAAACAATCATTAATTTTATTTCCTTTTGCACTCATTGGAATTTTAATTGGTTATCAAGTTCTAAAGATAATTGAAGAAAAATTATTTTATAATATTTTGTATACTTTAATTTTTGTAACTAGTTCAAAATTAATTTTCGATTTTTTATAAATATAATCTTACAAAGATTATTGATTTCTTATAAGTGGATAGATTTTAGGATTTAAATATTTTAAATTAGTAACTAAAATCAAGATTAAAGTAACAAACCCAATAGAAAAACCTAAATAAAATAAAACTTTAAAGTCAAATTGCCAAACTAGTTCAAATATATTCTCCATAATAAATTTAGACCCCATTATAGCAAAAAATGTTGCGATCAAAATCACAGACATAAAAATAATTATGAATTCAATTAAGGATGAGAAAATAATTTGCTTTTTTGAAAAACCTAAAATTTTAAAAATTAGATTTTGATATTCTTTAATTTTCCCCTGAACAATAATTGCACTTGATATTACAATTAAACCAATAATAATTGTTACGGCAGAAATTAAAGTAACAGCAATGAATACTTTGTTTAAAACTGCCGTGACTTTTAAAAGATAATCTGAAATTTTAATCATTGATAAACTTGGCATTACCTCCAGCATTTCTGTTTCATTAAATTTATCAGAATCAAATTTTGCAGTTGCCAAGTATTCATGTGGAATTTTCATTGCAAATTGTGGGTTAAAGAGCATTACAAAATTAATACTTAAATCACGATAATCTACTTCTCTGAAATTAATTACTTCTCCATCAATCTCTCTTCCATAAATATTCAAAGTAAAAATATCACCTAACTGAATATTAAAATCTTTTGCGACTTTAGCATCAAGTGATATTTGTAACCGATTTGGTTTAGATAAATCCCACCACTCTCCCTCTAAGATTGGATTATCTTTTGGAATATCCTCTACCCATGATGATCTTCGTTCACTTCCAATTACCCAGTAACTATCATTATCAGGCTTGATATATGTATTAGGATCAATTCCATTAATTTTTACAATACCAGATGATACCATTGGAACTATTTCAATATTTGCTTCTTTATCCATATTTAAAATACCTTGCTCAAATTTTTCACGCTCTCCTTTTTGAATACCAACAAAAAAATAGTCAGGTGCTATATCAGGTATAGATTTAGCAATTTCTCTTTGAAAGTTAGTACCCACTAAAGCCAGAGTTAACAATAATGTTACGCCTAATCCTAGTGACATTACGGTAATAGGAGTAATACTTTTTGTTTGAGTAATATTTTTAATTGAGACTTTTAGTGAAACAATTGGACTTGATTTAAATTTTTTTAGAAAAAAAATAATTAATTTTGAAAGGAAGAAAAAAACTATTAAACAAACAAAAAAAGCTACAAAATATCCCAAACTATAGATTGGCTGTTCAGATCCAATTGTAAATAATAAAATTAAAATAGATAGCAAAACAAGACTTGCAGCAACTGATTTTTTTGAATAATAAAATTGCAGATTTTGAAATACATTTCTAAACAAATTAGAAGCTTTCACTTGATCAATAGAACTTATTGTCGGTATAGAAAAAATTATAAGGACCAGCAATCCAACTAAAAATATTTTAAAAAAATTCAAAAATGAAAAAACTGGATAAACATTTAATCCTAAACCATCTGACAAATATTTATCTGCTATTGGAACAACTAAGAAACTAGAACCATAGGAAATTACAGTAATAACAAATAGTAAAATAAATAATTGTAGGTAATAAAGTGTTTTTATGTTTCCAGAATAAAATCCAACTGCTTTTCTGACAGCAATTGACATATTATTTTGATTGATAAAAGATAACAAAGTGTTTGCAATTCCAATTCCTGCAATCAACATTGCGCTTATGGATACAAGAGATAAAAATTGAGAAAAATTGTTAATAATTCTTTTAATACCACTTGCTGAATTTTCAGGGTATCTAAGTTTTACTTTTGGATCATTTTTGAAAATATTTTCAATTTTTCTCTCTATTTGTTCTGGATCATCATCATTGTTAAATTTTACTTTATATTCATAATTTAAAAAACTTCCTATTCCATTTAGTTTTAATATTTCTAAAGTTTGTTTGCCAGCTAGGGCCCAATCACCAAATGCAACAAATCCACTTACATCTGGTACTGACTTAATAATTCCAATAACGGTAAAGTTTTGGTCTTGAACTTTAACTTGCTCGTTAACCTTTATATTGAGAGCTTTTGATAAACTTTCGTTAATTAAAATTGTATTTGGCTCTTTTTGCATTCTTTCATAAGCTTCGATTGGCTCATAATCGACTTCACCATAAAGTGGATATTTTTCATCTACAGTTTTAATTCTTGTAAATAAAGATTTATTTCTCTCTCTTCCAGTTGTTGAGAGCATCGTACTAAATTCAATCATTTGAGATACTGTTGCAAACTCTTTGACTTGATTTACCAAGTCAAAGTTTCCTTTATTACGATTGTAATCAATCTCTAAATCTCCACCTAATAATGCTTTTGCATTATCACTAAGTTCTTTTTTTAAACTATCTTCGATTGTTAAAATAGCGCTTAAAATAAAAAGGCTGATAAACAGAGTTATAATGATACTTGAGATTTTATGATAATTTCTACTCAAATCTTTTAAAGCATATTTAAGTATTAAATTAAATTCTGAATAATTATTTAATTTTTCCATCTTTAATTTTAATTTTTTTTTTTGCTTTTTCAGCAAGTTTGGAGTCATGAGTTACCATAATTAGGGAAGAACTTTCTTCTTTCACATATTTAAACAATATATTTGAAATCAACGTAGAGTTTTCAGTATCTAAATTACCAGTTGGTTCATCAGCTAAAATCAATTCAGGTTTCATAGCAATTGCTCTTGCTATTGCTACTCTTTGCTGCTCCCCACCAGATAGTTGACTAGGAAGATTATTAAAACGATGTTTTAAACCAAAACGATCTAACAAAATCTTAGCTTCTTTTTCAGGATTTTTAAAATTATTTAGTTCAAGTGTTAAAGCAACATTTTCAACTGCAGTGTAATTTGGGATTAAATAAAAAGATTGAAATACAATTCCGATATTTTTTTTTCTAATTTCTGAAACTTCATCCTCATTAAGACTTGTAATCTCTTGATTTTGGAAAATAATCTTTCCAGAAGTTGGTTTTTCTAATCCACCAATAAGCATTATTAAACTAGTTTTTCCTGAACCACTCTCTCCGACAACAGAAACAGTTTCTTTTTTCTTAATATTTAAATCTATATTCTTTAAAACACTGATATTATCTTTACCAGTTTGGTATTTGAGATTTATTTTTTTTAATTTAAGAAGTGTAGACATGAATAAAAGTTTATTTATAAAAATTCTGCTAATCTTTCTAGTACACATAAATGCGAGCGCAATAGAAAAGGTCATTTTATTTGGAGACAGCTTAATGGCTGGTTATGGTTTACCTAAAGAACATCATTTATCCATAGTTTTAGAGAATAATTTAAAACAAGATGGATTTAATATTCAAGTCATTAATGGAAGTGTTTCAGGTAGTACATCTTCAGGTGGATTAAATAGAGCAGAGTGGAGTTTATCAGATCCAGGGATAGATCTTGTTATTTTAGGAATGGGTGCAAACGATATGCTTAGAGGAATTCAACCAGATGAAACAAAAAAAAATTTAGAACAAATAATAGAAATTGCAAAAAAGAAGGATATAGAAATAATTTTAGCTGGAATGATTGCCCCAACAACTCATGGAACAAAATATAAGAGAGACTTTGACTCTATCTATCCAAAATTATCTAAGAAGCATAATTTGTTATTAATACCTTTTCTTTTAGAGGGTGTGGCACTTAATCCAAGTTTAAATCAACAAGATGGAATACATCCTAACAAGAAAGGAACAATAAAATTAAGTGAAAATATTAAAAAAGGTATAATTAAATTTTTAGATAAGAAAAAAAATTAAATTTGTAATTTTATTAATTAAACGTTAGCTTTTTATGTATGGATAAAACTCCCTATCATCACTTACCAGATGGCACTTTTAGAAACCCTTTCGGTTCACCCAAAGTTGACCAGAATTTTAGGTGGTCTTTTAAAATATTCAATAAAGAAAAAAAGAAACTCGATATGACTGTTCCAAAGGATCATGTTGTAGACAAGGAACAAGTTCTAACTGATATTAAAAAATATAAAGATGGTGAATACATCGGATGGATAGGACATGCAACTTTTCTGATAAAATTAGGGAATACAACAATTATAACTGACCCTGTTTTCTCTAAAAATGCAGGTCCATTAATATTTGGACCTAAAAGATTTACTAAACCAGCTTTAAATTTAAAAGAAATACCTCCTATAGATATTTTTTTACTAACTCATAACCACTATGATCATCAAGATATGACGACAATAAGAAGTTTCCCTTTCAAAAATACAAAAGTAATGGCCCCTTTAAAACTAGGCAAGTATTTTGAGAGAAATGGGTTCTACGATGTTAATGAAATGGATTGGTATGATGAAATTATCGTTAATGATAAAATGAAAATAACATTTCTTCCAGCAGTCCACTGGTCTAAACGAAGTTTAACAGATACTAATAAATCTTTATGGGGAAATTTTTTAATTGAATATGACGGAAAAAAAATTTTGTTTGCTTGTGACACAGGAGTTGGCAATATTTATAGAGAAATTGGGGAAAAATATGGTCCAATAGATATTAATTTTATAAATATAGGAGCGTATAATTTTTACCCATTAACGCCTTATAAAGATAAATCAGCTTATCACACTAATCCTGAAGAAGCTCTTGAGATTTCAAGAGATTTAAAAAGCAGAAAAGTAATTGGTATGCACTGGGGTACTTTTGTATTATCGTTAGAACCAATTATGGAACCAAGAGATAGGTTTAGAGATAATGCAGAAAAATACGGCTTCAAACAAGAGGATGCAATTATTTTTAAAATTGGTCAAATAACACCCTTAAATGAAATTTTAAAATAATATTTTATGAAATATTTTATTTTAATAATAATTTTTTTGTTCACTGGCAATGCCCAAGCAAACAATATTAATATTTCAGTTAAGACAAATTTAGATCTTAATTGTAAGTTTGAAAAAGTTATTATTAAAAACTCAGAACACAACTTTGTTTCTTTTGCAAAAGATCAAATTGAAAGAGAAAATATTAATAGCTTGAAAATAATAGCAAAAAATCCGGACACCTTAATTGTAGAAAATTTATCAAAATTTATTAACAAGATTAAGTTGGAGGTTAAAATATCAAACAAGGATATAATTTTGATACAGGCTTTTGATCAAGAGAGAAATTATTCTGAGTCTGCAGTTTATACTAGAAGCACGGGAGAGTTTATCCATGAAATTACTCGAAAAATAAACTCTGATGAAAAAGAGAAAGATATTTCATTTTATAGTTGTATAAAAAACAACCAAGACACTTAAGACCGAAGACTCTAAATCTTTTATTTGATAATATAAAATAATGAAGAAACTTTTTTTGATATTCTTATTTTATTTATTTTCTCAGATAAGCACTTTTGCAAATGACAGAGATGTAAGACTTAACCAATTATTCAACGAATTAAAGATAAATAAATCAAAAGTATCATCTATTGTTGAACAGGAAATATGGAAAATTTGGAGCACTCATCCAACCGATGCAAAACTTACCGCAAAGTTAGAGGAAGGTTCTCAGTTTGTAAGAGACCAACAATTTTTTAAAGCCATAGAAATCTTTACAGAGGTTATAAATTTTGATCAAAATTGGGCCGAGGCATGGAATAAAAGAGCAACAGTTTTTTATCTGATAGGGGAATTTAAAAAATCTCAAAATGATATTGATAAAGTTTTAGCAATTGAAGCAAGACATTTTGGTGCTTTGGCAGGACAAGGTTTAGTAAATATACAATTAAAAAATTATGAGAAAGCTATTTCTAGCTATCGAAAAGCTAAAGAAATTCATCCTTCAATGCAATCACCAGAAATAATGATAAGACAAATAGAAGAATTAATTAAACAGCAATCAATATAATGTGTGGAAGATATGTTGTTAAAAATCCAATTACTAAAACTTCTTCTTTAGTAAAATCTGCTATTCAAGTTGAGGATAAAGAAAATTATAACGCTCATCCTTATCAAAAACTTCCAGTTATAAAAAAATATAAAAACGGTAACACTTTAGAGGCTTTAAAGTGGGGATTAGTCCCTACTTGGGCTAAAGACAAAGAATTTAAAGCATTGATTAATGCAAGATTAGAAACGATTGATGAAAAGGTTTCTTTTAAAAAACTAATTAAAAATCATCGATGTGTAGCTGTTGCAGATGGTTTTTATGAATGGAAGAGGGAAGAAAATAAAAAAACTCCTCATTACTTTGTTAGAAAAGATGCTAATGTAATTTATTTTGCAGGTATTTTTGAAGAGGACCAATTTTGTTTAATTACAGAAGAAGCAAAAGAAAATATTAAAGAAATTCATCATCGTCAGCCTGTAATCCTGAATCAAGCAGATGTTAACCGTTATTTAAATTTAGAGCTACAGGGCTCAGCCTTTTTGAATGAACGTAAAGTTCCTGATCTTGTTTTTCATGAGGTTTCGAAGGATGTGAATAAACCCTCAAACAATACAGCGTCATTGATACAAAAGATTTCGAATTAAATCTTATTTCCTTCTGTGTCTTCTAAATGAAAATTTTTTAGGTTTTTGTCTTTTTTTAAATTTTTTTCTTCCTTTAAAGGAGGATCTTTTATCCTCTTTTTCAACTACATTATCTGTTTTTTTACCAAAATATTTAGGATTATTGGTAAACCCAAAAGATTTTTTTTTATCATTAAATTTTAATTTTTTATTTTTGTCTTTTTTAAAAAATTTCTTTTTTTCTTTGAAGTTACTCCTCTTATTATCCTTAAATTTTCCTTTTTTATTAAATGAACCCTTACCTTTTTTAAGTTTTCTAAAACTTTTTTTAGGGCCTTTTTCTGGTGGCTTAAAATTAGGATCTATTAATTTACTTATAGTATTCCACATCGATCGATCACTTGTAGTTAAAAAGGTTAACGCTGATCCTTCTTTACCAGCCCTACCTGTTCTTCCAATTCTATGAATATAATCCTCAGGAACTTGTGGTAAATCGTAATTGATAACATGCTTAATAAGTGGAATATCTAATCCACGTGCAGCAACATCAGTTGCTATTAGTATTCTACTATTGCCATTTCTAAATCCTTTTATTACACGCTCTCTTTTGCTTTGTCTTAAGTTTCCGTGAATAGCATCTGCCTTATGGCCATCGTATTTTAAACGTTTAACAATTTTATCTGCTCCATGTTTTGTTTTAACAAAAACCAAAATTGAACCATTCCTCTCAACTAATTGGTTAATTAGTTCGTGATATTTTTTGTCTTGATTAACTTGAAAAGTTTCTTGCTTAATTTTATCAATAGGAGTGGATATTGATCCTGCAGAAATTCTTGCAGGATTATTAAGATATTTTTGAGATATTTTTAAAATATCATTTGGTAATGTAGCTGAAAATAATAACGTTTGATGGTTTTTTGGAACATATTTTAAAATTAACTCAATTTGTGGAGTAAAACCCATGTCTAACATTCGATCTGTTTCATCAAGAACTAAATAGCTAACCCTTGAGAGATCTAAACTTTTTCTCTTTAAATGGTCGTTTATTCTTCCAGGTGTTCCAACTATTATTCTTGCTCTTTTATTTAATTTTCTAAGCTGTTTCTGCATACTCTCACCACCAATTAGTAATGCGTTACCTATTCCTATTTCTCTTACATTTAATTTAAGTACAGTTTGCATAACCTGTGACGCTAGCTCTCTGGTAGGACAAACAATTAGCGCCATAGATTTCTTGTCCAAAATTAATTTATTGAGCATCGGAATTGTAAAAGCCAATGTTTTACCAGTCCCAGTTTGAGCTGTCCCTAAAATATCTCTGCCTTCAAGACTCATTGGAATTGATTGACTTTGAATTGGGGTAGGAGTTTTAAAATCAGCAAACTGAATTGATTTTTTAAGTTTATTTTCTATTAAAAGTTCGTTAAAGTTGTTCATTTTTTGATTTATTTAAAGACTTATTGGGATCGTTATAAGATTTTGCGTCAAATACAACCAATCATTATTTATCATATTGAGAGTATATTTAAAATCAGATAAAAACTACGTAAATGTTGAGTTATATAATACCTTTCTTAATCTTAATTCTTGTTGTTGTTTTTATACATGAGTATGGACATTACTATTTTGCAAGAAAATATGGAGTTGGTGTAACTGATTTTTCTATAGGTTTTGGAAAAGAGCTTTTTGGATGGAACGATAAATCAGGTACGAGATGGAAAATATGCGCTATACCATTAGGTGGATATGTTAAATTTTTTGGTGACAGGAATGTATATTCACAATCAGACCACCAAGAAATACTTGAAAAATATAACAAGGAAGAAAGAGAAAAATTATTTATTTTAAAACCTCTTTACCAAAGAGTGTTAATAGTTTTTGGCGGACCTTTAGCTAATTTTTTGTTGGCTTTATTCATATTTTTTTCAATGTACACATTCGTGGGTAAAGACTTTACACCAGCAGTGATTAATGAAGTTCAAAAAGATAGTCCAGCTATGATAGGTGGACTTAAAAATCAAGATGTAATTTTAGAAATAGATGGAAATGAGGTTAAAAGCATAATTGAAGTTTCTAAATTTATTACAATGTCAACAGGAGACTTTATAGATTTTAAAGTCAAACGATCTTATAATGAATTAATATTAAAAGTTAAACCTAACATTGTTGAAGGTGAAGATGGATTAGGAAATAAAATTAATAAAAGAATGGTTGGAATAAAGCTTGGTGCATATAATAATGAAGTTAACCATGTTAAATTAGGTCCAGCTCAGGCATTATATCACGCAGCTAATGAAGTGTATTATGTAAGCACCGCATCATTAAAATATATTGGGGGTATGATACTGGGAAAAGCAGATACTTCTCAACTAGGTGGTCCGATTAGGATTGCAAAAATTTCTGGTCAAGTTGCAGCCTTTGGAGTGTTAGCTTTTATAAGTATGATGGCTTATATTTCTATTAGTTTAGGTCTAATTAATTTGTTTCCAATACCGATGTTGGATGGAGGTCATTTAATGTTTTATGCATTTGAAAAAGTTTTGGGCCGCCCATTATCTCAAAAAACACAAGAAGGATTCTTTCGAATCGGCATGTTTTTGTTGCTATCATTAATGTTTTTCACAACCTTTAATGACTTAAAAGATTTGGGTTTATTTAGTTAATGAATTTTTCTTTAAGTTTAAAAAACTAAGTAAAATCAATACTTTTTTTAATTTTACAACATATAGTGTTACACAAAATATTTAACACTAAAAAAATGCTTGATTTATCAACGTTTATGACAAGTATAAATATTAACCAACAAAACCGGAGCTAAAATGAACAAAAAACAACTAATTGCAAAGCTTTCAGGCTCATTAAATTTGAGCAAAGCCGATGCAGAGAGAACATTTGATATAATTACCAACACTATTTTAGATGCTTTAAAAGGCGATGATTCAGTTAAAATTGCTGGATTTGGTACTTACAAAGTTGCTAAAAGAAAAGCTAGAGTAGGAAGAAACCCTAGAACAGGTGAACAAATTCAAATCGCCGCATCTCAAAAGGTAAAATTTTTACCAGCTAAAGCCTTAAAAGAAGTATTCAATAAATAGTAATTTTTTTTTAACAGCCTTAATGTGATAAATACACGTTAAGGCTGTTTCTATATGCAAATATCGCATAGCCAATTTTCCTAATCAGCGTTAGTTTTTACATTTATTAAAAAATATAACCTTCTTTTAACAGTGGAGGTCTTATGACTAAATTAATAAAAAAAATATCTGCGCCACTTCTTAGTTTAATATTTTTATTAAACATGAGTAGTGCAGGAATGGCAGAAACAACAGTTTCTGCTGAAGTCCAAGCTATATTCAATTCACTACTTTTCTTGATGTGTGGTTTCATGGTCATGTTCATGGCAGCGGGTTTTGCGATGCTAGAGTCTGGCATGGTAACCTCTAAAAGTGTTTCAGTAATTTGTGCAAAGAACATTGGTCTTTACTCAATCGCTGGAATTATGTTTTGGTTATTTGGATATAACTTAGCTTATGGTATCCCAGAAGGAGGATATATCGGAACATTTACACCATGGTCAGATGCAAGTTCAGTTGACACTGGATATGCAGATGGTTCAGATTGGTATTTCCAAATGGTTTTCTGTGCAACAACAGTTTCAATTTGTTCAGGAGCAATGGCTGAAAGAGTGAAACTTTGGCCGTTCTTTCTTTTTGCAGCTATCTTAGCTGGAATCATTTATCCAATTGTAATGGGTTGGCAGTGGGGCGGAGGCTGGTTAGCAGAACTAGGCTTCTCTGATTTTGCTGGTTCAACTTTAGTACACTCAACAGGTGGTGCAGCCGCATTAGCTGGTATAATGTTACTTGGTTCGAGAGCTGGAAGATTTGACAGCAAAGGCGAAGCAAAGGCAATGAAACCTTTTGCTGCTTCCTCAATTCCATTAGTAACAATAGGTGTATTCATCTTATGGTTAGGTTGGTTTGGATTCAATGGTGGATCTCAATTAGCTATTGGAACATTTGATGACGCGGTAGCCGTATCAGGAATCTTTATCAATACAAATCTTGCTGCTTGTGGTGGTGTAATGGCCGCAGCAACGATAACAAGATTAATGTATGGTAAAACAGATGTTGTACAAATGTTAAATGGAGCAATCGGTGGATTAGTAGCAGTAACTGCTGAACCATTAGCACCAACACCACTAGCTGCAATTTTTATAGGAGCTATAGGTGGTTTGATCGTTGTATTTGGAACTAAGTTATTGTTCAGTTTCAAACTTGACGATGTAGTGGGTGCAATTCCAGCTCACATGTTTGCTGGAATATGGGGAACACTTGCAGTTCCACTAACAAACACTGATGCAAACTTTAGTGCACAAATAATCGGTGTACTATCAATTAATATTTTTGTGTTTGTCGTGTCATACATAGTGTTCTCAATTATGAAAGCTACATTTGGAATTAGATTAAGTAAAGAAGCTGAGTCCAAAGGTACTGACGTAACAGAAACAGGTGTAATAGCATACGCAATACGAGACTAATTGCATGCAATATAGGGGCTCTTCGATCTCCATGTCGTTATCTCATTGAAGAGCTCCTAACAAAAAAAATTAACAAATCTCTCTCTTGTTAGTTAATTATAGGCCCCGAAAGGGGCCTTTTACTTTATAATACTTTTAAGAGTTTCTAAGACTTCTTGAGCATGATCCTTAGCTTTAACATTACTCCAAACCTTTAATATTTTTCCTTTTTTATCTAATAAATAAGTAGTTCTTACAACTCCCATAAATTCTCTTCCCATAAACTTTTTCTTCTGCCAAACTTTAAATTGTTTAACAACTTTTAGCTCCTCATCAGCTAATAAATCGAATTTAATTTTATATTTTCCTTTAAATTTTTCGTGGCTTTTTAAGCTATCTTTTGAAATACCATAAACTTCACAATCTAATTTTTTAAATTTAGAAAGTAATTTATTAAATTCATTTGTTTCAATTGTGCATCCAGGTGTGTCATCTTTTGGATAAAAATATAATACTAAATATTTTCCAATGGAATCATTTAAAGAATATTTTTTATTACCTGTTGAAGGTAAATCAAAATTTGGTGCTTTAGTATTTTCTTTTATCATTTTATTTCATTTTCCTCCCAAAGTTTTTTGTAATCTATTAACGGAGACAGACCATAACTAGAATTAATATTTGTCAAATGAAGTGATAAACTTTTTATTGGGGAAATACAAACTTCTTTTGAGTAAATTTGATTCAAATATTTTTCAAAAGGTTCGTGCCTATCTAAACAATTTTTATAAAATTTGTCCCAATATTTCTCAAGCATACTTTTTGAGGTCATAAAAGTACATAATGTTTTGTTAATAGTTCTCCAATGACGTTTGTTTCCGATTAGAACATTTGTCTTTTCATTATTCATATAAAGATATGGATAATCTGAAGGACACATAAAAATATCTTTATTAATTTGGGATGCAATTCTTTCGTATGACAATATCATTTCGAACAACATCTCTTCAAAATGTAAATAATCATCTTCAACAAAATAAATTAAATCTTCTCCTTTTTCTTTTCCAATTTCAAAACTCTGAAGCAGACTAGCTAAATTTGCAAAAGATTCTTTACTTTTTTGTTTTAATATTTGATTTTCATATTTTGAATATTCTAGATTAATTAATTCAATATTGTTGTAATTTATCAATTCTTTTAATTGCAAAAGGTTTTCAGATTTTGAATTATCATCAATAATTATAACTTTAACATTAATAGTTGAATATTTTTTGTTCAAAAATTTTATGGATTTGACAAGTGAATTTAGAGCCCTTTTTGAATATTCAATTTTAGGAAATTCAAATAATCTTTTTTTATTTTGATCCCATATTTCAATATCAGTATTCATTCTAAATATAATAAGTATTGAGCTGATTTTTTTTGTAATTTTAACCTTGCCTAATGGCAAAATAATAGATTTTTCGTTTAAAATTGAAAGATCTTCGTTTAATTCTTTATCTAGCGTTGGAGAGGAAAAACTATTTTGATCTATAATTTCATAGCCTAAAAATCTACAGATTTTTATAAAAAGTTTTTTCATATTGTGCTATAGCTTTATAATATTATGTCAATTAAATCATCACAAACTCTAGTTGCTGAAGCGTTAAAAGAAATCAAAACCATTGATGCAGATCAAGCTTTTAAAATGGTTGAAGAAAAAAAATGTAACCTTATAGATATTAGAGATGTAAGAGAATTAGAGCGAGAAGGAAGAGTAGACGGTTCTAATCACATCCCGAGAGGAATGTTGGAATTTTGGCTAGATCCTGAAAGTCCATATTTTAAGGAAGGTAAACTTGACCAAAATAAAGAAATGGTTTTGTTTTGTGCGGGCGGATTGAGATCAGCGCTAGCAGTTAAAACTTTAATTGATATGGGATTTAAAAATGTATCACACATTGATGGTGGTTTTGGTGCATTAAGGCAAAGCAAGTTTAAAATAGTTTAAATACTTTTAAATTCATCCAAGGCATATTCAAGTCTATCCTGTCCCCAAAAAATTTTGTTATTAACAACAAAAGTAGGAGCTCCAAAGATATCTTTTTTAAAAGCCTCATTAGTAAAATTCTTTAGTTCATCTTTAATCTCTTGTTTAGCAATATCTTTAAAAAATTCTTTGTAATTTATGTTTAACTTTTCAAGTAATTGAATAATATTTTTTTCATTAGATAAATCTAAGTCATTTTTCCAATAAGCATCGAAAAAAGTTCCTAAATATTCTTTTTTTTTATTTTCTTTTATAACTAAATAACCTCTCATAATATAAAGTGAATTAATTGGAAATTTTGAATTCCAAATAAAATTTATTTTATTTTTTTTAGAAATTAATTCACAATCATTTTTCATATTTTTTAACTTAAATTTGTTAAAAGCTGGTGCTGTTATTTCAACCAAATTATGTAATCCACCTAGAAGAATTGGTTTAAAATTAAATTTTATATTGTTGATCTTAATAATGTTTTTATAGGCGATATATGCATATGGACTGATGATGTCAAAATAAAAATCTATATGATTATTCATATAGATTAATTCTTTTTGCGTAAAAAATTCTGATTATCCAATAAATAAAGATCCCTAGAGGTCCTATCAAGTATGTAATAATTAATGGCAAGGATAATAAAATTTTATTAATAGAAAATTTTTGAGAGTCTTTTACTATCCATCCACCTACAAATAAATTGATAGCAATGAAGTGAGTCCAAAACATCATCAAGTATAGAGAGTCCTCAAATAATCTTGATAGTTCATTTAGACCTAAATAAAGATTAAAATTTCCATCAAAATCGTATCCTATTAAAAAGGATTTATATAAAATAAAGATATAGACACCACTTAATAATACAAATGGAAAAATTGAAGTCACAAAAAATCTACATAAATAAGATTGAGGAAAAAAGATTAAAATAAGCCAAAAGGGAATAACCCCTAAATTAATCCACAGGTAAAGGGTCTCTATTGTAAAATAAGTATAAATTTGTTCGAACATTTAAATATATTATATTCAATCTTACAATGATTCCTATAAGAAATAGAAAAAAAACCCTTCAAGTCACAGTGGATGAAATGAGAAGCTTCGCTTTTGCCTATGTTGAAAAGTATGCACCTTCTAAGCAACAGCTCAAAACATATTTATTAAAAAAATATATGAAACTATCTGCATCAGACTCTAGAAAAAAAGATGTTAACAAATTAATTGATATTGTTTTATCTGATTTAGAAAAAAATAAATTTATTAATGATCAATTTTATTCTGAAAGCAAAGCAAAAAGTATGATCCAAAGAGGACACTCACTAAATAAAATTCGTAATTATTTGATGGGAAAAGGAATTAATCAAGAGTTCATTAAAGATACTGTAAATAAGATTAAAGATAATAATAATGATCAAGATTTCTTTTCTGCAATAAAAATTTGTAAAAAAAAAAGAATAGGACCAGCTAGAACTGAAGATAATAGAACTCTATTTTATAAAAAGGATATTTCGCTTTTAGCAAGAAACGGTTTTGATTTTGAAACTTCAAAAAAAGTAATGGATATAGATAAAGATGAATTTCTAAAAATTATAAATTTACTCTAAATTTTTTTTGTCTTCATCTTCTACTAGTCGATTAATTTTATTTCTAATATAATTTTTTACAAATACAAAAACTAATAAACCAAAAATAGAAACAGATACTATTATTATTAGTATAATTCTTAGCTGGTCATCTATCATAATATAGTTTTGCTTTTTAATATAATACTCGTATTTTTAAAATCAGGTTTACCATATAAAATTTCGTTTCCATCAAAATCTGTAATCTGCCCACCTGCATGATTTAAAATAGCATGACCAGCTGCTATATCCCACTCAAAAGCTCTTGGCTCTGCAACATAACCATCGTATTCACCTGTTGCAACCACACAAAATTTCAGAGAACTTTTCATTCTAATATTTTCCTTTACTCCTAATTCATCATATATTTTTTGAATCTCAGGTTTAATTTTATTCGAGTAAGATATAAACCTTATTGGTACATTATTTTTTGTTATCGAATCACCAAGGTTTGATGTCTTTCCTTTATAAAGTTCATAAGAATTGCCTTCTCCATAAGAGTAGAACATCCTCTTTTTAGCAGGTGCATTAATTAAACCTGCCACTGGTTTATTGGCTATTATTAATCCAGCATTAATTGTAAATTCTTCTAAATTATTTATGTAATCATGTGTTCCATCAATTGGATCTATTAACCAAAAATTTTTTAAATCGGATTTATCTTTATTCTCTAAACTTTCCTCGGAAATAATGGGAATTTCAGGAGTTATTTTAGAAATTTCTTTTGAGATAAGTTTATTTACTTCCAAATCACCGTTGCTGACTGGAGTATTGTCTTGTTTAATTTTTTTTATTAAGCCTTTTTCTCTTAATTCGATAGCCAACTCTCCAGCATTCAAAAAACATTCAACCAAATCCTCAACTATTTTTCTTATATCCATTTTATTATTCACCTAACTTTCTAAGTTCGATATTTTTTGCATTAATTACTATCTTTCCAGCATTTTCAAAATTTACAGTCACTTTTTCATTTATTATTGATTGCACCTGTCCTACACCCCATTCTTTGTTGTTTGGATTAGTGACTTTGTCACCTGGTTCATAATCTAAAATCATTTAATTTAACTTATATTGTAAATCAGTATAAATACCACCTTATGAGCAAAGAATTGAACTCTTTAGGTTTTAATAAAAAACCATCAGATACTACCGTAGTTGTAGCCATGTCTGGAGGTGTAGATTCCTCAACCGTTGCAGGCATGATGAGAAAAGAGGGTTATAAAGTTATAGGTATTACATTAAAATTATACGATGATGGTAAGGAAGTAGCAGCTTCTAAACAATGTTGTTCTGGTCAAGATATTATGGATGCAAAACGTGTGGCTCATAAATTAGATATTGAACACAAAATTTTATATTATCAGGATAAATTTAAACAAGGAGTAATAGATAATTTTGTTGAGAGTTATTTAAAAGGTGAAACTCCTATTCCTTGTGTGCAATGTAATCAAACAGTAAAATTCAAAGACTTATTTGAGGTAGCAAAAGATCTTAATGCAGACGCATTGGTTACTGGTCATTATGTAAAAAGTATTACAGAAAAAAATACCACAAATATGTATAGAGCAATTGATGAAAATAGAGATCAAAGTTATTTTCTATTTAACACAACTAGAGAGCAATTAGATTATTTAAGATTCCCTTTGGGTGGAATGTTAAAAGATAAAACTCGAGAAATTGCAAAAAATTTAGATTTAAATGTTGCCGATAAGCCTGATAGCCAAGACATTTGCTTTGTTCCAAATGGAGATTATGCATCGGTTATACAAAAATTTAGACCTGACTCTTTTCAAAAAGGAAATATCAAAAATTTAAATGGAGAAGTTATAGGAGTGCATGATGGAATTATTAATTTTACAATTGGTCAACGAAAAGGAATAAAGGTTTCAGATATAGAGCCCCTTTATGTGCTTAAAATTAATTCTGACAGTAATGAAATAATTGTTGGACCAAAAGAGAAATTAGGAAAAAAAACAATTTCTTTAAAAGATATAAATTTATTAGCACCAAATAATGAATTAGATAAAAAAATTTTTGTGAAAGTGCGATCAACTGGTAATTTATTAGAAGCAAATGTTTTTTTAAATGACAATAAAACAGGGATTGTTAATCTTAGCTTACCTGAGGATGGTATTTCACCAGGACAAGCTTGTGTTTTTTATAACAAAGACCAATTTGGGTATAAAGTTCTTGGTGGTGGGTGGATTAAAGAATAGAAGCCGGTTTACTTCTTTTTATTCTTTCTTTTAGCTCTTCTTTTTTTTGAGCCTTGTTTTCTTCGACCTCTATGTTTTTTTGGGTAACTCATTCAATCCTATTTTAATTATATTGACGTTTTTCATGGGATATAGCATTGTCTTTTAAACATATCAAATTTTATTATGAGTAGTTCTTTCAAGACTTTTCTTAAGCACACTGCTAAAGATTTCCACAATCAATCAGTTAACCCAGCAGTGGTTAGAGCATCCACTATAATTTTTAAATCAATGAAAGATATAAGAAAAACTCAAGCAAAAGCTCAAAAAAATCCTATTGGTGGTCATTATGATTATGCAAGGCAGGGAACATCAACTACTTATATCTTACAAAAAATTTTAACTAAGCTTGAGGAAAGTTACCATGTTTTTACAACACCAACAGGTTTCGGAGCAGTTTTTTTAGCAATTTTTAGTATCACTAGACCTGGAGATGAAATTATTGCAGCAGATCCAGTTTATAGTCCCACAAGAATATTGACTGAAAATTATTTAAAAGATTTCAATATTAAAACAACTTTCTACAATCCTCATGATCTCAAAACTTTAGAAAAAAACATTACAAAAAAAACAAAGTTAATTTTTGTAGAAAATCCAGGAAGTAATTCTTTTGATTTTCAAGATCTAGGAAAAATAATTTCTATTGCTAAAAAAAATAAAATTTTAACCGCTATGGACAATACATGGGGAACACCGTACTTTTTAAAACCTATTAAACTTGGATTTGATATGTCAATCGTATCTGCAACAAAATATTATTCAGGTCATTCAGATGTAATGGGAGGATCTTTAGCAGTTAATAAAAAAGTATTTAATAAAGTGAAAGCTGCTGAGAGAATTACTGGTTTAAGACTTGGTCCTGACGATGCCTATTTGATTACTAGAGGTTTAAGAACATTAGATGTCAGACTTGATAGACATAGAGAAAATGCGAAAAAAATAGCAAAATTTTTATCTAAGTTTAAAAATATAAAACTACTTTATCCTTATCACAAAGGTTCTTACAATTATAAGATGTGGAAGAAATACTATTCAGGTGCCTCTGGTTTAATGGGTTTAAAAATAACAAGTAAAAATATTAACTCTGTAAGAAAATTTGTTAATTCGTTAAAATTATTTGGTTATGGTTATAGTTGGGGTGGATTTGAGAGTTTAGCTTTACATCAAGAGTATAAAGAGACTGGAACTCGAAAATTTTTAAAACTATCAAAAGATGAACATCTAGTGAGATTACACATAGGATTAGAGGATCCTAGCGACCTTATCGCTGATATAAGTCGCGCTTTAAAACACCTAAAGTAATTTTTTATGAGTACAGATAAATTTATTAGAAATAAAACTGCCTTAATAACTTTAATAGCTGCTTGTGTAGTAGTCTTAATATCCTTAGGTATAAGACAAACTTTTGGCTTGTTCTTTATGGATTTCAAAAATGATCTGGGTATTTCTTTAACTGAGGCTGGACTATCAATAGGTTTACAAATGTTAATGTGGGGACTTACTGGTCCTATATTTGGTGCAATAGCAGATAAATATGGAGGACATAAAGCTATAGCATTAGCATTTGTTTTTTTTATAGCAGGTATTTATTTTCTTTATGCGGGTCCAAACACAGGAATATTTTTTCAAATCGACATGGGTATTTTGGTTGGTATTGGTTTAGGTGGTACTGCCATTAGTATTCCAATGGCAATAGTTGGTAAACATTTTCCATTATCAAACAGAACCATTGCAATGAGTTTAGTAACAGCAATAGGTTCATTTGGATATTTTTTATCTCCTCTTTTAACAACTTATTCATTAAGTGAAAGCGGATGGCAAATTACTTTAATTGCTTTTCTTATTGCTTTATTTATAGGTCTAATAGTTTCATATTTTGTAAGATCTCCATCACTGGAACAAAGCATAGAAACACCAAATTCTCAAAGCACATTAGAGGCAATTAAAGAGGCGTTTGCCTCAAAAAGTTATATTTTGTTAGTCTCAGGTTTTTTTGTTTGTGGTTTTCATATTACATTAGTAGGAACGCATGTACCTACCTATGTAATTGATAGAGGGTTAGAAAGCTGGACTGCGGCAGCAATACTATCTTTGATAGGATTGTTTAATATTTTTGGTTCACTTTTGAGTGGTTACCTATCAACTAAGATAAGTAAAAAAATTATATTGAGTTTTATTTATTCTTTGAGAGGATTATCAATTATATTATTTATATTCTTACCAGCTAGCAATATTAATGCTTTTATTTTTGGTGCTAGCTTTGGTTTCTTGTGGTTGTCAACTGTTCCAGCTACAAGTGGAATTGTCGCTCATATGTTTGGAACAAAATATTTAGGCTTACTATATGGAATTGTTTTTTTAAGTCATCAAATAGGATCATTTTTTGGAGCTTATCTGGGGGGTTTATTTCATGATATTTATGGTTCTTATGATTATGCGTGGTATTTAGCAATTGCATTATCAATTTTCGCTGCAATAATCCATTTACCTATAAAAGAAGAAGCAGTGCTAAGATTAAAAACAAATTAAATTGAATACAAATAAAATTTTAAACGATATTAACTTATCTGCTAAACCCTACATTATCTACAAAACATCAAAGGGGTTTGATTTATTTACAGATTTTTCAAAAAAAATCATTTTATCAAATAATAATGTTAACAATTTTTTAAAGACAATTTATTTAAATAAAAAAAAAATTAAACAAACTGATTTATATGTTGGTTTTTTTGGATATGAAATTTTAAATTACTTAATTGGTATTAAATTTCCTAAGCAAAAAACTAACTCTTTTCCCAAGGGAATTTTTTATAAACCTGAAACTTTAATAAGTTTAAGTGAAAATTTACCTTTTAAAGCTTACTCAAGAGAAAAAAAAAGTAAAGAATTTAAAATAAGTATTAATAGGAAAAATTATACAAAAATTTTTAATAAGTTTAAAAAAAAAATTAAACAAGGTCAGACCTATCAAATTAAAATATGTACTAAGTACAAGAATGAATCAAAAATAGATCCATTAGAATTTTTTTGTCGTCTATCCAAATCCAATCTTGCTCCTGAGGCTTTTTTGATTAAGGATAAAAATTATTCGGTTATTAGTTGCTCTCCTGAGACTTTAATTGAGAAAAAAGGAAGATCAATAATTACTAAACCAATTGCAGGCACTCTTAAGAAAAATGCAAGTCTAAATAAAAGTAAAGCTCTTCAATATTTTAGGAAAAACATTAAAGAGACAAAGGAGCATAATATGATTGTTGACATGGAACGAAGTGATTTATCGCGAATATGTGTTCCAGGATCTGTTAAAATAAAAAAAGAAAAAACTGTAGAGGAATACAAGGATCTTTTTCATTATGTAAGTTTGATAAAGGGCAAGTTAAATAAAAAGGTAAAAACCATTGATATTGTTAAATCAATGATGCCTGGTGGTTCTGTAATAGGTTGTCCTAAAATAAACACACTTAATCTCCTTAACAAACAAGAAAAGGAAAATAGAAATATTTATACTGGTAGTTTTGGTTACATAAAATTCAATGGAGATATGAGGTTTAATATTATTATACGCTCAATACTAAATTTTAAAAATACTTCAGAAATTTCAGTCGCCTCGGGTGTTGTAATCGATAGTAACGCTGATCATGAGTTTAATGAAAATTTTATAAAAGCAAAAGCTCTAATAGATTTGTTTAAATGATATATGTGATTGATCATAAAGACTCATTTACTCACAACGTAGTACATCAATTATCGTTGTTTGATAAAGTTATATGTACAAATTATGATGAAATTAATATTAGATATTTAAAAAGAGCATCAACAATTGTCTTATCTCCAGGACCTGGGTCGCCAAAAGACTATCCAATAACTAGTAGGATTTATAAAAAATTTAAAGGAAAAAAAAGAATAGTTGGAATTTGTTTAGGATTTCAACAAATATTATTTTGTGAGGGTGCAAAAATAGTACAACAAAAACAAATTTATCATGGGTTTCAGTCAAAAATAAAAGTTGTAAGTAAAAATTCTATTTTTAAAAATAAAAATATTTATAAGGTAGGTCGTTACCATTCTTTAAAATTGAAAGAACCTTTTTATTCCAAAAATTTTGACATAACAATGAGATGTGATATCTCAGGTTCAGCAATGGCATTAGAAAATAACATTGATAAAATTTATGGATTTCAATTTCACCCCGAATCTTTTTTAACTGTAAATGGTAACTTACTTATTAAAAAAATCTTATCAGCTTAAAGATCTTAAAGAGATAGAATTTCAAGATCTCTGGGGTGACCATGGAGTATTTACAACCATGTGGATTTATGGATCATCTCCAAAAATTCTTTTCTTTGAAGAACATATTAAAAATTTATTAAAATCAATAAAAAAATATAAAATTTTTAAGACTTCTATAAAAAAAGATATTAATAAATTAATTAAAAATAATTTAGATCCTAAAAAAAATTATAATCATTTGTTGAGAGTTGCTTTAAATAAAAAAATAATATCAATTTCTTTAAGAAAAAGAATAAAGCCAAAACTTGATTTCAATTTGAAACTTGTAAAATTAAAAAGAGAAAAACCTGAATATAAAAACCTTAAGTATAAAGAAATTTTAAAATATTTAGCGAAAATGGATAATTCTAGATCTGATATTGGATTATGTTCAGATAAAAAAATATTTGAAACTGGTACTTCAAATATTGTTTTTGTAAGAAATAATAAATTATATACCCCTGCAAAAAATTGTTATAAGGGGATTACTTATAAATTCTTTGAAACTAAAGTGAAAAAAATAATTAAAAAAGATATAATGATTGATACATTGTCAAAATATGATGAAATTATCTTGATAGGATCTGGCAAAGGTGTTGCCTCTGTAAAGACAGTAGATAGAATTGGATGGAAAAGAAAAAGTTTAAAAATTTTTAACTTTCTAAATAATCATTATTCATTAGCTGTAAAAAAATACCCAAGGTATTAATTAATGATTAAAGACCCTAACAATCCTTGCCTTTTTTGTAATTCTGAAAAAAGCGGTATTGCTCATGAAAATGAACTAGCATATGCAAGTTACGACACATATCCTGTTTCTAATCTTCATTGCCTAATTATCCCCAAAAGGCATCTACGTGATTATTTTGATTTAACAAATGAGGAGTTACTAGCATGTAATGAACTAATCAAAATAATAAAGAAAGAGGTCACCATAAAAGATAAAACTGTTAAAGGATTTAATATTGGAACAAATGCTGGAAAAATTTCAGGCCAATCTATTATGCATTGTCATATTCACCTTATACCCAGAAGAGACGGAGATGTAGAGAATCCCCAAGGAGGAATTAGGTCTGTAATTCCTAAAAATCAACACTACAAACGAAAAATATAAATTCTAAGTTGTTATTAAGGACAAAATAACCAATAGTTTATGTTGATATGAAGATTTAACTAGATTAGAAAATCTTTTAAATTAGACCAAAATAATTTAATTTAAGGGTAAAATGTTAAATACAAATCCATTTTCTGCTTTAGCAGAAACAGTTTCTCCACTTGCAATGCAAAGTTTTATTATTGCAATGGTAGTATTAATTGCAGCTGGAACAATTATCCAAATGATTTCTCACAGGAATCTAATATATTTTTTTAATAATGCTAAAAAAGCAAAACTTAATGCAACAAAAGAACTTGGTGTAGGGGAAAAAGTATCTATCGTAGCAAAGACAACTGTTTACGATATTGGCACTACCTCTGAGCTTGGTTTTGGCAAAAGAAGGTTGGCACATGTACTTGGAATGTACGGTACAATTTTATTTTGGGTTGCATCAGCAGTTTTAGTTTTTGGTTATACTGGCCAAGAAAAGTCATCTTCAACTATTTGGTCTATGATATGGCATATAGGAGCAATACTAACATGCGTTGGTGGATATTGGTTCTGGTTTTTTTTAAGAGTTGATGTTTCAGCTGAAGCACATCCATGGTACAGAATTATTAAAGCAGACTTATTTGTTTTAGCTCTATTAGCTTGTGCAACTTTTGGTTTACTATGGTCATATACTCAGTTCAATGGACAAGCTGGATTATCATATTTGTTTTTAACTTTATTTGTACTTTCAAATTTAATTTTATTTGGAGGAATTTACTGGTCTAAGTTTGCTCATATGTTTTATAAACCTGGAGCAGCAATTCAAAAAAATTTGGCAGAAGCGGATGGATCAAGAGATAATCTACCACCACCAGCAGACGCACCTGAGCAATTTGGCTTAGGTATAAAAAGAGAAGAGCCAAAACATTATTAATATGATAAAAAGAAAAGGAAATAATTAAATCATGTCAACTTTTGTATACATGACTAGATGTGATGGCTGTGGCCATTGCGTAGATATTTGTCCATCAGATATAATGCACATTGATGAAAATATTAGACGTGCTAAAAATATTGAACCTAATTTTTGTTGGGAGTGTTATTCATGTGTAAAAGCTTGCCCTAATCATGCTATTGATGTTAGGGGCTATGCTGACTTCGCTCCAATGGGCCACAGTGTAAGAGTTAGAAGAGAAGAGGAAAAAGGCACTATTTCTTGGAAGATTAAATTTAGAAATGGAACAACTAAGGATTTTGTTTCACCTATAACAACAAAGCCGTGGGGTAAATTTATTCCTAAATTAGCTGAAGGTGATAAACCTAATCAGGGAGAGATCAATTCTCAAAGATTATATACGGAGCCAGAAGGACTCAACATTGATGGCGAATTACCTAGTGTTCCTAAAGACTCTTTCAAAAAAGGAGTTTATTACTAATGGCAAAGCATAAAACACATTACGAAGATTGTGATATTTTAGTTGTCGGCGGAGGTATGGCAGGAACAGGTGCTACTTTTGAAGCAAGGCACTGGGGTAGAGATATGAAAATTGTGTGTGTTGAAAAAGCCAATATAGATAGAAGTGGTGCTGTTGCTCAAGGACTTTATGCAATCAATTGTTATATGGGAATGCAATGGGGTGAAAATCAACCTGAAGACCATGTTAGATACGCAAGAAATGATTTAATGGGAATGGTAAGAGAAGATTTAGGTTACGATATGGCTCGTCATGTAGATTCTACTGTTCATATGTTCGACGAGTGGGGTCTTCCTATGATGAAGAATGAGGAAACTGGAAGATATCTTAGAGAAGGTAAGTGGCAGATTATGATACATGGTGAAAGTTATAAACCAATTGTTGCAGAAGCAGCAAAAAAATCTGCAGATAAAATTTATAATAGAATTATGATCACTCATCTCTTAATGGATGAAGCTAAAGAAAATAGAGTAGGTGGAGCTGTAGGTTTTAACATGAGAACTGGAGATTTTCATGTCTTTAGAGCAAAAGCTGTAATTGTTTCAGCAGGTGGAGCCTCTCATATATTTAAACCAAGAGCTGTTGGTGAAGGGATGGGTAGAACATGGTATGCACCATGGAGTAATGGTTCAGCTTATGCATTACCGATTGCAGCTGGAGCTAAAATGACACAAATGGAAAACAGAATTGTGTTGTGCAGATTTAAAGATGGTTATGGACCTGTTGGCGCTTATTTCTTACACTTAAAAACTTATACTCAAAATGCTAATGGTGAAAACTATGAAAAAAAATGGTATGATCAAACTAAAGAATTAGTAGGTGAATACATTGATCATCATCCAACACCAACTTGTTTAAGAAATCATGCTTTTATTCAAGAAACTATGGCAGGTGGTGGACCAATCCAAATGGTCACAACTGAGGCATTCCAAGACCCACATTTAGAAACAGTAGGTTGGGAAAATTTCTTAGGGATGACAGTTGGTCAGGCTGTAGTTTGGGCATCTCAAAACATTGATCCAAAATATACAAATCCAGAATTAACAACGTCAGAACCATATGTAATGGGTTCACATGCTACTTGTTCAGGAGCTTGGGTTAGTGGACCTGAAGATTTATCTCCCCCAGAATATTTCTGGGGTTATAATAGAATGCTCACAATTGACGGTCTATTTGGAGCTGGAGACACTGTGGGTGGAAGTGCACACAAATTTTCTTCTGGATCATTTACAGAGGGCAGATTGGCTGCAAAAGCTGCCGTTAAATATATTGAGGATAAAAAAGCTGAAGGTTTAAAAGTAACAGATAAACAATGTGAGGATTTTAAAGATAAAGTTTATAAACCTCTTGAAACTTACAAAGTTGCTCAAAATGAAATAACTGGTGGAACAGTATCCCCAAGTTATATTTCTCCAATTCAAGGACTTCAACGCTTACAAAGGATTATGGATGAATATGTGGGCGGTATAGCGACTAACTATATGACTAATGCTAATATGTTGAAAAGAGGTTTGGAACTTTTGACTTGGTTAGAGGAAGACCTAGAGAATGTTGGAGCTGAAGATTATCATCAACTAATGAGAGCTTGGGAGCTTAAACATAGAGCTCTTACATCTCAGTGTGTAACAGAACATACAATGTTTAGAGAGGAAACTAGATGGCCGGGTTATTACTATAGAGGAGATCATATGAAACTTGATGACGAAAACTGGCACTGTTTAACAGTTTCTAGAAGAGATCCTAAGACAAGTAAATTTAGTCTTGAGAAGGTTCCAGTTTACCATATCGTTGATGAGAACGAGAAGAAAAAAGCTTCTTAAAATTTAAATTACAAATAAATATGAATATTTTATCTAAAACTGATGATGAAATATATGAATTAGCCAAACCAATCTGGAATAATTTAGTAAAATCATCTAATCTTAAAGATTATGGAGGATTTACAAGAGATTTCTCTACTCAGATGCTTTTTGGAGCAAATGAAGTTGAACTGGGTAAACAGTGGGCAAATAATAAATTAATTGTAAATTTAAAGGAAACTTTCGAACCTTTTGGATGTTTAAGACGAGGCGATCACGTAACTGTTTTGATAAAACAAACAAACAAGGAACTTCCTGGAGAGTTCTTAGGTAGATTAGTTCTAGGTGTTGAAGATAACCTTATTAAAGTTTATGGAGCAACAATTTATTAAAAAAAAATTAGCATAAATTAAATAATTATTTGACAAATTTTTCAGTGGGTGTATTGACGAGATAAATGCACCTTTCAGAAATTAAAATTTTTAATAAATTCCCCAGATTAAAATCATCATCTATTAAAGTAGGCATTTTAATGAGTTTACTTGCATACTGGGGTGTAATTTTAGTTGGAACTTTTGTTACATTTAACTAAGTTATTTTTAAGCCGCATTTTTTAAGTTTATATGGAAGTCTTTTTACCAATCGCGCAAGTATTTGTTAATCCTATAGAAATACTTTTGTTAAGTGCAATTGTTGGAGTCTTATCAGGATTATTTGGAGTTGGAGGTGGTTTTTTAATGACACCTTTTTTAATTTTTTTAGGTATTCCTCCCGCTTATGCAGTTGCAAATGAGGCAAACAATATTTTGGCTACATCTGTCTCTGGATCAACCACTTATTATCTAAAAAATATTTTAGATTATAAAATGGGTTTTACAATAGTTATTGGTGGCGCAATCGGAACTACAATAGGAATTTATACTTTCTCATATTTTAAGGGTATTGGAAAAATTGATACAGTTATCTCTTTAGCCTATATGTATATTCTAGCTATCATTGGAACGTTGATGCTTGTTGAAAGTTTAAGAGAAATAGACCAAGCAAAAAGAAATGTTTTAGCAAAAAAAAAAGCTCATGTACATTATTGGATACATGGCCTTCCACTTAGAATGAGATTTCCTAAATCAAAATTGTATGAGAGCATTTTTACCCCAATTATTATAGGACTTATTGTTGGATTTATTGCTGCTATTATGGGAATTGGTGGTGCTTTCATACTAGTTCCTGCAATGATTTATATAATAAAAATGCCTACAAAATTAGTTCCAGGAACTTCTTTGTTTGTAACAATATTTGTAAGTGTCATAGTTACTTTCTTACACTCGTTTAATTATGGATCAATAGATTTACTTTTAGTTTTAATGTTGATTATAGGCTCAATAATTGGAGTTCAAGTAGGTCAAAAAGTTGGTGAGAGAATTGATAGCTCTGGATTGCGAGCTTTACTTGCAATATTATTATTAATTGTTGGAATAGCCATTGCCTATGATACTTTTTTTGCTAATGAAATTTTAAATAATGTTCAATCAACTAAAAGTAAAGACCTTAACTTTTTTTCAAATTTTATTGTTGATTTTTCTAATGAGATGCCATTTTTTTATGGTTTATTCACAATTATGTTTGCTATTACTTTAGGGGTTGCAGCAGCATTCATCAGAAAATTTGTGTCAAACTTAAAAATAAAATTACTTATTAAAGCTAAATAATATAATTAATAAATATTTCTATTGTAACAATCGAAATTAATCCAACTGTTGCCATAGCAACAAAACCTACAAGAAAAGGCTTATAACCCATATTCTTGATCTCCCTCAAATTTGTTGAAAGACCTATTGCAGCCATTGCCATTGTTAAAAAAATTTTAGATAAAAATTTTATATTTTCTACTGCACTTGACCAAATTTCATTATGGTTAACAAAGAATATATGATCACCTAAATTTCTTAAAATTATCATGCCTATAAAACCTAATACAAAGTAAGGAAAAATACTAATAATTGAGTATTTTTTCTGTTTAATTTGACCTCTGGAAAACAGATAGGCAAATAGAGGTATCATAATTATTAAAAATGTATTTCTAATCAATTTAGTTAATGTTGAAATATTTAAAGTTTCTGGACTATTAAATTGTTGATCATAAATTAGTCCAGCTGCAGCAACTTGAGCAGTCTCGTGTATAGCAGTGCCTAAAAACAAACCAATAAATAATGACTCACCATTAAAATAAAAATTAGCAAAATAAGGGTAAATGAGCATTGAAAGAATACCAAACAAAGTAATATTAGCAATTGCGTAGGATACTTCATTTTTTTTTGCATTTATCACAGGAGCCATTGCCATTATTGCTGTAGTACCACAAACAGTACTGCCAACAGAAATAAGATAGGACATGCGTTTTGGGATTATTATTTTTCTACTTATTAGTTTTATAACTAATAAAACACTAACAATACAAATTATTATTAATGGAATTGCTATTTTTCCAAATTCTAAAAATGCAAAAGGTTTTAGTTGAATTCCTAAAAAAATAATACCAAGCTTTAGAATATTTTTTTGAGTAAAATCCAAACCTTTTAAAAAAATTTCCCTGATTTTAAATATATTTCCAAAAAACATACCAAATAAAATGGCAATCATTGCTGTAGAAATGGGACTTTTGGTATACCCCATTAATTCAATTCCAACTATGTTATTTATACCTTGTGATAAAGTATAAAGAACAAAAGCTAAAATTATACCAGGTATCAATACCAAGTACTTTTTATAAATCATGAAATTAAAAAATTAATTAGGCACTTCTATAAAGTTTTGTCATAACAAATTCTTTATGACCTAAAGCTTCAGCACAAGTTAATCTTCCGTTAGCAACCCTTAATGTTGCTTTAATCAGTTCATCCCCAGCATCTGATAAATTCATTTCTCTTGAAAGTATTTTTGATACATCACAATCGATGTGTTCACCCATACTTTTAACTGTTAAAGGATTAGCAGTTAGTTTAATCACTGGTTCAATTGGATTTCCAACAATGTTTCCTTGTCCAGTTGGGAATAAATGAATATTAAAACCAGCTGCTGCTTGAAGAGTTACACATTCAGCAGCAGCTGATGAAGTGTCCATAAAATATAAACCCTTGCCTTTTTTTGGTTCTTCAGCTGGCTCTAATACATCAATAAATTTACAATTTCCAATTTTTTGAAAGTTTCCAAAAGCTTTTTCTTCTATAGTAGTTAATCCGCCAGCAATATTTCCAGCCGTAGGCTGACTCTCTGAAAGATCATTAGTTGCTTCCTTTAATATAAAATCATTATAATTATTCCATGTTTTCATAAACTTTTCTGAAGCTTCTTTTGTTGCACCTCTTGTAGCACAAACTTTTTCTGCTCCTGTAAGCTCTGATGTTTCACCAAAGCATAAGTGAACACCTAAGGGTTCTAATTTATCCATTAAATTTCCTACTGTTGGATTTGAAGCTAACCCAGACGTGGTATCAGACTCACCGCATTTGACTGATATCCACAGGTCACTTAAAGGACATTCTTCTCTTTGTTTTTCAGATGCCCACATCACAAATTCCTGTGCTTTTTTCGAAGCTTTCATTGTCGTACCTATGTCACCTGTACGCTCTATATGAAAACCTTCAACTGGTTTCCCAGTTTTTGCAATTCCATCAACTATTTTTTTAGTCCATTTAGGCTCAATTCCAATTACAATTACTGCAGCTACATTTGGATTACAACCAGTTCCAATCATGGTTCTAAAATGAAGCTCTAAATCTGCTCCAAATTGAAGTCTTCCGTAAGAATGAGGTAGAGCAATTGTTCCTTTAATATTATTTGCAACAGCTTCAGCACAAGCATTAGAAATATCATCAACTGGAAGAATTATTACATGATTTCTAGTACCTGCTCTCCCATTCTCTCTTTTATAACCTAAAAAATTTTTTGGGATTTCCATTTTATTACCATTTTTTAGTTTTTACGTTGTGAACATGAACGTGTTGGCCTTTTTTTATAGATTTCACAACTTTACCTATATCATGCCCATATTTCAGTATTGTATCGCCTTCGTTTAAATCAATCATTGCAATTTTATGTCCCAAAGGTATTTCATCCATTGATTGAATATTTGTAGAGCTATCATCTTCCATTATCCAGCAATTACAATCTTGTTTTGAAGTAATTTTTTCAATTACCACAACGCCAACATTGTCTTTTTTGTCATGAATTATGATATCTGTAGCCATTGTTATAGTGTCGAATTGTTTATTTGAATTTCCTAAAATCTTATATATTAATCGCAAAAATTAACAAATGAATTTTATAAATACTATTTTAATTTATATTTAGGAGAGGTTTTATTTTTATGACAAAAATGACAACAGAAGAGGCTTTTGTAAAAGTTTTACAAATGCATGGTATAGAGCACGCATTTGGAATAATTGGTTCAGCTTTTATGCCGATTTCAGATATTTTTCCGGATGCTGGAATTAAATTCTGGGATGTTGCTCATGAAACTAATGGTGGTTTAATTGCTGACGGATATACGAGAGCAACTGGTAAAATGTCAATGGTAATTGCTCAAAATGGTCCTGGGATTACTGGTTTGGTTACACCAATTAAAACTGCTTACTGGAATCATACTCCACTTTTATTAGTCACACCTCAAGCTGCAAATAAAACAATGGGGCAAGGTGGATTTCAAGAAGTAGAACAAATGAATTTATTTAAAGACATGGTTTGTTATCAAGAAGAAGTTAGAGATCCATCAAGGATGGCAGAGGTGTTAAATAGAGTTATTGAAAAAGCAATTAGAGGATCTGCACCAGCGCAAATCAATGTACCAAGAGATTATTGGACACAAGTTATTGATATAGACCTGCCTCCAATTGTTAGATTAGAAAGACAAGCTGGAGGGACTGATGCAATTAAAAAAGCTGCAGATTTATTATCAAATGCAAAATTTCCTGTAATTTTATCAGGGGCAGGTGTTGTAATTGGTGGAGCAATAGAGGACTGTAAAAAGCTTGCAGAAAAATTAGATGCCCCAGTTTGTTCTGGTTACCAACATAACGACAGCTTTCCAGGCAGTCATCCATTAGCAGCTGGACCTTTAGGTTATAATGGATCCAAAGCTGGAATGGAATTAATTCAAAAAGCTGATGTAGTTTTAGCATTAGGTACAAGATTAAACCCATTTTCAACACTCCCAGGATATGGAATGGATTATTGGCCAAAAGAAGCAAGTATTATTCAAGTAGATATGAATTCAGATCGTATTGGCTTAACTAAAAAGGTTACTGTCGGTATTTGCGGTGATGCTAAATTAGTTTCCCAACAATTGCTTGCTCAACTTTCTCCAAAAGCAGGTGATAAAGATCGACAAAAAAGAAAAGATATCATTCATCAAACTAAATCTGCTTGGTTGCAAAAACTATCAAGTTTAGACCATGAAGAAGATGACGAAGGCACAGTTTGGAACAAAGAAGCAAGAGAAAGAGATAAGGACAGGATGTCCCCTAGACAAGCTTGGAGAGCAATTCAAGCAGGAATGCCAGAGGATGTAATTATTTCTAGTGATATTGGAAACAATTGTGCTATTGGAAATGCTTATCCAACTTTTGAAAAAGGAAGAAAGTATTTAGCGCCAGGATTATTTGGTCCCTGTGGATATGGTTTTCCCTCAATTTTAGGAGCAAAAATTGGATGTCCTGATACACCAGTAATTGGTTTTGCAGGTGACGGAGCATTTGGTATTAGCATGAATGAAATGAGTTCTTGTGCAAGAGAAGAATGGCCGGCAATTTCAATGGTTATTTTTAGAAATTATCAGTGGGGTGCAGAAAAAAGAAATACCACTCTTTGGTTTGATGATAATTTTATTGGAACAGAACTGGATCCAGAGTTAAGTTATGCAAAAGTTGCTGATGCCTGTGGATTAAAAGGAGTTTCAGTAAGAACAATGGAAGAAACCACAGCAGCTATAAAGCAATCTTGTGAAGATCAAAAAAAAGGAATTACTACATTTATTGAAGTAATTCTTAACCAAGAACTAGGTGAGCCATTTAGAAGAGATGCTATGAAAAAACCCGTTAAAGTGGCTGGAATTAATAAGAACGATATGAAGCCTCAAAAATCTTTAAATGGATGAGATTAAAATAGGTTCTAATAAAAGTTTTGGAATAGTTTTTTTTATTGTTTTTTTTATCATCGCTTTATTCCCTTTAATTAATAATTCTGAAATTAGAGTTTGGGCTGTAATTATTTCACTTATTTTTTTAATTCTGGGATTAATTAATTCGAAAATACTAACACCCCTAAATAAAGCTTGGTTTAAATTTGGAATTTATCTTGGAAAAATAATTTCTCCATTAATAATGGGTATAATCTTTTTTTTAGTAGTAACACCAATAGGTTTACTAATGAAAATGCTTAAAAAAGACCTTCTAAATCTTAAGTTTAATAAGCATAAATCATATTGGATTGAAAAAAGTGAACCAAAAAGTAAGATGAAAAATCAATTTTAATATGAGTTTTATAAAAGAATTTTGGGAGTTTCTCAAAGTTAGAAAAAAATACTGGCTAATCCCAATTATTTTTGTACTTGTTTTATTTGGAGGACTAATTGTTTTGAGTCAAGGTTCTGCTGTAGCTCCATTTATTTATACTATATTTTAAAGTGACTTCTATATTAGGTATTTCTGCATTTTATCATGACAGTGCCGCATGTATTTTAAAAGATGGAAAAATAATTGCTGCAGCACAAGAAGAAAGATTTACTAGAAAAAAACATGATCCACGTTATCCTTATAATGCAATTGAATTTGTTTTAAGATTTGCAAATTTAAAATTAAGTGAAGTTGATCAAATTGTTTTTTTCGAAAAACCTTTTTTAAAATTTGAAAGATTGTTAGAAACTTATGTAGCATTTGCTCCAAAAGGTTTTGTTTCATTTGCAAAAGCAATGCCATTATGGATCAAAGAAAAGTTATTTCAAAAAAATTTTTTGTTTAATAAGTTAAAATTACACGATAAAAATTATGAATCTGATAAAAATATTTTTTTTTCTGATCATCATTTAAGTCATGCAGCAAGTGCATTTTACCCCTCACCATTTGAAGAAGCTTTAATCTTAACTGCTGATGGTGTTGGTGAATGGGCAACCACAACTGTAGCTATAGGCAGTGGAAATAAACTAGATATTAAAAAAGAGATTCATTTTCCACATTCTCTTGGTCTTCTTTATTCAGCGTTTACTTATTACACTGGATTTAAAGTAAATAGTGGTGAATATAAATTAATGGGGCTAGCTCCATACGGCAATCCTATTTACGAAGACAAAATAAAACAAATTATAGATGTAAAAAAAGATGGAACTTTCAGGTTAGATCAAAAATACTTTAATTATGCAACTGGTCTTACAATGACTAGTAATAAATTTGACAATTTGTTTGGCAGTAAACCAAGAGATCCTCAAAAAGAAAAAATTACCCAATTTCATATGGATATAGCTGCATCTATCCAAAAAGTTACAGAGGAAATAATGATCAAATTAGCAAAGTCAATTCGTGAAGAATATAAAATTAAAAATCTTTGTTTGGCAGGAGGAGTTGCTTTAAATTGTGTAGCAAATGGAAAAATATTAAAAGAAAATATATTTGAAAATATTTGGATACAGCCAGCTGCAGGTGATGCAGGAGGGTCTTTAGGTGCTGCTTTAGCTTTTTGGTATGAAGATCAAAATAACGAGAGAATTGTTGATTTAAATGATAGCATGAAAGGCTCTTATCTAGGTCCTGAATATTCTCAAAATCAAATTGAAAATGAATTAAAATCAATTGGTGCAGTTTTTGAAACCTTTTCTTATACCGAAATGATTAATATGACTGCAACCTACTTAGCTTCAGAAAAAGCTATTGGATGGTTTCAAGGAAGAATGGAATTTGGACCAAGAGCACTAGGTGGAAGATCTATTTTAGGCGATCCAAGATCTGAAAAAATGCAAAAAAATCTTAACTTAAAAGTTAAGTATAGAGAGAGTTTTAGACCATTTGCACCATCTATTTTAAGAGAGGATTTGCAAGATTGGTTTGATATGAATATTGATAGTCCTTACATGTTGTTGGTATCGGAAATAAATACCAAAAAAAAGATAGAGATGACAAAAGATCAACAAAAACTTTTTGGAATTGAAAAACTTAATATTAAGAGATCAGAAATTCCCGCAGTTACCCATGTTGATTATTCTGCAAGAATTCAAACCATTACAGAAAAGACTAACAAGCCTTATCGTGATTTAGTTTTAAAATTTAAAGAAAAAACAAAATGTCCTGTTGTAGTTAATACATCATTTAACGTTAGAGGTGAGCCTATTGTGAATAAACCTGTTGATGCTTTTAATTGTTTTATGGGAACAGAGTTAGATTATCTTGTTATCGGTAATTGTATTTTGGATAAAAAAAAACAAAATCAGGAACTTAAGAAAAATTATATTAAAGAGTTTGAGCTTGATTAATTTAAAAAAAATAATTTTTTTAATATTAGTTATATTTTGTAATTATTTATTAATAACTTTTGTCGTTTTTACATTCAGCTATCTTTCTTTGCTTAAAGGAAAAACATATGATTGGTTTTGGGTAAAAAGTATTCAAAAAAAAATATATTTTAAAGGACAAAGAAATATTTGGCAGTATAAAAATGACTGCACAACTTTCGATAAAGATTTATTTTATAAGCCTAGATTAGGAGAGTGTAAATTTTCGAATCCAGAATTCGATACAATTTTGAATTTTAATGATTTCATAAGAATTAATGATTTGTCTTCAAAAAATCTAGAAAATAATAACCCTATTATAGTATTAGGTGACTCAATTGCGATGGGATGGGGGGTAAATGATAACGAAACTTTTTCATACCAATTAGAAAAAATATCAAAAAGAAAAGTATTTAATATGGGAGTTTCCAGCTATGGCACTGTTAGAGAGATTAAAAAATTAAAACTAAGTCCTTATTATGATAATAGTAAAACTGTTATAATTCAATATCATATAAACGATTTAGGAGAAAATAAAGAATTAGATTTTAAAAAAGTTTATTTAGAAAAAGATTTTATAAAAACTTTTCGCGATACAAGTCTCAAATCTAGTAATATTAAATTTATACTAGGAAATTTTAAGAGCTCTATTCGTTTATTTTTTTCAGATATAATTGATGTAATTTTCAGAGATAAAAATTTAGAGTTAATAAATTTTGATATAGATAAAAAATATCTAGAGAAGGTAATAAAAGACAATATAAATTTAAATGAGAAGAATATCATTGTTTTTTTACCTGTTCAGCCTTGGCAAAAAGTAATTAATTTTCCTAAAAGCAATAATCAAATTAAGTATGTCTTAATTCCTTTAAAAAAATCTCAATATTTTATTATTGATGATCATCCTAATAAAAAAGGTCATTTTGAGATTGCAAAAGTATTAAATAAATTCTTATCTACCCGATAGGAAAGTTTTATTTAACTTTTTAGAGCAAGATCTGAAATCTAATTTAATACAGTCATTGGATCTAGCCTAGTCTGAAACCAGTTAATTCTAAAATCGAGATGAGGTCCTGTTGATCTACCGGTTGAACCTACAGTTCCTATAATATCACCTTGATTTATTTCATCTCCAACAGAAACAAGTACATTTTCTAAATGAGAATATATCGAGGATATGCCATGTCCATGATCCATAATAACCGTGCCTCCAGTATAATATAAATCATCTTCTGCCATTGTAACAATTCCTGATCCAGAAGACTTAATCATTGTTCCTTGTTTAGCAGCTATATCAATTCCATAATGAGGCCATCGAGGTTTACCATTTAAAATTCTTTGACTTCCATAAACACCACTGATAATTCCTTCGACAGGCATAATAAATTTTTCTTTAAAAAATTGTAGATTTGAATTTATTGCTCTTGCTTTCCCTATAGCATTATTTTCTTTTTTAATTCTTTTATAAACTGATTCAGGTGGAGTGACCTTACTTTCCTCAAGTCCATCAATTCTTTGAATATTATATTTCCTTTTTATAACTTTTTTAGTAATTATTGTTTTTTCCCCGTGAAGAATTTTGGTAAAAGTAAGATCATATTTTTGATCTCTATCAATTCCAAAAACAAAATCTCCATTACTTGATACCTTTACCTCTTTTTTTCCAACAAAAATTTTGGCATTAGGATTAGTGATGCCAAGTATGAAATGACCCTGTAAAAATTTTCCTCGGAACTCAATTGCATATGCTGGGGGTGTTAAAAATAATAAAACTAAAAAAATTCTATAAATTATTGAGCTGTCCATCCACCATCTATTATAATTGATGTTCCAGTAATCATTGAGGAAGCAGAAGAAGCTAAAAAGCAAACTGTTGTGGCAATATCACTCTCTGATGCAACTTTTCCGACTGGAATTTTTCCTAAAACCATTTTTTTAAATTTAGTATTTTTAAAAAATTTTTTTACCATTGGGGTTTCAACAAATGTTGGAGCTACTGAGTTAACTCTTATATTTTTTTTTGCTAACTCTACACCCATTCCTTTTGTTAAACCCTCTATACCAAATTTAGTCATATTATAAACATTTCTTCCAATCATTCCAACATGACCAAGCTGAGAAGACATGTTGATAATCGAACCAGGTCTTTTTTTATTTTTAGACATTTTTTTTACAGTTAATTGAGCAACATTGAACGCAGCTTTGAGATTTAAATCTACTAAATAGTTCATACTAGATTGCTTTATTTTTTCAAAAGGTTCTGGAATATTTGTGCCAGCATTGTTAACCAAAATATCAATAATTTTAATTTTATTTAATTTTTCCTTTAGATCTTCATAATTCATTACATCACATTGAATTTTTATGATTTTTCCTTTAACTTTTTTGATATCTTTTTCTAGTTTATCTAAATCAGATCTAGTCCTACTTAGACCAATTACAGTTGCTCCCGCCTCTGCCAATGCAATAGAGCAAGCTCTTCCAAGTCCTTTTCCTGCTCCAGTCACTAAAGCATATTTTTTTTTGAGATTTATTTTTTGAAGATACATTATAAGAACAATATTTTAATATCTGTATAAATCAACTCAACTGCAACTGCTAATATAGCTAATAACCCTATCCAAGCTATCCATTTGTATTTTTTTATCCATCCAGAAATTAAAGTTGCTGCAGTTGCCATCAAAATAATTGACAAAACTAGTCCAAATACAAGAAGGCTATAATGGTCTCCGGCTGCACCAGCTACACCTAAAACATTATCTAAGCTCATTGTAAAATCAGCTAAAAGAACTGTCCAAATTGCTTTTAAAAAACTTGATTTATCTACATTAATATTTTCATCTCTTTCTGATCCTTTGATAACATCAACGTAGAGTTTATAGACGATATAAAGTAATAGTAATCCTCCAATAAGCCTTAAACCTGTGATCTGTAAAAGATAAGCTGTAAGAAGAGTTAATATTATTCTTAAGATTACAGCTCCGCCAATTCCCCAGAAAATAACTTTCTTTCTTTGTTCTGGTGGAAATTTAGATGCAACCATACCAATGATAATTGCGTTATCTCCAGCTAAAACTAGATCAATAAAAATTATTTGTGTTAAGATTGCTATTTGTTCAGGAGCAAATAATTCAGCAAACATTATTGCTGTAGTATCATGTCTGCACCTTTTTCTGCAATCATTATTGTTGGAGCATTTGTATTCCCTGATGTTATATTTGGCATTATTGAAGCATCGATTACTCTAAGATTATCTACACCTCTAACTCTTAGTTTTTCGTCAACCACTGACATTTCATCTTGACCCATTCTACATGTTCCAACTGGGTGAAAAATTGTCTGGGTAAAATTTGATCCTTCTTTTACTAATTCCTCATCGTCAGTTATATGAATACCTGGTCTATATTCTTCAGGTTCATATTTTTTAAAGGTTTCCGTTTCTAGCATTATTTTACGAATTATTTTTAAACCTTCTGCAGCTACTTTTCTGTCTTCGTCAGTCGAAAGGTAGTTCATTTTAATTTTTGGATAAATTCTGCTGTCAGCACTTACAATATTAATTTCACCCCTACTTGTAGGTCTAACATTTGCAACAGTAGGAGTTATACCTTCAAAATCATGCATAGGAGTTACTCCCAAAATATCTGTACTAACTGGGGAGACGTGAAACTGTAAATTTGGAGTTGCTCTTGAAGGATCACTTTTAACAAAACCACAAACTTGACTAGCACCCATTGTAACAGGCCCACTTTGATTTAAAATATATTCAAGACCCATCATAAACCTTCCAAATATACTCTCAACTTTCCTATTTAAAGATTTTAAATTTTTTACTTTGTAAACAGGTCTAAACATTAAATGATCTTGTAAATTTAAACCTACTCCGTTAGATTCATGAACTATATCAATACCAAGTTTTTTAAGTTTCTCATTATTTCCTATGCCTGATACTTGAAGTATGTGGGGGGAACCAATTGCTCCTGAAGATAATATTACTTCTTTATTAGCTTTAACCTCAATCAGCTTATCACCATTATAATAGCTAGCACCAATAGCTTTTTTTTCCTCAAAATTTATTTTTTGAACGTGAGCATTGACTATAATCTTTAGATTAGACCTTTTTTTTGCTGGATTTAAATATCCCTTTGCAGCACTACATCTTAACTTCAAACCAGGTTTATTAAAACTTGTCGTAAATTGAAAAAAACCTATACCTGTATTGTCCCCAGTATTAAAATCGTCTGTTTTGGGAATTCCATATTCTTCAGCTGCATTTTGAAATTCATCAAGTAGCTTTAGATTAATTTTTTTGTTTGCAACTGTAATTGGTCCACTATCATTATGAAACTCACTTTTACCTAATTCATTATTTTCTGATTTTAAAAAATAGGGCAGCACATCATTCCAGCCCCAACCTGTATTTCCTAATTGGCGCCAAATATTATAATCTTCACTTTGTCCTCTTACCCACAAAAGACCATTAATAGATGAACTTCCTCCAAGAGTTTTTCCTCTAGGATATCTTATTGATCTATTATTCATTGTTTCATCAGGTTCAGTTTTAAAACACCAATCAACTTTTGGATTATGCATTGTCTTAAAATAACCAACTGGTATATGAATCCATGGATAGGTATCTTTACCACCAGCTTCAATAAGTAAAACTTTATTTTTAGGATTTGCAGTAAGTCTATTAGCTAATACACATCCAGCTGATCCTGCACCTAGTATTATATAATCAAAAGTTTCCATTAAATGTTTTATAAATTAAAAAATTTAAATAATCCAGATAACTAGTGTACAATTTGACATTAAAATAAATATTTAATACTTTTATTTATGCTATCTGATAGTCAAATAAAAACTTACAATACTGAAGGATTGGTAAAAAGTTCAACTCAATTATCCAAAGATAAAATAAACGATTTAAATTCAGCTTTAAATAGATATCTTGAAGATCACAAAGATGAGAATAACGAATTTGTAAGTGGATTATATGAAAGGGATAGTAAATTTTTAGAATTTGCACTTTATCCAGAAATTTTAGAGGAAGTTAAACAGTTACTAGGAGAAGATTTAATTCTTTGGGGTTCCTCATTATTTTGTAAAAAAGAAAAAAACGGCAAAGAAACTCCTTGGCACCAAGATGGTGAATACTGGCCTATCAAACCATTAGAGTCGGTAACAGTATGGTTGTCAATTGATGAAGTTACTGAAGAAAATGGTCCATTACAATACATACCAGGATCTCATTTGAACAGAAATTTGGCTGAGCACAATACTTTAGAGTCTACAAATGTAA
>CABXRS010000006.1 GCA_902514665.1 uncultured Pelagibacteraceae bacterium | reverse complement strand
CATATACATGAGGCTTGTTCGGAGTCTCAAGATTATTTATTTGAACTAAAGCAAGTTACAAAAAAATTAGATATTGAAATTGTCAGTGCTGGTTTTGATCCTATTTCGAAATTAGAAGAGATCCCAAATAACCCTAAGCAAAGATATAAACTAATGACTCAAGATATGCCTTTCGGTGGTGAGTTAAGTTTAGATATGATGTATCGAACCTGTGGGACACAAATAAATATAGATTATAGTTCAGAGGGAGATTTTGTTAAAAAATTTAAAATTATAAATTCAATTGTACCCATTTCTATTGCTTTATTTGCTAATTCTTCAATAGTTGAAAAGAAAAATAGTAATTATTTATCGTACCGATCAAAAGTTTGGCAGAATACCTCTAGAGGAGGACTTCCAAAATTGTTTTTTGAAAATTTAAATTTTGAAAAATATGCAGAATTTACAATGGATTTTCCTATTTTATTTATTCAAGCAAAAGATGAATATATTTCTGGGAGAAAATATATTTTTAGAGATTTTATGGAGGGTAAAATTTCAGAAATTAATAACCGATTACCTACAGAGAGTGATCTTACAACACATTTAAGTACAATCTTTACCGAGAATAGGTTAAAAAAATATATTGAGCTTAGGTCTATGGATACTTGTGGTTGGGATTGCTTGTGTGCTGGACCTGCATTTAATATTGGAATGCTATATGGTAATCTTGATGAGGTTTATGATGTTATTTCTAAGTGGGAAACTGATAAGATTATAAATGCCTACTTAGAAGCACCTCAAAAAGGATTTAATACTCAATTAATGGGTAGAGATCTTCTTTACTGGTCATCCACACTATTAAATTTATCAAAAAAAGGATTAGAAAATAGGGATATTTTAAGCAGAAAAGGAAATAACGAAACAATTTTTTTAAATCACTTGCAAAAAGTAATTGATAACAAGACAACAAACGCAGATCATATGATTAGTAAATTTTCAGAAAATGAAAATTTAGATGAATTATATGACAAATAAAATTGCTGCTATTCAAGGTAATCATCCTTCAAAATTAAATCCTGTTTCGGACACAAGTATATTTTTAGGCAATGAAATTCAAAATAAGAATTATAAAATTTTCTATTATGAACCAAAAAATCTATCAATTATCAATTCAAGAGTAATTGCAAAAGGTTTTTTTATTAAATTTGATTATACTCAAAAAAAATTTTTTAAGATATTAAAAAAATGTAGTTTAGAACTCACTAAATGTAAATTTATACTTATACGCCAAGATCCCCCTTTTAATCTTGAATATATTTCAACTACGTACATTTTAGATACTATTAAACACAAGGTAAAAATATTAAATAACCCTTCATCTATTAGAAATGTCTCTGAAAAGTTATACTCAGCTAAGTATCAAAAATATATGCCAAGCACTATTTTTACTAAAAATATCGATGAAATAAAAAAATTTTTCGAAAAAAACAGTAGTGTTATTTTAAAACCCATCCACAGTTACAGTGGAAACGACATACATTTATTGAAGAAATTTGATGCAAAAGTTATCAATAATTTTATTAAAAAACATGATTATGTTATGTTACAAAAATTTTTACCTAATATTAGCAAAGGTGACAAAAGAGTTTTTATAATAAATGGTAAAGTTTGTGGGGCAATCTCTAGAATTCCAAAAAAAGGTTCAATTTTGAGTAACATGAGTAAAGGTGCAATACCTATAAATATCAAACTTAGTAGAAAAGAAAATAAGATATCAAAATTAATTGCTAAAGATTTAAAAAAAGAAAATATTTTTTTCGCAGGAATAGATTTTATTGATCAAAAACTTAATGGAGATATTAATGTCACATCTCCAACAGGACTAAAAACTCATTTCGATTTATCAGGTACAAATCTTGCTAAAATTTTTTGGAAAGAACTTAGAGCGTGAGAACTTTAAATGACCAGCAAAAAGGTTCTTTATTAGCTTTTGTTGCTGTGATGTTTATCACTCCTGACAGTTTGTTTATAAGATTGGCTAGTGTTGATACCTGGAGTTTAGTTTTTTATAGGGGAATAATTCCTTTTTTTACTGTGTTAGTTGGGATGCTACTTATTTATAAAGCAAATTTTTTTAAAATGCTATTCACTAGTGGTCAACATGGAATAATTTATATAATAACATTTACTATAACTAATATTGCCTTTGTTGTTTCTATTCAAAATACTAATGTAGCTAATACATTGGTGATGATTGCTATGGCTCCTATGCTTTCAGCAATTTTAGGTGCAATATTTTTAAGAGAGATGCCGGACAGCAAAACTTGGACAGCAATTGGAGTGACCTTTATGGCTGCAATATATATATTTTACGACTCCTTACAATTAGGTAATATTTTTGGAGATTTATTGGGACTTATTTGTGCCTTAGGATTAGCAGTTGGAGCCGTTACGATTAGATCCGCTAAAACAAAAAACCTAGTCCCTGCTGCTGTCGTTGGTAAGCTGTTAGTTGCAGTATTTGCCATTTTCTTTATTGAAACTTACGCCTTAGTTGGAAAAGACCTGATAATTGTTCCTCTAATGTGTATAATGTGTGTTGCTATACCTTTTGTTTTGGTGACTATTGCTCCAAGATTTATACCTGCTGAAGAGGTTAACTTATTCTTTTTGCTAGAGACAATCATCGGGCCAATTTGGGTTTGGATGGTCATTAAAGAACAGCCAAGTCTTGAAACAATTCAAGGGGGTATTGTCATCATTTTGACAATAGCTATTCACTCTTTTCTTAAACTAAAAAAAACATAGTCCTATTACAATTAACTTGATTTGGCCACAAATCAGAAATAGATAGCGGTTCATATGAACAAGGTATTAAAAAATTCGTGGGCTTTATTTTTAGGTATGGGAGCAATTATGCTTGCTTACGGCTTTCAAGGGTCACTTCTAGGAGTTAGAGCTGTAAAAGAAGAGTTTAGTCTAACCGCAACCGGATTTATGATGTCTGGTTATTTTGTTGGATATTTTATAGGTGCAATTACTATTCCTAAATTAATATCAAGAGTTGGTCATATTAGAATTTTTGCAGCTTTTGCGTCAATCGCATCTTTAGTAATTTTAGTTCATGCCGTGTTCGTTAGTCCATTTGTTTGGTTTGTTTTAAGAGTACTTACGGGTATCAGCATGGTCTCTATGTATACAGTTGCTGAGAGTTGGTTAAACGATAGAGCAAGTAATAAAAATAGAGGAAGTGTCTTATCAATCTACATGGTGATTTTGTATGGTTCGATGGGGATTGGAATGTTTTTTTTAAACTTTAGTAATCCAATAAATTTTGAACCTTTTATATTAGTATCAATAATAACATCAGGTGCATTAATTCCAATTTTACTTACTAAAAGAAAACCTCCAACATTTAAAAAAATTGAAACTATGTCGATTCAAGAGGTTTATATTTCATCTCCTTTTGGAATGGTGAGTTCATTTCTTTATGGAACAATACAATCTGCATTATTCACATTATTAGCTGTGTATGCTGCAGGAATGAATTTTTCTATTTTTCATATTTCATTAGTTACGTTTTTATTAGCTATTTCTGGTGCAATTTCTCAGTGGCCAATAGGAAAATTGTCTGACATTTATGATAGAAGAAAAGTAATTATTTTTGTGAGTTTTGCTGCTGCTTTTTTTGCATTATGTGCAATTTTTTCATCTGCACAAATGTATTTACCTGAAGGTTTGGGAACAAGTAAATTTTGGTTTTATTTTTTTTTAATTTTATTTTCTTTTTGTAGTTTACCAATGTTCTCATTAATCCTTGCTCATACAAATGATTTTATTCCTAAGGAAAAATTTGTTGCAGCTGGTGCAAGTTTACAGTTTATTTTTGGCTTAGGAGCAATTGGTGGTCCATTTTTATGCTCAATTTTTATGAATATAGTAGGTCTAAATGGCTTTTTTGTTTTTCTAATGTTTTTTCATATTTTAATTGGAATTTATGGTCTCTACAGATCTAGAGTTAGACCAGCAGTTGAAAATCCAGATTCTCAATTCATTGCAATGCCTCAGTCAATTACACCCGCAGGTATTGAATTAAACCCCACTACAGAGCCAATTGATGAGCCAACAAATACAGGTTCAGATACTTTTGTGGAAGACATAAAAACAACTGATCAACAATCTTAATAAATTTAATTATCAGCGTCGTTTTGTAAAGTGAAGTATGTTAGCTTTATTGTTAATTTGGATAGATAATTTTATGAATAATAACGACATTCAGCGTCTTTTTGAAAAAACACGAAATCAATCAATTAAAATTATTGAGAATTTAAGTTCAGAGGATATGAATATTCAATCAATGGAAGATGCTTCCCCTATTAAATGGCATCTAGCGCATACTACTTGGTTTTTTGAAAAATTTGTTTTAAGCAAAGTAAAGTCTAATTATAAATATTTCAATGAGGATTATAATTATTTATTTAATTCCTATTACGTCAAAGCTGGCCCAAGATATACAAGATCACTTCGAAATATAATTTCACGCCCTGGAATTGATGAGGTTCTAGAATATAGGCAAATTATAAACCACAGGATTGAAGAGTTATGTCAATCGAGTAACTCAAATTTAGATATGGTTGAAGTGGGTTGTCACCATGAAATGCAACATCAGGAATTAATGTTAACAGATCTTCAACATGGTTTAAGTTTCAATCCTACTGGTCCCATGTACGATCCAAGTAAAAAAGATATTGAAAATGAAGATATTAAACAAGAGTGGGTTGGTTTTGAAAAAGCTATTAAAAGTGTAGGTACAGATGATGAGAATTTCTCTTTCGATTGTGAGCGACCTAAACATGAGGTTTTAATCCTACCTTTTGAAATATCAAACAAGTTAGTTACAAATGGTGAATGGATCGAGTTTATTGATCATGATGGTTATAATAAAAGTGAATATTGGTTGTCCGATGGATTTTCAAAATGCCAGCAGGAAAATTGGCAGTTCCCTCTTTACTGGAAAAAAGAAGAAGGTAAATGGTATCACTTCACTTTAAATGGAATTAAAGAAATAGATCTTAATGCGCCTGTAAGTAATATTAGCTATTTTGAAGGTGACGCTTTTGCAAGATGGAGTAATAAACGACTTCCAACAGAATTTGAGTGGGAAGTTGCTTCTAATGATCATATTCATGGGAATTTTTTAGAAAATAAAATATATCAGCCATATTCAAAAAAAAATGGTGTAGATTTAAATCAACATTGGGGGCACGTATGGGAGTGGACTTCTTCTAATTTTTCTCCTTATCCAGGATTTAAATATCACAATGATGATATCAGTGAATACAATGGTAAGTTTATGGTGAACCAGATGGTATTAAAAGGAGGGTCTTGCCTTACACCTAAAAACCAAATGAGAAAATCATATCGTAATTTCTTTTATCCTTATCAAAGATGGCAAATGTCTGGACTAAGACTTGCTAAATGAGAGAATTTTTGTATGAGTAGAACAAAAAACTAAACTTTTTTTAGTTAAATCAATCATAACATGTCAAAACGCGCTGTTACTAAAAAAAAATAAAACTATAAGAACAACATAAATGTCTAACTCAAATAACAATTTAAATTCTAAACTAACTGATGCTGCAGATATTAGTAAACCATGGGATAAGGATAATCAGGCGTGGTGGGACTGGTATGTTAGTCTTGCAGATAATGATGATAAAAAAAATGAAATTATTAATGCTGATCCTTTACCAGATATTGCAATACCCAGTGATGATGAAGTTGTCTTAGAATTAGCAAAGCCCTATCATTTGACTAATGATCAAATTGAATTTTTTAAAAAAAATGGTTTCATTAAACTTAAAAAAGTTTTTTCACCTGGAGCTGTTCTAAAACTTCGAGCTGAGTTAATTAGTTTATTAAAAGAAGAATTTAAGGTCGATCCAGATAAAGGAGCACATGCTCGTTTCCTTAGTCTTGAAATGATTTGGCCTGATAACGCACTTCTTCGTGCTTACGTATTATCGCCTCGTCTAGGACAAATTTCAGCGAATCTTCTTGGGGTACCAGCTGTTAGACTTTATCATGACAATGTACTAGCTAAACAAGCTGGTTGTGGTCGTACCCCATGGCACTTCGACGATCATCATTTTCCTCTGGATACCAATGACGTAGTTACTGCTTGGGCGCCAGCACAGCCAATTCCTCTTGAGATGGGACCGCTCTCTTTTGCCTATCCACTCGATGTCCACAAATTAGTTAATTCAGTTACATTTGAAAAGACTGGAACTGGATATGACCGTGGGGTCTCAGATGTTTTTTCAAAAAATAATGTAAGCGTAAATGAAACTGCTTTTGAACTGGGCGAAGTTAGCTTTCATCATAATTTAAACTTTCATACCGCTTCACGCAACCGTACAAATCGTAGTCGCGTGGCTCTAGCTAATACTTATTATCGTGATGGAGCGAGAATAATTAATTCACCTACAATGGTTTCTGGTGACTGGAAGAAATTTGTACCTAATGTCAAACCAGGAGACTTAGCTGCTAGTCCACTGAATCCAATTTGTTGGCCAGTAAAAGATAAATCATGAAAAACATAAATAATCAAAATGGATTAAATTCGATCTGGACTCAAAGTCTTGTTCGTAATCATCATCCTAATGGTAATGCTTTAGTTGATCATTTAAGAACAATCCATCAAGAAAATACTGGATTTACTGAAGCATGTGCAAGTTCTTGTCGTGATAAAAATGGACGTAATAGTTATGAATGGTTAGGAGAAGTTGTGCCTGATGACCTAAGTTTGAGTGTATTAGATCTTGCCTGTGGGTCAGGTCCTTTATTAAAAATTTTATTTGATCGTAATAAAAATTTAAATTTAAAAGGTATAGACATGTGTCCTGAAGAATTAGTATTAGCTAAGACTCGTCTTAAAAATAGTGGAGTTAATCTTATTGAGTCAAAAGCACAAAATTTGAAAGCAATTAATGATAACTCTATAGATATTGTTTTATGTCATTGGGCTTTAACATTAATGGACCCGATAGCTCCTGTTTTAGATGAAGTCAAACGCGTTTTAACTTCTAGGGGTCAGTTTGCAGCATTAGTTGATGGACCAATGAATACAGCACCTGGTTATGAAGAGGTACACGATTTAATTTATAATTATGTACAAGAAGAAATACCTAGTTATGGAGAGATTGATTTAGGTGATCCAAGGATACGAGAATCCGAGAGCTTACGTAATCTTGCACATAATGCTTTTCCAGAAGCAAATGTAACTATTGAAACGAATGTTGTATCTATGGAAGGACCAGTTACTAAAGTAGCTAAAATTGCTGCAGGATTTTTTTATGCTGCATTTATCTTAAAACCAGAGAAAAGAAAATTAATGATTAAAGATCTATCTAACATGCTCGCAATATCCAAAGTGAGCGCAGATAATGAAAAACAAGGACGATTTGCAATGCCGATTAGTCGTCTTTTAGTTACGCGAAATATAAAATGAAATCATTTTTACAAGAAGTAAGTCTCGGCTTAAGTAAAAAAAATAAAGAGTTGAGTTCTAAATGGTTTTATGATTTTCGTGGATCAAAAATTTTTGAACAAATTACCAAGTTAAAAACATATTACCCAACAAGAACTGAAAAAAAAATTTTAAAAGATAATAAAATAGAAATAGCTAATAAAATAGGAAAGAGAGCAGTTTTAATTGAACCAGGCGCTGGGGACTTCAAAAAAATATCTATTTTTCTAAACAGTTTAGATAAGCCAAAAAAATATATACCTTTAGATATTTCTGAAGATTATATAAAGAAAATATCTCAAGATTTTAAAAAAAAATTTCCAAAAATAGCTATTACTCCTAAAGGATATGACTTTTCAAATAATAATAAACTACCTTTTAAAATCAATTCAACTGAAAATATAATTATATTTTTTCCAGGATCAACTATTGGTAATTTCGAAGAGAAGGATGCCGTTAAATTTTTAAAAATGTTAAAATCAAAATTTAAAGCAAAAAAAATTATCATTGGAGCTGATTTAGTAAAAGACATCCCAACTCTAATTACAGCTTATGATGACAAAAAAGGGGTAACTGCAAAATTTAATAAAAATATTTTACTAAGAATCAATACTGAATTAGGTGCAGATATAAATCTGAATTCCTTTAAACATTTAGCAGTTTATAATAAACAAAAAAAAAGAATTGAGATGAGACTAAAATCAAAAAAAAAAAATCGTATTAGGATTAATGGTTCAAATTATTTAATTAAAAAAAATGAAGAGATACACACAGAGAATTCTCACAAATATACGATTAAATCCTTCAAAAACTTAGCTAATAAAGCTGGATGGAAACTAGATAAAACTTGGGTTGATGACAAAAAACTTTTTAGTGTTCATTTTCTAAATTAAAAAATTTTACTCATCAGAAAAATATTCAACTTCTTTAAATCGAGCTGTAGGGAAAACCCAATAAAATCCAAATGTTTCATCACTATTATTTTTAAGTGCATGTTTGGCATTATTAGAAATATAAACTACATCCCCTTTTTTAATCTCTTCAAGTTCACCATCTTTATTTAAAGTTGCAGAACCATTAGTTACAACATAAATTTCGTCTGGCGCATGATGATGTAAAGTTAATTTTCCACCCGGTAAAACTTCTGCAAAACCACAAGAAATTCCTTTGCTTCCATCTAAATCTGCATCAACTAAAAACTTCCATCTCACTCCTGGATATTTTTCACTTGTTTTCCATTCCTGATTGGAGATTGAATTAAAATTTTTTACAAATATCATATTAGATTGAGATTATATAAATTTTGATTTTTATGAACAAAATTAATGCTACTAAATTATGGAAAATTATTCAGGAAGCTGGCGATTATTTACATGGACAATTACCTGACCATCCTAATCATCCAAAAGGTAGGAATGCTTATGCACATATAGCAATTTGCGTAAAATCTAAATTTAATGCAAGTTATAAAGATATCCCTGATAAAAAGTTTGATGAAGTTATAAAATATATAGAATTTTTAAAACAAAATCCAAATTAGAGACTTATTGTTTAGGAAAATAATCCTTTAATTCACCTTCTCGGTATACATCTGCAGTACAACAATGAAGTCCTCCTCCAAATGCATAAGCATCTCGTAGCTCTACTGGTACAACTTCCATTCCAAGTTTATCTAACTGTTCTGCTTGATAAGTCTCACTTTTTTCAACACATACAGTTTTAGAATCTAAAACTAACACATTCATAGATAACCAAGTTGATGAATAGCATAATGGTGGCGGCTCGTTGTGTGCTGGTTGTGCGCTATCAATTATTTCCCATCCATTATTTTCAAATAATTTTCTTTGTTCTTTTGGTAGTCTTCTTTGAGGATTATTTATTATTAAACCTTCTTTTATTGGTGTGAAGGTTGCATCAATGTGGATTGGGTATGGATCACCAGGAAAGTTCACTGCATGAACTCTGTGATTTTTATAATGTCGTTTTAACCAATCAATACCTTTTAGATTTGTAGTAAAACCATGTTGCACTACTAAATCTTTTCCAAATCTCAATACATCAGCTGCATCAAATAATGGTTCTTCCTCTGTTGTTACAAAATGTTTTTTTTCTGTCCATTCTAATCTTTTCTGAACTCCAATTTTATCTGATAAGTAATCTTTTCTATAGTCAAGGTCTGTCAATCTAGGTTTTGGTGCAGACTCATGTCTCATATTTGGATCTTGATTGTAATAATCTTGTAGAAGTGGTCTGTAACATAAATATTCAAACCAACGACAACGATAGCTCATTGTCGCTTCTAAAATTTCATTACCAACAGTCAACAAAACATCTCTTGGTGGCATACAGCCAAACATGGTCTCTGCTTCCCAATCAGGAGTAGATGTTTTTTGATTAAAATCTAAAGGTGTTGGTCGATCAACTTTAATTCCTCTTTTCTTAAGTATATTTGAAAAATCATCTAAAAGTTGATTGGCTTTATCAACTGTATCTTTAGTTCTTGGTCCAAACTGGCCTCGCATATCACTATCTTCAGGAACTTTAGCATCAAGTGCTGGCTCAGGGGCCGGAATACAAGTGCCATCTGCTCTTCCAACAATTACATGTTTCAGTGGATCCCATTCATTCCAACTATTCACAATAATGTTATTTTTACTCATAGATTAATTTAGAGCGATGTATCTTTTATTCCATCTCATGATCAAACTGTAATAAATTATTGAAACAAAAAGAAAAAAACCACCAATGATTGTGTTTGTTGTAGGGACCTCATTGATACCAAATAATGGTAGCCATACCCAAAATATTCCACCCACTACTTCAGTTAAAGATAGCAATGTAAGTTCTGCTGCTGGAATAGCTTTTGAGCCTATTGAATATAAAATTAAACCAAAGCAAACTAATGTTCCATGTAAAGAAAACAAAGTTCCATTATAGCTTGATGAAAAAAATACTAAATCATTTGTAACGATTGCTATAGATGAAAAAACAATACAAAAAAATCCTGCAAAAGCAACTGTTGTAAATTTAGGAGTTTCTGGTCTCCACCTCAATGTCACTGAAAAAACTGAAAAACCAATTGAAGCTGTAAGACCAAATACAAATCCAATTAAAGATTTTTCACTGGTATTACCAAGTGCCATAATTAAAATACCTGCGGTTGCTATGACAATTGAAATCCAAACATTTAATGAAATTTTTTCTTTTAAAAACAAAAATGCTAATAATGCAGTAAAAAATGGCATTGCAGCCAAACATAGTAATGTTACGGCAGCACTAGTGTTAGTTATTGAATAAATAAAGGTGATCATTGCGACACCTAAACCGGAGCCGCCTATCATACCTGATAACCCTATTTTGAAATAATTTTTATAAAAATTTTTTCCTTCTTCGAAAAATAAATAAAGATTTAATAAAATAAAAATAGTCAAACCTCTTCCAAAAATGTACTGCCATGGGACTAATTGTGGATTATCCATGTATCTCACAACTAACGGGCCAAATGACCACAGTAAGCCTGCAAATAAAACAACTGGAATAGCAATTTTGGGACTTCTAAGCTCAATCATATGCCGAAATCTAATTCTAAATAGAATTTTCTACAACAAAAATATATTTTAAAACTAAATATAAAATCAGTGATATATATGAAATAAAATTAAAAGTTTACATGGATTTAAAAATTTTAGAGATTGCTTCGGATACTAAAAATAACAAAAATATCAAAAACTACACTCATGTTGCAAAATCTAAAAATCCTTTATGTGGTGATGAGATTCAAATTAAGTTAATCATAAAAAATGAAAAACTTGTTGATTTTGGCTACCAGGGAAAATCATGTGTTTATTGTCAGGCTACTGCAAGTGTGTTGTCAAAAAATTTGATTAACTCCAAAAAAAATAAAATTAAAGAGCTGTGTGATTATGCAAAATCTTTTTTTAATAAAGAACAAAAAAGTATAGAAAAAAAATGGTCTTTTTTAAGTAGATTGTTTGATCAAAAAAATATATCAAGAAAAGAATGTATTCTTCTTCCTTTCAACGCATTAAAAAAAATTATATCAAATTAAATTATGGTAAATTTTAAGCAATCATTTTTAGCAGGACTCTTTTCGATTATTACAATAGGAATTCTTACTCTTTTAACTTACAAAACTGAGTATGGAGTATTTTTGATTGCTTCCTTCGGATCTTCAATGGTTCTACTCTATGGATATCCTGAAAGTCCTTTCGCCCAACCAAAAAATGTTTTCTTTGGTCACGTTCTTACTGCAATAGTAGGAATGATTTTTTTATACTTTATACCTTTACCTTTATATTTAAATATCCCTTTAGCTGTAGGTTTTGGTGTGGGTTTTATGATATTGTTTAATGTAACTCATCCGCCAGCTGGTGGTAATCCCATTATAGTCATAATGGGTAGTGTGTCGGTGGACTACTTATTGACCCCTGTGATTTCTGGTTCAATAATTATTCTTTTTTTTGCAATTATTATTAATAAATTTATCTTAAAAAAAAATTATCCCTCTAAGAAATAATTTGTTTGCTAGCCCTTTGAAAATAAGGTTAGATGGCCAAAAAATAAATTAATATTTATTACATACAGGAGATTAAATGAAGATATTGTGCGTGTTATACGATGATCCTAAAGGTGGAATGCCAAAATCATATCCGCTTAGTGATCTTCCTAAATTAGAAAAATATCCAGATGGAATGACTTTACCAAGTCCAAAAGGTAGAGACTTCACACCAGGTGAATTATTAGGATGTGTTTCAGGGGGCTTAGGATTAAGAAAATATTTAGAAACTAATGGTCATGAATTTATCGTTACAAATAGCAAAGATGGAGATGGATGTGAAGCTGACAAACATATCGTTGATGCAGATATAGTTATATCTCAACCATTTTTTCCTTACTATTTAACAAAAGAAAGAATAGCTAAAGCAAAAAATTTAAAAATGGCTATCACTGCTGGAATTGGTTCAGACCATGTTGATTTACAAGCAGCAATGGATAACAAAATTGATGTAGTGGAAGTTACATTTTGTAATTCAAGATCAGTTGCAGAACATATAGTTATGATGATTGTTTCAATGGTCAGAGATTATCACAATCAACATAGGATCGTTAATGAAGGTGGTTGGAATATAGCAGACGCTGTGCAAAGATCTTATGACGTTGAAGGTATGCATATCGGAACAGTTGCTGCAGGCCGTATTGGATTAGATGCGCTTAGAAAGATGAAACCTTTTGATGTACATTTACATTACTTTGATAGACATAAGTTACCAGACAGTGTTGAAAAGGAATTAAATTTAACTTTTCATGAGTCTGTAGAATCTATGGTTAAAGTCTGTGATGTGGTGACAATAAATTGTCCTCTACATCCAGAAACTGAAAACCTATTTGATGATGCAATGATAAGTAAAATGAAAAAAGGTGCATACATTGTTAATACTGCTAGAGGTAAAATTTGTAACCGTGAGGCTGTTGCAAAAGCTCTAAAAAGTGGACAACTAAGTGGTTATGCGGGAGACGTTTGGTTTCCACAACCAGCTCCAAATGATCATGTCTGGAGAACTATGCCAAATCATGGAATGACACCACACACCTCTGGAACTTCATTATCTGCTCAAGCAAGGTATGCTGATGGAGTAAGAGAAATTTTAGAATGCTTCTTTGAAGGTAGTGAAATTAGAAATCAATATCTTATTGTTAAAGATGGCCAGTTAGCTGGGATGGGAGCACACTCCTACAGTAAAGGATCAGCAACAGGTGGATCAGAAGAAGCAGCTAAATATAAGAAAAAATAAATTATTCTAATAGTTATTGAAGGTAGTTTACTAAAAGTAGCTACCTTTAATATCATAGACTAAATTCTTTTTTTTTGTTTATGATATTAAATGAAATTTTTAACAATCATAACTTTTATAATCTCCTTTATTACAGTCGCAGAAGCAAACCAAAAAAGTAAGGCATATTTTGCTGGTGGATGTTTCTGGTGCATGGAAGAATCCTTTGAAAAATTAAGAGGAGTTGAAAAGGTAATATCGGGTTACTCTGGGGGCACTACAGAAAACCCAACCTATAAAGAAGTAGTTTATGGTAAGACTGGCCATTTTGAGGTTGTGGAAATTATCTATGACAAAGAAATTATTTCTTTTAAAGAATTGTTAAATATTTTTTGGAAAAATATAGATCCATTCGATCCTTATGGGCAATTTTGTGATAAAGGATATAGCTATAGATCAGTTGCTTTTTATCAAAGCGATCAAGAAAAAAAACTTATAGAAAATAGTGTTAATGAATTAGAAAAAAAATTTAATAAAGAAATTGTCACTTACGTAAGAAGTTTTGATAAATTTTATCAAGCTGAAGTTTATCATCAAGATTTTTATGTAAAAAAATTTCAAAGGTACATTGAGTATAAAAAAGCTTGCAGAAGAGAAGAAATTTTAAATAATATTTGGAACTTATAAAATTTGTGAAAAACTATATTAATTGGAATTTTGATAACACTTACTCAAAATTACCCAAAGTTTTTAAGGAAATTATTAAACCTGTTTCAGTTTTGAAACCTGAATTGGTTATCTTAAACGAAAATTTGGCAAAGGAATTAGGGCTTGATTTTTCTAAAATCGAAAAAAACGAGTTATCTGCTCTATTTGCAGGAAATATTCTGCCTGAAGGAACTAGCTCAATAGCACAAGCTTATGCAGGACATCAATTTGGACATTTTACAATGTTAGGTGATGGAAGAGCAGTTTTAATCGGTGAGCATGTAACTAATCAAAAAAAAAGATACGATATTCAATTCAAAGGATCTGGTAGGACTTCATTTTCAAGAGGCGGTGATGGTCGTGCAGCTTTGGGCCCAATGCTAAGAGAATATATTATTAGTGAGGCCATAAACTCATTAAATATTCCTACAACTAGAAGTCTTGCTGTGACTAAAACTGGAGAAAAGGTTGTAAGGGAAAATTTATTAGAGGGTGCAATATTAACTAGAGTTGCTTCTAGTCATATTCGAGTTGGAACATTTCAATACATCGCTGCAAAACAAAATATTGATGAATTGAAAGTGTTACTTGATTATACAGTTGATAGACATTATCCAGAAATTAAATCTTCCAAAACAAAAGCTGTAGATTTGTTAAATTTATTTATTGAAAAACAATGTCAGCTAATAGTTAATTGGATGCGAGTTGGGTTTATTCATGGAGTAATGAATACTGATAACATGGCAATTTCAGGGGAAACTATAGATTATGGACCCTGTGCTTTTATGGATTACTATGATCCTAAAACTGTTTTTAGTTCAATCGATAAGTTTGGAAGATATGCATTTTCTAATCAGCCAGCAATTGCAAAATGGAATTTAGCTCGATTTGCTGAATGTTTGATCCCTCTAATTGATGAAGATGAAGAACAGGCTATTAAAACTGCAACTAAAATGATTGATAATTTTCAAAATATTTACGAACAAAAATGGTTGAATATGATGAAATCTAAACTTGGTTTGATTGGTGATAATAAAGATGACTTAAAACTTATTAATTCTTTACTTAATTGGATGGAAAAAAATAAAGCAGATTACACAAATACATTTTGTTTTTTAATGGGAATTTATGATGGCGATGAAATTTATAAAAATAAAAGTTTCAAAAAATGGCTAGAAGCTTGGAAAAATAGATCAAGTTTACATAATTCTGAAAAAGAAAAACAGCTTGAACTAATGAAAAAAGTCAATCCAATCATTATTCCTAGAAATCATAAAGTAGAAGAGGCTTTATCTGATGCAGAGAAAAATAATTATAAGACCCTTAACATATTATTGTCAGTGACTCAAAGCCCTTATGAAGCTAAAGTTGATATTTCAAAATTTCAAACACCCGCTCCAGCATCAAAAGAGAAGTATCAAACTTTTTGTGGGACTTAAAATTACAATACGTATGGTTCTGGCCTTGCACTATTACCTAGCACTCTTTCAACAGAAAAATCACTAATATCAATTGTTTGGTAAGATCCTGTTGTAATTAATTCTGTTAATGCTCTTCCTATACCAGGTGCTTGCATTAATCCCCGTCCAGTGAAACCAGATGCCATATAAACATTTTCATATTTTGGATGTTTGCCAACTACTGCATTGTTATCTAGTTTGTTACAATCGTAATATCCAGCCCATCCACCAGTTAATTTTAGTTCTTCAAAAGCTGGGATTCTTTTTGCTAATGCTGGCCAAACTAATTCTTCAAAATCATTCCACGCTGGTTCTAAATCATCAGCGTCAAACACAGAAATAGGTGATCCAGCAAGGTATTCACCACCCTCTGGTCTCCAATAGACACCTGTTGTTAGATCTCCTGTTAGAGGCATTTCTTTGATATATTTTGGACATTTAACCCTAAATACCGTGTGCTTCTGAGGAACTACAGGAATATCTTCGAGTAATTTTTTTGTCCAACACCCTGCAGCAGAGACAATAGTTTTAGCCTTAACTTCAGAAATGTTTTTAATTTCTCCTTTAATGAATTCAGCTCCAAGCTCAATTGCTTTACTTTTCAAAGCGGTATGAAAAAGAAAAGGGTCAATCCAACCTTCAGTTTGATTGTCAGTATACGTCGCTGTTTCTATTCCCTCATTATTTATATAGGGAAATATATCAGATAATTCTGATCCTTTAATATTTTTTGTTCCTGCTTCACACTTTTTATGATTTTCTAATGCTCGGTATTGTTCTTCAGCATGTTCTGGTCCAAACATTAATAGATAACCATTTGTTACCATGCTCGCTGTAGGGTTAGGATTTTTTTCAGTTTTTAATAATTGTGGTATTTGATTAATAAATTCTCTAGCAAATTTTCCTAATAAAATATTTTCTTTTTGAAAAAACTGTCTTCTAAATCCACCTAATGAAAGTGGAAATGACGCAGTTTTATATGTTGGATCTCTTTCAATTACTTTTACTTTTCTGCCTTCTTTGGATAAAAAATAGGCTGTCGCTGCTCCAATAATTCCACCACCTATTACTACAACATCATCCATATTAATTTATAATTATAAGATTAATATTGAGAAATAGTGCAAAGCTACACCAAAGTAAATAAGGAATCATTAAATAGGAACTAACTACATTGACACGTTTAAATCTTAAAATGAGATTAATTATGAGTCCAATCAATAAAATTAATACAAATAAAGCCAAGAGCATATTGTGTAAAACAAAGAACACTACACTCCAAGTTGTATTAAACACCAAATGAATTAAATAGATATAAACTGTATTTTTATCCCTATTATTTGAGTGCCAAAATAACCATATTGCAATAGTCATCATCAAATATAAAGTTGTCCAGACAGGTCCAAAAACCCAATCTGGAGGATTGAAAGCTGGTTTATTCAATAATGAATACCATGGCTCTTTGTAATTAATTGTAGATAAGCTTCCAACAGCTGACGCCCCAAAAGTAACCAGAAGAAAGTACATAAAAGTTAAAAGTTTATTTTTAAACATGTTAGTAATATATACGATTAACTATGAATAAAAAAACAATATGGATAACTGGTGCAAGTAGTGGCATTGGTGAAGCATCAGCAAGAAAATTTGCTAAAGAAGGATGGAAAGTGATCATCTCTGCAAGAAGAGTTGAGCTTTTAGAAAAACTTTCAACAGATGAAAACATATTTTCTTATCCTTTAGATGTAACTGATAGTGTTAAAGCTAAAGAAGTGTTCAAAAAAATTATAGAAGATCATGGACAGGTCGATCTTTGCATATTTAGTTCAGGAACTTACGAGAGAAAATCTGAAAAAGAATTAGATGTACAAAATATAAGACATGTGATCGAGGTTAATTTCCTCGGGGTAATAAATTGTGTTAGTGCTGTTGAAAAATATTATAAAGATAAAAATAATGGCCATATTGCTATAGTTTCATCACCAGTTGGATATAGAGGTTTGCCCAAATCTTCTGGTTATACTCCCTCTAAAGCTGCTTTAAACAATTTTACTCAAGGTATTTATTTTGATTTTAAAAAATTTAATGTCAAGGTTTCCCTAATAACTCCAGGATTTATCAAAACTGCTTTAACAGATAAAAATGAATTTAAGATGCCTTTTTTAAAAAGTACAGAATATGCAGCAGAAGAGATTTATAATGGATTAATCAAAAAAAATAGTTTTGAAATAATTTTTCCTTTGCCAATTAAAATTATTTATAAATTAATACAAATTCTTCCAAACAAATTATATAATTATTTAATTTCCAAATCAGTGAATCGTTAGTCTTTTACAAAAACGACTGTTAATTCAGCCACCTTAAATCCAAACTTTGTCATTGTAGCTCTATTGATTGCAACTCGATCATCTTGTTTAAAGATCCAATCATCAAATGTGATTTTTAATTCTTTTCCTTTTACTGGAACTAGTAAAACATATTCAAATTTAAAGGCTGGACCATATGAATAACCTTTAGCTTTACCTACTACGTCTCCTGCGGTTCCCTCATAATTATGCTCGTCAATTTTATTTATTGTCCATTCTCTATCTTGGACTTCTCCATCATCCCAATTAAATTTTTCTTTTAAAACTAACTGTTTGCCATCCCATGTTCCATTTAAATCAGCATTAAACTGTCTCGTAACTTTGCCCGATCTATCTTGTAAGACACCCCATGCTTTAACATTTCCACTTAGATATTCTTCAATTATCAATCTAGGTTCTTTATTTTTAAAATCTTCTGGTTTCATAGCGCTATTATTGGAACAACTTGTAATTAAGAAAGCACAAATTATCAATGAAATAGATTTAATTAATTTAATATTTTGCATATATGTCCTTTTTTATCAGTTATTTGTTTTGAAGTGAAAATTGAATTAGATCTATATTCTTTGATTTAAATCCTGCTTCGCAGTACGATAAATAAAATTCCCACATTCTCTTAAATTTTAAATCAAAACCTTGATTTTTAATTAAATCCCATTTCTTGACAAATTCATTTCTCCAAATTTCTAAAGTATTAGCATAGTGATCAGCGTAAGAAATATATGAGTTAATTGTTAACCCGTTATCTGAAACATATCTATTTATGCTGTTTTTGTTTGGAAGAAATCCTCCAGGAAATATGTATTTTTGAATAAAATCTTGTTTATTCTTATATCGATCAAATAAATTGTCATCAATTGTTATTGCTTGAATAGCTGCCTTACCTCCACCAGATAAATTATCTTTGATCGTTTTAAAATATCCATCAAGATAGTTTTGCCCAACCGCTTCAATCATCTCTATTGAAGCAATTGAATTATATTTACCCTGCAAATCTCTGTAATCTTTAATCTCAATATTAACTTTTTCATTTAAACCACATTTGTGAATTCTCTCTTTTGCGTATTCAAATTGTTTTTTTGAAATAGTAATACAATCAAGTTTTACGTCATATTTTTTACCTAAATACTCAGCAAAACCTCCCCAGCCACAACCAATTTCTAAAACTCTATCACCACTATTTGGTTTTATTAGATCAATTAATTTTTGATATTTATTATTTTGTGCTTCAGATAAATTTTTAGAATGTTTACTAAATATAGCACCCGAATAAGTTAAAGTATCATCAAGCCATATTGAAAAAAATTCATTCCCTAAGTCGTAGTGCTTAGCGATATTCTCCTTACTCCTACTTTTGGTGTTTTTTATAATTTTATTTTTGATATAATTAATTAAAGGAATATCAAGTAAACCCGAAAACCTATGAATAATTTTAATATTTCTTGCAGTAAGCTCAATCAAATTTGAGAGATTGTCTGTTTCAAATTCACCTCTCATATAACACTCAGCAAAACCAATACTTCCGCCACGTATTAAATTATAATTAAAATTTGGTTTTTTAATAATTATATTAGCACTAAGTGGTTCTTCTTGATTTCCAAAGTTGAGAAGTTGTCCATTAAAAGTTTTAATCTCAAGATATCCATAATCAATCTTACTCAAAAAATTAAAAACTAATTTGTCTGATATTTTGTTTAAAAACATTAATTCTCAACTGTTAAATTATTTTTAATATTAAATTTTTTTTTGACTAATTTTATTCCTTTTAACCATAATTTGAACGCTTCAAAATGTATCGCAGAAATAATTTTTAAAGTCATTAAGGGATGTTTTAGATAAGATTTAATTAATTGTGAGCTATTTAGGTCATTTCTTTTACCATCTTGAGAAGCAAACAAAATCTTTCCATCTTTATCATATTGATCAATAATTACAGACAATTTATCCTCTGGTTTTAATATTTTAAAAAAATACTGACAGTCCATTTCAATAAACGGAGATACATGAAATTTCTTTAAACAATTATTCTTTATTATATTATTTTTATCATCTACTCTAAATACATAAGTATGTTGTTCTCCAAAAGTATTTTTTACTTCATATAAGATTGATACCAACTGTTCTTGATTATCGTAAACAAAAAAAATACTAAGAGGATTAAATACATATCCCAATATTCTTGGGTAACACAAAAGTTTAATTTTAATATTTTCTGAATTAATATTATTTTGTTTCAGGTTTTTTTTTACCCATTTGGTAAGTGATGAACCATCTCGTTCTCCATGATCTTTTTCTTGGAAACTGATCAAATTAAAACGATTAAGTGAAAAAAATCTTATTTTATCATTTAATAACTCAAGTTCAGATAAATCTATAAACAACGAGAAAACTTTATATTTAAAGAAATGCTCTTTAGGTTTAAATCGTTTATGGATTACTGTTCCAGTATATATACAAGAGTTAATCATTAAGGTTATTCAGCATTTCAATAGATGATTTTATTCCATCTTCGTGAAATCCGTAACCAAAATAACTCCCACAAAAAAGTAGATCTTTTTGATTTTGTAATTTAGACAGCTCGTGTTGCGTATCCAATGCTTTTTGATCGTAATACGGATGAGTAAATCTAACTTTTTTAAGTATTTTTGACTTATCAATCTCAAAATATGGATTTAAGGTCAAAAAAATATCTTGTTCACACTTTAAATTTTGTAACAAATTTAACCAATAACTAATTGAGTTCTTTTCAACATTTTTATCGTCGATAGATGAATTCCAAGAACTCCAGGCTTTTTTGTTCTCAGGCATAGCTCTAACATCAGTATGAATATACGCGATATTTTCTTTATAGCTAAAGTTAGATAGAATTTTTTTCTCGTCCTCTGATGGATTATCAATTAATTCCAAAGCTTCGTCTGCATGAGTTGCTATGACTACTTTATCATAATCAAAAAACTCACTTTGCCCTCCATAGTATAAATCAATCCCTGATGTCTTTCTTTTTAATTTTTTAACTTTATAATTTTTATAATGCTCGCCACTAATTTTTGATATGATTTGATTTACATAAGTTCTGCTTCTATTCGATACAGTATACCATTGAGGTCTATTTTTTAATTTAAACAAACCATGATTTTGAAAAAATTTTAAAAAAAAACTTATTGGCATTTTACTTGCCTCTAATGGAGGCATTGACCAAATAGCTGAAACCATGGGAATTATATGGTAATCTATAAATGGTTTTGATAATTTATTTTTTTCAAGATATTCACCTAAAGTTAATTTTTCTTCTGAGATACTTTCCTGATCACTTTTTTTATAAAATTTAATTATGTCAAAGAACATTTTTAAAAATTTTATATTAAACAAATTTAATCTATTAGAGAAAATACCACTTATCCCTTTTCCACAATATTCAAAATTGGTATTATCAACTGAAACTGAAAAAGACATGTCACTTTTTTCAATTTCAATATTATTTTCTTTAAAAAATTTTATTAAATTTGGGTATGTTTGAAAGTTAAATACAATAAAACCTATATCAACTGAGACTTTTTTTTCTCCAAAAGTAAGATCAATGGTATGTGAGTGGCCCCCAAAACGGTCTTCTTTTTCAAAAAGATCTACATGATGTTTTTTAGATAAATAGTATGCTGCACTTAAACCAGAAATACCTGAGCCAACAACAGCAATTTTCATTTATTTTTATGCTGCATCTTCTTTAAACTCATCCATACTAGGACAAGTACAAAAAATATTTTTATCTCCATAAACATTGTCTACTCTTGCGACTGGAGGCCAAAATTTATTTGTTTTCAAGAATTTTGCAGGATACGCTGCTTGCTGTCTGGAATATTTGTGTTCCCATTCATCTGATGAAAGTTCAATATCAGTATGAGGTGCATTTTTAATTGGATTATCTACTTTATCAAATTTACCAGATTTAATCATTTCTATTTCTGTTTTAATGTTTACTAAAGTATCACAAAATCTATCTATTTCCGGTAAGCTTTCACTCTCAGTTGGTTCAATCATCATTGTACCAGCAACTGGCCACGACATTGTTGGTGCATGGAAACCATAGTCTATTAATCTTTTTGCAATGTCTTCCTCACTAACACCCGTTTCACTTTTAATTGATCTAATATCGATTATACATTCATGAGCAACAAGCCCATTAGTACCTTTGTATAAAATTGGAAAATGGTTTTTTAATCTATGAGCTATGTAATTGGCGTTTAAAATAGCAACTTCTGTAGCTAATTTTAAACCTTGAGATCCCATCATTTTTATATACATCCATGAAATTGATAAAATACTTGAACTACCCCAAGGTGCTGCAGATACTGCGCCTATACCTGTAGCAGGACCACAATCTTTAACCACTGGATGATTGGGCAAATAAACTTGTAAATGTCTTTTGCAAGCAATTGGACCCATACCCGGCCCTCCACCACCATGTGGAATACAGAAAGTTTTGTGTAAGTTTATATGACAAACATCTGGACCAAAATTTCCAGGTTTTGCAATGCCTACTAGCGCATTTAGGTTTGCACCATCCATATAAACTTGACCACCATGTTTATGAACTAAATCACAGATATCAGATATTTTTTCTTCAAAAACACCATGTGTAGATGGATATGTAACCATCAAAGCTCCAAGATTTTCTGAATGTGTTTCTGCTTTTTTCTTTAAATCTTCAAAATCTACATTCCCTTCTTTATCACAATCAACTACTACAACTTTCATTCCAACCATTTGTGCACTTGCTGGATTTGTTCCATGTGCTGAGCTTGGTATTAAACATATATTTCTATTTTCATCACCTCTGTCTAAGTGATATTTTCGTATTACCATTAATCCCGCATATTCACCTTGAGCACCTGCATTCGGCTGAAGCGAAACTCCAGAAAAACCAGTGATTGATCTTAGCCAATTTTTAAGATCAGTGAACAATTCTCTATAACCCTCCATCTGTTCAACAGGGACAAACGGATGAGGCTCAGCTAATTCTCTCCATGAAATAGGTATCATTTCTGCAGTTGCATTTAATTTCATAGTACATGAGCCTAGTGCAATCATGGTTCTGTTAAGAGCTATATCTTTATCTTCTAACTTTTTAAGATATCTAAGCATTTCTGTCTCTGAATGGTATGAATTAAAAACAGGGTGTTCTAAATATTTAGAAGATCTAATTAAATTTTTTGGTAAATTTACTAAATTTGCTACAGGATCTTCTTTTTTAATTGATTCTGCTGCATTAAAAATTTTTAGTAGTTGGTTTACTCTATAAACATTTTTTCTTTCATCGAAAGATACAGACAACATTTCCGAATTTACTTTTCTAATATTAACTTTTTGATTTAAAGCATTTTCGAAAATCTGATCAGTCTTATCTTTAGTGATAATAGTTACAGTATCAAAAAAATAATCTGAATATAATTCATATCCAGATTGTTTTATTTTATCAGCAAAATTTTTTGCTAATTGAGATACTCTTTCAGAAATATTTTTAATTCCCTCTGGACCGTGATAAATAGCATATGCTGCTGACACAATTGCTAACAAGGCTTGAGCTGTACAAATGTTGCTTGTAGCTTTATCTCTTCTTATGTGCTGCTCTCTAGTTTGTAATGATAATCTATAAGCTTTATTTCCGTGTCTATCCACTGAAACTCCCACTAATCTACCTGGTAAAGATCTTTTATATTCATCTTTAGTTGCAAAAAATGCTGCGTGAGGACCACCATAACCCATCGGAATTCCAAACCGTTGAGAACTACCCACGGCTATATCAGCACCTAGTTCTCTTGGTGTTTTCAATTTAGCAAGTGAAAGTAAATCGCATGCAAGTATCGCTTTACCATTCTTTTTATGGATTTTACTTATTGATTCACTTGGATCTTTAATGTCACCTAAGGTTCCAGGATATTGTAAAATTCCACATACAACATCTTCTTTTAAATTCTCTAAAACTTTATCTTCATTTCCGACAAGAACTTTGAGCCCCATAGGTTCTGACCTAGTTTTTATGAGATCAATTGTTTGTGGATGACAGTTTTCTGATACAAATACTAGTTTGCAATCACTTTTATTTAATCTGTAACTCAAACCCACAGCTTCAGCAGCAGCTGTACTTTCATCAAGTAAAGATGCATTAGCAATGTCCATACCAGTAAAATCAACAATCATCTGTTGGAAGTTCAGTAACATTTCTAACCTACCTTGAGCTACTTCAGGCTGATAAGGTGTGTATGAAGTATACCAACCAGGATTTTCTAATATATTTCTTAAAATTACATAGGGTGTGTAAGTTCCATAATAACCCATACCAATAAAATTAGAGTAAATCTGATTTTTTTTTGAAATCACTTTTAATTTTCTTAGCGCTTCATATTCTGAATTAGAATCGCCAATATTTAGTTCACCTTTAAACTGTATTTTTTCTGGAACAGTATTTTTTATAAGTTCATCCAAAGAACTATATTTAAGTTCACTGAGCATTTTTTTTTGATCTTCCTCAGACGGACCGATATGTCTTCTCAAAAAATCTTTTTGTGAATTATGTAACATTAACTAGAGCTCTCCTTTGCAAACTTATCGTATTCCTCTTTATTCATTAAACTATCTAACTCAGAAATATCTTTAATTTTTAATTTAAAAAACCAACCTGCACCCTCGGGATCCTCATTTATTTTTGCTGGATCATCAACAATAACTTTGTTTATATCAACTACTTCCCCACTTACAGGTGTATAAACGTCACTTGCGGCTTTAGTAGATTCAACTACTCCAGCAGTTCCATCTTTTTCAACATTTGAGCCCTTCTCAGGTAATTCTGCAAATACTATATCACCTAGCATTTCAGTTGCATGTTGAGTTATACCAATTGTGGCTACATCTCCTGCTAAAGTAATCCACTCATGTTCTTTTGAAAATTTAACTTCACTCATTAATTCACTCCTTTCACGTAACTTTTTTTGTAGAACGGTAACTTACAAATATTTGCTGGATGTTTTTTACCTCTTACCTCTAATAAAATTTTAGTATCGATTTTAGAAAATTCTTTATCAACATATCCCATTGCTATTGGACCATTAATACTTGGACCAAATGTACCGCTTGTTATTTCTCCAATTGGTAATTCACTTTCATTAAAAATCTTTGTCTTTTCTCTAGCGATTAATCTGCCTTCAGGTTTAATTCCAACTCTTATTTGTTTTGCACCATCCTTAATTTGATTAATTATTTTATTAGAACCAACAAAACCTCCATTCGATAATCTTTCCTTTGATATTGCCCATTTAAGGTTTGCCTCAACTGGAGTTTTATTTAGGTCTAACTCATGGCCATATAAACATAATCCAGCCTCTAATCTCAAAGTATCTCTTGCTCCAAGACCAATTAATTCTGCACCCTTCTTAATTAAGCTTTTTGTGAATTCTTCAGCTAAATCATTTAGAATGGATATTTCAAAACCATCCTCTCCTGTATATCCTGATCTAGTAACAAATAACTTTTGACCATTATAATCAAACCAGTCACCACTCATAAAAGTTAGGTTTTTAACCCCATTTATAGTTTTATTTAAAATTTCTACTGCTTTTGGACCTTGTATTGCAACTAGAGCTCTATCATTACTTAATTCCATTTTATATTTTTTAGACAATATATTGTTTAAAATTTCAAAATCTTTTTCTTTGCATGCAGCATTTAAAATAATTAAGTATCCATCTTCCAGTTTGGTAATTATAAGATCATCATAAATACCTGCCTCTTCGTTCATAAGAAAACTGTACTTAGAGTAATTTTGTTGAAGATTTTTTAGATCTAAGGGAAAAATTTTTTCAAGATCGGATGTTAGATTTTCATTTCCATAAATAAATAATTGACCCATATGTGAAACATCAAAGATACCAGCATGTGATCTTGTAAATTTATGCTCTTCTATGACACCTTTGCTATATTGAATTGGCATCTCATAACCAGCAAATTCAACAAACTTTGCCTGACAATCTTGATGTAACTTATTTAAAGATGTTTTTTTAATTTCCATACTAACTCTTCGTACCCATCTGTATATTTGCCTGAGAGTTTTACTCCTTCGGCGAGAATCTAATCTCTTTCCAGAGTTAATATGTTACGGTCCTTTTACCTGAGAGTTTCCTGGGTGGTTGCTCCTTCGGTGTCACAATAAAATTGTGATCTCTCCCGTAAAGAAATAATCTAACATATATTGATTAATGTCAATATTTTAAGCAGTCTTTTTTTCTAAGGAATAAAGATTGTAAAATTGAAGTAATACTGCAAAAATTACAATTGCCCCTCCAATAATCACTATAAATGGTGGCTGTTCGTTAATAAATATCCATGCCCAAAGCGGCCCTAAAACTGCCTCTGTCAACATTATGATTCCAACCATAGCAGATGGTGTTCTTTGAGCACCAATTGTAATTAAAATAAATCCAAATCCTAATTGCATAAAACCTGCCAAGAAACCTAAAAAAATATCATGAACAGAAATTAAAATTTTTCCAGACATTAAAAACCCAATAGTTAGAGCAAAAACTCCAGCAATAAATTGTGCAGGCACCATATCTACATTAGGATATTTTCTTACAACTAATATTAAAACTGCAAATGAAATTGGCATTATAAATGCAGCAATATTACCTGTCATTTGACCAGGAGATAAAGAGCTTCCTACCATCAACAGGATACCAGAAATTGCTAATATTATAGAAGTGAGTGTGATGACTGAAATTTTTTCCTTTAAAAAAAAATATCCAAAAATTGCTAAAAAGATTGTTTGAGTTTGAATAATGAAATTAGCATTTGCAACAGTCGTGTTATACATCGCAAAAACGTAACCGCAAAAACCAAACGATAAAACAAAACCTCCAATAAATCCTGGAAATCCTAAGTTATAGAATGAACGAAATACTTTTTTTTTGTAAGTTATGATTAAATAAAGACTAATTATAATTAGAAAAAAAACAGTTCTCCAAAATAAAATTTGCCAAAGAGTTGCTCCCTCAAAAGATTTTACTATTAATCCACCAAAGCTTAAACTAAATGCGCCCAGAAATACTAATAAAGGTCCTGGTAATTTTTTGATTATATTCATCAAATTTGATTAAGTAAATTTTTTGTCTCCATTTCATACAGTTTAAATAAAGTTTCTGCATCTGATAATTCTATTTCTTGAAACTTCACTTTCGAACCTGGTGCTAACTGCACTAAGCGATCATAATCAACGCTCACTACAACACCTATTTTTGGATAACCGCCTACTGTGCCATGATCTGATAGCATAATTATTGGATTACCATCAGCTGGAACCTGGATGACACCTTTGACCAAACCCTCAGACTTAATATTGGTATTTACAATATTTTCAATTTTTGGCCCTTCAAGTCTCATCCCCATTCTGTCAGATAACTTTGAAACAATAAATTCTTTTTCAAAAAATATTTTTTTTCCCTCATCTGAAAAATAGTCAAAATTTGTTCCTTTAATAACTCTTAAATTTTCAATTTTACTGTTTATATAATTTACTTTTTTAAGTGTTTTGTCAGAATTGATTTTTAATAGATTTATCTTTTGTCCACTATCTAGTTTCTTTCCATTATTTGAACCAATATTTGCTTTAGTATTTATTGAACAACTTTTCCACTGCAATTTAAGATCAATTTCAGACCCTATTGCAAAGTAACCATAAACAGATTTGTTCGTAGAAATTATATTAATTTCATCGCCATTTTCTAAATGGTAGCTATGATAACAATCTCCGTCAATTTCATAATCTTTTTTTTTGATTTTAAAAATTACATCTCCAGTAATTACAAAATTTAATTGATCACCTGTATATCTCAAATGTGGGCCCTGATAAGCAAATTCAATAACAGGAGCAGTCAAATCATTACCAACTAATTTGTTTGCTAAAAGGAAATTTCGGTTATCCATTACACCACTAAAAGGAATACCAATATGATATAAATTTTCTCTTCCTTTATCTTGGAAGGTTGTATTAATGCCACCCCTTAATATTTCAAAATAATTACTTGTCATTGCTACTCTCATATTCATGTCGTGAAATTTTTTTAAAAACGATTGTATCTCCAGGATTAATTAAATTTGGATCTCTCTCTTTACTATCATCAAATACTTTTAAAGGAGTGTTTCCAATTATATTCCAACCGCCTGGGCTATCAAAAGTATAAATATTTGCAAATTGTTCAGTTATACCGACTGATCCCTGGGGTACTTTTACTCTAGGAGTTTCTAAACGTTGAGTTCTTAAATTTTCATCTATATCTCCCAAGAAAGGCATTCCAGCAATAAAACCTGTCATATAACAAAAATACTCTTTATCAAAAAACTTTGTCAAAATTTCCTGATAACTTAAATTTAATTTTTTTTCTAATCTACTTTTATCTAAAGCGAAATTTTCCTCACAACAAACAGGTACTACAATTTTTTTATTATTTTTGTTCTGTTCGATAGTTGTATCTAAGTTTTCAATTTTATTTTTAATTTCACTAAAATTGGTAACTCGAAGATCAAATGAAATAATTAATTTATTATATGATGGAGTAAGGTTGTTTATTCCTTTAATTTTTTTTTCTCTAATAGTATTGAAATATTTTATTACTTCTAAATTCGTTTCTTTATTTACCTGTATACCAAAGTCACAATATAAAGCTGCGTCACCAAGATTTGATATATTTTTTAACATGCCATGTTATACTTCAACAATTAAGGGTATGGAAATTAATATAAATTGTGATTTAGGTGAAAAATCAAAACACCATTCAAATAAATATGATCCAGATTTACTTGAAATAGTAAATTCTGCTAACATAGCTTGTGGATATCACGCTGGAGATAGTCAGTCCATGAATGAAGTAGTCCAAATATCAAAAAAAAATGGAGTTAGTATTGGTGCTCATCCATCATTTAATGATCCAGAAAATTTTGGAAGACAAAGAATGGATCTCGCACCAAAGGAAGTCAGGCAATTAATCATTGATCAATATGAAATTCTTCAAAAAATTGCTCAAGATCATGGAGAAAATGTTACACACATAAAACCACACGGTGCTTTAAATAATATGGCTTGTGAAGATTTTGAATTAGCATCAACCATTGCAAAAGTAATAAATGAAATTAACAAAGATCTGATTTATTTAGTTCCAACTGGATCTAAAATGGAGGAAGCAGGCAAAAAACTAAATATGCGCATAGCATGTGAGATATTTGCTGATAGAAATTATGAGGATGATGGAAACTTGGTATCAAGAAAAAAACCTCATGCTTTGATAACTGACCCAGAACAAGCAAAAAAACATGTTTTATCAATGATTAAAAATCAGTCGCTTAATTGTCACAGTGGAAAGCAGATAGCTTGTGAAATAGACTCTGTATGTATACATGGAGATAATATTAATTCATTATCTATGGCCAAATCAATAAGAGATAATCTGATAGAGAGTGGATTGTTTTTAAAACCTTTAAATATAATGGAGAAATTTAAAAATGATTAAAAAAATATCATTAATCTTATTTTTAGCATTACTTACAACAAATTCTTTTTCAGCAGGATCAGATTCTACTTCATCAAAAGTAAAATCAAATTATGATAAAGCAGTTGAGTCAATTAAGTTTGCAAAAAAATATGAAGCAAAGGGAAAAATTGAAAAGGCAAAAAAAAGATATGCTAAGGCTCAAAAGTTACTATTAAAATCAAACTCAGAAAAACCTAACAAACCTGATACTTTAAATTATCTAGGATTCACGACTAGAAAGCTAGGGGACTATGAAAATGGTGAAAAATATTATTTACAAGGTTTAGAAATTGAACCAAGTCATATAGGTATAAATGAATACCTGGGTGAATTATATGTTGCAACAAACAGATTAAATTTGGCAAATGAAAGGTTAAAGATACTGGAAAGCTGTAACTGTAAAGAGTATAATCAACTAAAAGACGTTATTGAAGGCACTAAAAAATCAAAGTACTAATTTTTACACTCGAAGCATAAAATTAAGCCGGTAGTGAACTTACCGGTTTGAAATAGTATTTATTGAAAAATTCAAAAATTAAAATATTATTAAATAATATTGATTGAAGAACTCTTAATTTTAACAAATATTATATTTATAACCATAATATTAACTGCAGATAATGCTGTAATAGTTGGTTCAATCGCATCAAATTTTGTTCCAAAAAATAGAAAACAAATAATTATGTGGGGCGTAATAGGAGCCTTTGTTTTTAAAATTTTTTTTGCAGTGTTCGCAACTTTTTTATTTGAATTTTATTTTATAAAAATTTTAGGTGGTTTGTTACTAATTTGGATAGTTAATGATCTAAGAAAAGATTTATTAGATATTAAAAAAATAAAGCCTACTACAAAAAAAGGTAAGGAACCTTCATATATAAGCAGTATTGGAAAAGTTTTATTTGCAGATATCATGATTAGTTTTGATAATGTTATAGGTGTTGTGGCGGCTGCAAAAGGATATTTTGGATATATGATATTTGGGCTAATGTTATCTGTTGTTCTTACCGGTGCTTTAGCTACATATATGGCAAACTATATTCAAAAACACATGTGGATTGCTTATGTTGGTTTAGTATTTATTTTATTAGTTGGACTACAGCTGGTAATTGGTGGGTTAGTAGATTTAGAAATTTTAAATATTAACGAAGAGTTTAAAAAATACTTTTAATTAATAAGAGTGTTTTTTTAAAGGAAATTTCTTACTTCTCACTTCTCTTGCATAATTTGATACAGCTTTAGAAATCTCTTTTCTAATATTCGTGTATTTTTTTATAAATCTAACATTAATTGGATTTAAACCAATTAAGTCATCAAAAACTAAAATTTGTCCATCACAATTATTTGAAGCTCCTATACCAATGGTTGGGATTTTGATTTGTTTTGTAATAGCCTTTGCTAGTGAGCTTTCTATGCATTCTAATACCATTGAAAAAACACCCGCAGTTTCTAGTAATTTTGCTTCTTTTAAAATTTTTTCTCTTTCATAATTTTTTTTACCCTTAAACTTAAAATTCTTAGCTGATTGTGGAAGAAGTCCCAAATGGCCCATAACAGGAATATTATTCTTTACTAATTTTTTAATGATTTTATAAATTTTTTTTCCACCTTCTAATTTTAAAGCATCACATTTAGTTTTTGACATTATTTTTTTTGCATTCTTAAGTGCCTCCATAGAATTTCGATAAGTGTTATAAGGCATATCAACAACCATCAAACTTTTTTTAACACCCAGTCTCACACTTTTAGAATGTTCGATCATTGTATCTAATGAAACTTGTCGTGTTGATTTGTAATTATATAAAACAGATCCAAGCGAGTCTCCAACAAGAACTATATCACAGTGGTTATCGATTATTTCTACTACATTTTTGGAATAAGCAGATAAACTTACTATTTTAGTTTTATTTTTTTTTCTAATTATAGATAATATTTTTTTATTCATTGGCTTACCAAGAGCCAGAATTCTCCATAGAAACCCAAGGTTCTTTAGGCTCTAGGTTTCCTTCTTGTAGAATTTCAATAGAAATCTTATCAGGAGATCTAACAAATGCCATGTGACCATCTCTTGGTGGTCTATTTATAGTATAACCCATATCCATTAATCTTTCACAAGTTTTATAAATATTATCTACACGGTAAGCGAGATGACCAAAATTTCTTGAGCCTTCTCCCAATTCGTCTCCATCCCAATTATAAGTTAATTCAATTTCTGCTTTATCATCATTAGGAGCAGCTAGAAAAATAAGTGTATATCTTCCTTTTTCATTTTCCATTCTTCTTGTTTCTTTAAGACCAAGTCCATCACAAAAAAATTTTAAAGACTCATCTACATCTTTAATTCTAATCATTGTGTGTAAATATTTCATATATGTAATTTATAGTTTAAAACTACTCTAATTCAATAGTGCTTGGGGGTTTTGAGGTAACATCATAAACAACCCTATTTATACCTCTTATGCTGTTGACTATTTTATTTGAAATAGTTTGCATAAAGGACTTTCTAAATTCAAAAAAATCTGCTGTCATTCCATCTTCAGATGTAATTGCTCTTAAAAGACATAAATACTCATAAGTACGATTATCACCCATTACACCAACAGTCTTGACAGGAAGCAAAGCTGCATATGCTTGCCAAATTTTATGATAAAGTCCATGTTCCCTCAATGCTTGTATAAAATAATAATCTGCTTCCTTTAAAATTTTAATTTTTTCATTGGTAATAATTCCTGGCATTCTAATTGCTAGGCCAGGGCCAGGGAAAGGGTGTCTCGATATAATCTCTTTACTTAATTTTAATTCTAAACCTAATTTTCTAACTTCATCTTTAAATAAAAACTTTAATGGCTCTACAAGATTTAAGTTCATTTTTTTTGGTAAACCACCAACATTATGATGAGATTTTATCTTAGAGGTTTGACTGCCTGTTACAGATTTACTTTCAATCAAATCAGGATAAAGCGTCCCTTGGGCCAAAAATTTAACATTTTTAATTTTTTTGGCATATCGTTCAAAAATTTTAATAAATAAATTTCCAATTATTTTTCTTTTTTTTTCTGGATCAGAAACATTTTTTAATTTTCCTAAAAATTCCTTTTCTGCATTTACATAAATAAGGTTCATTTTTAATTTCTTCTTAAAAGTTCGAACTACTTGAGTTTCTTCATTTTTTCTTAAAAGGCCTGTATTAACAAAAATACAATATAATTTTTTGCCAATTGCTTTATTTAATAATTGAGCAACTACACTGCTATCTACTCCTCCAGATAAAGCGCAAATAACTTTATGGGTACCTACTTGATCTCTTACTTCAGTGATTAATTTTATTTTTTGATCTTTTGAAGACCAATTTTTTTTGATCTTACATATTAAAAATACAAAGTTACTAATTAATTTTTTTCCATTTTCAGTATGAGTAACCTCAGGATGAAATTGTACACCATAAAATTTTTTTAATTTATTTTCAACTATGGCATATTTAGAATTTGTACTTGAAGCAATAACCTTGAAATTTTTTGGTAATTTGGACACCTGATCTGCATGGCTCATCCAAACTTCTTTAGTTTTTTTGGAACCATAGAAGTTTTTAGTTAATAGGCTATCTTTTTTTTTAAAAATGTTAGCAAATCCAAATTCACGATGTTTTGATTGTTTTACTCTACCCCCATTTAACTTCGATAAAATTTGATGACCAAAACAAATTCCTAAAATTGGAATATTCAATTCCAATATTTTTCTATCAAATGAATATTTATTGATTTGGTAAACATTTAAAGGACCTCCAGATAAAATAATTCCTCTTACACTTTGGTTGATATCGATAGTTCTAATTTTTTTATGACTTACAATTTCAGAAAAAACACCTAATTCTCTAATTCTTCTTGCAATTAATTGCGTGAACTGTGAACCAAAATCTATGATTACAACTTTATCCAGATTTTGATCAAGACTCATTTTTTGGGTCTATATTTTTTAATGACTCTTTAATTTCCTGATTTTCATCACATAAATTTTTACAAACTTTTGAAAATGTATCAGACAGATTTTTAACTTCGGCATAATTTGATTTTTCAATTGCTATTTTCATCATCATTAATATAGCTTCTTCATTATCTGGTTCTATTAAAAGAGCAGTTTCTAAATTAAACTCCTCTTTACGCTGATTTTCTTCGTGATTATAAATTTTGGCAAGGTATAAATATGAAGTAGCATCTTTCGGGTTAAAAACTATATTTCTTTCAAATAGGAAACGAGCATCTTCATATTTTTCTTTTTCATACAATTTTAAAGCTTTTTTAAAAAAATTTTCTTTACTAAATGTTTGAGTATTAAATGAAAAAAATAATACAATTATAAATATTAATTTAAAAATTTTACTCATTAGTATTTACTATCACTTTTTATTACATCAACGTTATGAACCATACTTTCATAAAAGCCCGCTTTTGTAATTTTAACAAAGTGAGGTTTATTTCTTAGTCCAATAATATTTTTTGAACCTAAATATCCCATGGAAGATTTTAAACCTCCAACCAATTTATAAATAATGCTTTCAACGTCTCCTTTGTACTTTACAAAACCTTCAACACCCTCTGGTACATATTTAGACATATCTTTTTGTTTATTTTGAAAGTATCTATCTGCTGAACCTTGGTTCATGGCGCCCACAGAGCCCATTCCACGAAAGCTTTTAAAAATCTTACCCTTTTTTTTTATTAATTTTCCAGGGGTCTCATCTGTTCCAGCAAATAATGAACCTATCATTACAGCATCTGCACCTGCAGCAAAAGCTTTTGCCAAATCACCAGAATATTTTATTCCTCCATCAGAAATTATTTTAACCTTTTTATTTTTAACTCCATTTCTAACTGTCAAAATTGCACTTAGCTGCGGAACCCCAATGCCCGCGACTAATCTAGTAGTACAAATAGAGCCTGGACCAATTCCAACTTTAATTATGTCTACTCCTAATTTGATTAAAAAATTTGCCGCATCTGGTGTTGCAATATTTCCTGCACATAACGCAATTTTATTGTTTTTAATTTTTTTTATATATTTAATAATTTCTCCGACCTTTCTTGTGTGTCCATGTGCTGTATCCACCACAATTAAGTCCACACCTTCTCTAATAATTTCTTTTGCTCTATTAAATTCTTTGTCTGACGCCCCTACAGCTGCTCCAACTTTTAAGGAATGTTTTTTAACTTTTTTAATTTCTGAAACTTGTGTTTTGATATCTAAATTTCTATGAATAACACCTATTCCACCTGCTTTTGCAATAGCAATAGCCATTTTGCTTTCTGTAACTGTGTCCATTGCAGAGGACAAAAGTGGTATTTTAAGGTTTAGATTATTGGTTAATGAAACAGCAGTATCAGTCTCTGACGGTAGTATTTCTGAGTAATTCGGCGCTAATGTTACGTCGTCAAAGGTAAGTGCTTCTTTTATAGGAACCATGATCTTTTATATATGATTCCTCTCAAATTTAAAGTCTCTATCTAATTTTTCTACAAATTATAAAACTTTCTTTTGAATCTTTGCGACTTGATTTAGGTTTAAAAACCTTTACTTCTTTAAAAAACTTTTTACCTTCTGCGACGATTTCGTTAAATGTCCCACCCATGAAAATTTTAGATATGAAGTAACCATTTTCTTTAATCATTTCTTTAGCAAATAGCATCGCCTCTTTACACAACTCACCAGTTTGAATGGAGTCAATATTCTTTATTCCTGTAGTATTTACAGCCATATCTGACAAAACTACGTCTACTTTTGTATTTAAACTATTTTTAATTTCATCCTGTATTTTATCTTCTGTAAAATTGCCCTGTATTTGAACACTGTTTCCTATTGGTTCCATTTTTTTAAGATCGATTGAAATGAGCTTTCCATTTTTAATAACTTTTGATGAATATTGTGACCAGCTACCAGGAGCTGCTCCTATATCAATTACTGATAATCCTCTTTTAAATATTTTAAATTTTTCATCTATTTCAATTAGTTTATAGGCTGATCTTGCCCTGTATCCATCCACTTTAGATAGTCTTACGTAGATATCTCTTCTTTGCTTATTAATCCAATTCTTTGAAATTTTATTTTTTTTCAATTAATTTATAAATCTTAAACTTTTGTTTAAAATTTTGCCTTGAAGTGTTTTGATATCTATTTTTATTTCTTTATTTAATCTCATATCTTTATTGTCCTTCCAGACACCTGCAGCAAGATGCATAATGCCTATCTTATAATTTGGCAAGTATGGTTCTACAAAAGTATTATTAACCTCATCAAATTTTGGTAAAAGATTACTAGTTATCCAATTACAATTTAAAGGTAAAAATTCTGTTTCTACATTATCAATATAAACAGACATGTTCATAGCAAGTTGTTCAGATCCAAATATATCTCCTCCTTTAAGAGTTTGTTTTAAATTCTCTTGCCATTTTTCCCAAGTGGTAGATTTCTTTTCTAATGAAAAAACTCCAATATTAATGTGTGGTGCGAATGCTAACTTTCTTGCTTTTTCATTACTTATTTTAGATTTAATAGCATGTTTAAAATTTTGTGATTTTATTATTGCAAGCTTTCCGAAAACCCAATTAACTCTAGAGGTAATTTTGTAACCAGGGCCTATGGTTTGTGTAATTCCTAATTTCTCATTTTCGCATGCTTTAAAATATAATTCTATAGTTTGCCAATCATTTACCCATGCGTCGCAATCAATCCATAGATATTTTTCATAACTAGGGAAATATTTTGGCAGAAAAGCTCTAGAAACTTGGCTCTTTAACCATTCACGACCTTTGATTTTTTTATATGGAACTTGTATATCCCATTCTGCAGATTTAATTTCATCCACTTTTGATGCCAATTCATCTTTTTGCTGATCAGAAAGTCCAGCATCTAAAATGCATATTGCAACATCTCTACTTTTTTCAAACCTTTTAATAGAATTTATTAATTCACTTATTAAAGGATAATAGTTGGCATCAGCTAGTGAAACAATTACATTTTTTTTCATTACAACACATCTTCAAGATCATCATCCTCATCTATGAAATTTTGGTCTTCATTTTGTTTTTTTAATTTTTTATAATGGAAAAAACTTATAGGGAGTATTAATAAGTAAACAATTGCGCTTATAGCAATTACATTAAATGGATAGATTAAAAGTAAACCAAAAAATAAAACTATCCCAAATAAAAGGAAAATTGTTATTTTTCTTTGAATAACGATTTTCTTAAAAGAGTAACTGGGGAACTTACTTATTAAAAGAAATGAGGTTGCAATAAAGAAAATTGGAACAACTATGTCATAATTAATTGGAGTAAATTCGAAATTAGTCATGCTGAATATCAATGGTGTCAAAACTAAAATCCCACCAGCTGGAGATGGTACACCTTCAAAGAAATTATCTCTCCATGAAGGTTCTTGACTAGAATTAACATTAAACCGTGCTAATCTTAGAGCGACACAAATTACATATATAAGACAAACTAACCAACCAAATCTTCCTAGGGAATTTAGTTTCCAAAAATACATAATAAAGGCTGGGGCAACACCGAAGCTGATCATATCAGTTAAAGAGTCTAGTTCTTTTCCAACTTTTGAAGTCCCTTTAATTAATCTTGCGATTCTTCCGTCTAATCCATCTATTACTGCTGCTAAGATTATGGCAACAATTGCAAACTCAAATCTTCCATCTAAGGCAAATCTAATTGAAGTTAATCCAATACAAACTCCAATTAATGTGAGCATGTTGGGTAAAATTACTCTTGCTGTTTTTTTGTCAGTAACAACTTTAAAATTATTTTTTGGTTTTAACATAATTATTTTTTAGCCAATAAGGTCTCACCAGAGATTGCTGTTTGACCAACTTTTACAAGAGGCTCATAATTTTCATAATAAATATCTGCACGACTTCCAAACCTTATCATTCCAATTCTGTCACCTTGATTTAGTTCTTGGTTCTTATCAGTTTCACAAACAATTCTTCTTGCTACTAAACCTGCAATTTGTACAACTATAATATCATTACTGTTCTTATCTTTTATCTTGTAATAGTTTCTTTCATTTTCTTCACTAGCTTTATCTAATGATGCATTGAAAAATTTTCCTGGTTTGTATAAGATATCCTCAACAGTTCCTGAACATGGTGTTCTATTTACGTGACAATCAAATACATTCATAAAAATACTAATTTTTTTAAATTTTTTATTTTCAAGACCAACTTCTTTGGGTCCATCTACTTCTTCAACTTTTATAATTTCCCCATCTGCAGGACTTACAAGATAATTATCATCACCTATAATAGTTCTATCAGGGTCTCTAAAAAAATAATAAACCCATATCGTCAACAAAAAACCAATTAGACCTAAAAAGTTATTAATGATTAATAAAATGATAGTTAAGAAGGCAGCAATAACTAAAAACTTGTATCCTTCAGTATGAATTTTTGGAAATATTTTGGTAAACATATTCTTCTATTTGCTAATTTTTGATTAATATGTATATAAACCACTCAAATTCAATTAATAAGATAATTTTTTATTTTAATGAGTAAAATCAAGGTTAAAAACCCAGTTGTAGAGTTAGACGGTGATGAAATGACTCGAATTATATGGGAGTTCATTAAGAATAAACTAATCCTACCATATCTTGATTTGGGCATAGAATATTACGATCTTGGTATGAAAAGCCGCGACAATACAGATGATCAAATCACAGTAGACTCGGCAAATGCTATCAAAAAAATCGGTGTTGGCATAAAATGTGCAACTATTACACCTGATGAAGCGAGGGTGGAAGAATTTGATCTAAAAAAAATGTGGAGATCGCCAAACGGAACTATTAGGAATATTATTGGTGGTACAGTTTTTAGAGAACCCATCATTTGTAAAAATATTCCAAAGCTAGTTCCTTCTTGGACAGACCCAGTAATTATAGGAAGACATGCTTTTGGAGACCAGTACAGAGCAACAGATTTTAAAGTTCCTGGTAAAGGAAAAATGGAAGTTAAGTGGACATCAGAAGACGGGAAAGATGAGATAAAATATGAGGTATTTAATTTTACTGGTCCAGGGGTAGCACTCTCAATGTATAATTTAGATAAATCAATTCAAGATTTTGCTAGATCCTGTTTTAGTTATGGACTAATTAAAAAATGGCCTGTTTATATGTCAACTAAGAATACAATTCTTAAACAATATGATGGTAGATTTAAAGATATCTTCCAAGAAGTATTTGAGAACGAATATAAAGAAGAATTTGATAAGAATAATTTAACTTATGAACATAGATTAATTGATGATATGGTTGCATGTGCAATGAAATGGAGTGGTAAATATATTTGGGCTTGTAAAAATTATGATGGTGATGTTCAGTCCGATACTATGGCACAAGGCTATGGTTCATTAGGATTAATGACTAGCACCCTCCTAACACCAGATGGAAAAATTATGGAAGCAGAAGCTGCTCATGGAACAGTAACAAGACATTATAGAATGCATCAACAAGGTAAAGAGACTTCGACAAATCCTATTGCATCTATCTTTGCATGGACTAGAGGATTAGCTCATAGAGGAAAATTAGATGAAAATCATGAATTAATCAATTTTGCACAAACGATCGAAAAAGTTTGTATTGAATGTGTTGAAAACGGAGCTATGACAAAAGATTTAGCAATATTAATCGGTCCATCAAGTAAATATTTAACAACAAATCAATTTTTAGATGAAATTGATGGAAGTCTAAAAGCAAAATTAAATTAAAGACTTAAGTTTTTCAAAAGCATCTTCAATTTTTGCTTGATCTTGGCCACCAGCTTGAGCAAAATCTTTTCTTCCGCCACCACCTTTACCACCAATAAGCTCTGATCCAACTTTAACAAATTCAACAGCATCATATTTAGTAGTTAAAGTATCAGTTACACCAACTGCTAATCCAACTTTATTATCTTTGTTTGCAAAAACTATTACTATGCCCTCTGTTAAATCTTTTTTTCCTTTATCCACTAGCTTTCTCAAATCTTTTGGAGGTAAATCTTCAACTTTTTGAAATCTAATATTTATACTATTGATAATTTCATCTTTAATAATATTTTTAGTTTTGTCCTGAAGAACATTTTTAACGCTCAGTTGTTCAAACTGTCTTGATAAATCTTTGATTGCACTCTTTAAGTCTTTATTTTCTAAATTTGGTTTACCACCTAATTCAATAATTTTAGATGAAATTTCTTTTACTGCTTCCTCATCTTTTTGGGTAGATAATGATCTAAGTTTTTCTTTATTTGTTAAATATTCATCTAATTGTTTGTCTCTTAAAGCTTCAACTCTTCTAACTCCTGCAGCTATAGAAGATTGGCTAATAGTTCTAAATTTTCCAATATCTCCTGTATTTTTTACGTGAGTACCTCCACAAAGCTCTGTTGAAAAGTAAGTATCCTTATCTTTTCCCATAGAAACGACTCTGACTTCATCTCCATATTTTTCGCCAAAAAAGGCTAATGCTCCTCTTTCAATTGCAGCTTTTGGTGTCATTATTCTTGTTGTTACTTCACTACTATTGCTAACATAATCATTAACTATTTTGTCTATTTTTATTAATTCATCGTTTGAAATAGGTTTCATATGACTAAAATCAAATCTCAATCTGTCAGGTGCAACAAGAGATCCTTTTTGCATTACATGTTTACCTAAAGTTCTTCTTAAAGACTCATGTAATAAATGAGTTGCAGAATGATAAGCTTTTAAATTATTTCTTCTTTCTGTATCAATTTTCATTTCAACAATATCATTAAGTTTAATTTTACCATTTTTCATTGTTCCATAATGAGTAAATAGATCTCCAAGTTGTTTTTGGGTATCTTTTACCTCAAAAATAAATTCACCAACTGAAATGGTTCCGGTGTCTCCTAGCTGACCTCCGGATTCTCCATAGAAAGGTGTTTGATTAGTAATTACCATGCCTGTTTCATTTGCAGATAAGTTGTCTGTTTCTTTATTGTCTTTTATAATTGATAGAACTACGCCCTCTGATTGGTTAAATTCATAACCTAGGAATTCTGTTGGTCCTGTTTTATCTTTTATTCCAAACCAAATTTGATCTTCTGAAATATCACCGGAACCTTTCCAGTTCTTTTTAGCAAGCTCTTTACTTTTTTTCATTAGTTCATCAAACTTTTTTTGATCAACTGTTAAAGATTTATTTTTTAAAATGTCCTCTGTTAAATCTAAGGGAAATCCATACGTATCATAAAGCTTGAAAGCAACTTCGCCTGGCAATACTTTTTTAATTTTAGAAATCTCTTCATTTAAAATTTTTATTCCCCTATCAAGTAAAACTAAAAATTTTTCTTCTTCCATTTTTAAAGTTTCTTTTATCAAAACTTCAGATCTTTTTAATTCTGGATAGTTTCCTTTCATTTCATCTTTTAAAGAGTCAAAAATTTTATTAAAGACAGGTTCCTTAGATCCAAGTAAATGAGAGTGTCTCATTCCTCTCCTCATAATTCTTCTAAGCACATATCCTCTTCCCTCATTAGATGGAAGAACTCCTTCTGCTAAAAGAAAGGAACTAGCTCTTAAGTGATCAGCAATTACTCTAAAGCTTGATAAGTTATTTTTGTCCTGCTTTACTTTGGTAAATTCTGAAATTGAACTAATTAATTTTTTAAAGTGATCTGTTTCATAATTATCATGAGTACCCTGGAGTAAAGCTGCAATCCTTTCTAAACCCATCCCAGTATCGACTGATGGTTTTGGAAGATTTATTCTTTTATCTTTTGAAACTTGCTCATATTGCATAAAGACTAAATTCCAAATTTCAATAAATCTATCCCCATCTTCGTCTTTAGAACCTGGCAATCCCCCATCTAAATGATCTCCATGATCAAAAAAGATTTCAGAACATGGTCCACAAGGACCAGTTTCACCCATTGACCAAAAATTATCAGATGTAGCTATTCTAATAATTCGATCATCGCTAAAACCCGCTATTTTCTTCCAAAAATTGAAGGCTTCATCATCTTCGTTAAATACCGTTACATATAGACGGTCTTTATCAATACCAAAATCTTTGGTGATCAAATCCCATGCATAATGAATTGCTTGTTCTTTAAAATAATCTCCAAAAGAAAAGTTTCCAAGCATTTCAAAGAAAGTGTGGTGGCGAGGTGTGTATCCAACATTTTCAAGATCATTATGTTTTCCACCTGCTCTAACACATTTTTGAGAAGTAGTAGCTCTTACATAATCTCTTTTTTCTAAACCCGTAAATACATTTTTAAATTGAACCATCCCAGAATTAGCAAACATTAAAGTTGGATCGTTATTGGGAACTAAATTACTAGACTCAACGATTTTGTGCTCGTTCTTTTCAAAATACTTTAAGAACGTACTTCTTATTTCATTTAAGGTTTTGTCAGCCATATTTTTTAAAATACAGCTTTTTTATTCTATGTCTAGATATCGATAGGGAAAAAAGGCGCTTAAATTAAGCGCCTTTTATTAATAAAGATGACTTATTAATTCTTTTTAGATGGAGGAGTAGCTTCTGCCTTTTCAGCTTCTTCCTTTTCAGCTACTTTTTTTTCTTTCTCAATTTTATCAGGATCAAGCGGATTTCCCTCTATTTTCTTAGAAATTACTCCTGCTTTCTCTCTAATAGCCATTTCAATTTCTGCAGCAACTTGAGGATTTTGAGCTAAATAAGTCTTAGCATTTTCTCTACCTTGACCAATTTTCTCTCCTTTGTAGGCATACCATGCTCCTGATTTTTCAATTATATCTGCTTTGGAACCGAGATCGACAAGTTCACCCATCTTACTAATTCCTCTTCCATACATTAAGTCAAATTCTACAACTTTAAATGGCGGAGCAACTTTGTTTTTAACAACTTTAACTCTTGTTGAGTTACCAATAATTTCATCTTTATCCTTAATGGCACCTATTCTTCTAATGTCCATTCTGACTGATGAATAAAATTTAAGCGCATTTCCACCTGATGTTGTTTCAGGACTTCCAAACATAACTCCAATTTTCATTCTGATTTGGTTAATGAAAATCATCATTGTGTTTGTGTTAGAAATCGAACCAGTTAATTTTCTTAAAGCCTGACTCATTAATCTTGACTGAAGACCAACATGATGATCTCCCATCTCTCCTTCGATTTCAGCTTTAGGTGTTAGAGCTGCAACAGAGTCGATAACAATTACTGAAATGGAGCCTGATTTTACTAGTGTATCAGCAATTTCTAAAGCTTGCTCACCAGCATCTGGTTGTGAAATTAAAAGTTCTTCAGTATTAACACCTAATTTTTTTGCATAAACTGGATCTAAAGCATGCTCTGCATCAACAAATGCACAAATTCCTCCAGCCTTTTGTGCTTCAGCAACAACTTGTAAAGCTAATGTTGTTTTTCCAGATGACTCTGGTCCGTAAACTTCAACAATTCTTCCTTTAGGTAATCCACCTATTCCTAATGCTAAATCTAAACTTAAAGATCCTGTAGATATTGACTCAATATCCATAGCTCTTTTTTCACCTAGCTTCATTACAGAGCCTTTTCCAAAATTATCTGTAATCTGAGCTATCGCAGCATCTAATGCCTTATTTTTCTCTTTGTTGTCTGCCTCTTGATCTTTAGTAGATTTAACTACTTTTAGGTTATTTTTAGTCATATTTTGCCTCTTTTATTAAATTTTTTAACACTCGAATCATGATATTAAATGTACACATTTTGTTCTCATTGGCAATATATTTATTTTGCACCTCAAAAAGTCAAATAATTACTTAAGATTTAGATACTGACTGTTAAGAAGCCCTACTGCTTTTAGGAGATTATATTGGGCCATAAGGTAGTTTTTCTCAGAATTTGCCAAAGATATTTGAGCAGAGAGTAATAATGCATTTGATTGAATTACATCTAGAGTATTTCTTGATCCTCTTTCATACTCTGCTGAAATTCCCTCAAAAGCTATTTGGGATGATCTGACCTGAATTTTTACTGAACTCAGGAAACTTTCCGAAGATTTTAAACTTGACCATGCGCTAGCGATATTAGTTTCATTAGTTCTAATGGCATCATCTAACAATAATCTTTTTCGTGTGGTTAAATTTGAGTTTTTATTAATAGTCGACCTTTTTTTTCCACCAGAATAAAAAGGCCAACTTAAAGTTGCTTTTAATGTATCTTTTTCCCTCTCATCTACAGTTGCACTAAGATCATCTGTATAAGATCTCTCTAAAGATAAAGATGCTGTAGGTTTTAAGTCAGACTCAGAAATTGCTAAATCTTTTTCAGACTTTTCAAGATCAAGTTTCGCAATTAAAATATCTGGATTATTTTGTTTGGAAAGATTAATGGCTTCATTAAGAGTACTTGGTATACCAACAATTGCATTAGAATTTTTTTGCAATTGTTTTGGATCACTAATTTTTCCAATTATATTTTCGTAATTTAATTTACTTATTAATAAATCACTTTTTGACTTTGCAAATTGAGCTTGAGCACCTGCAAGAGAGGATTCTGATTGTGCTAAGTCCGTATTTGTAATTTGACCTCTATCTCTTCTAATCTTATCATTTTCTACCTGTCTAATCAAAAGATTTAAATTTTGTTCATTAATTTCGAGCGTTTCTCTTGTGTATATTAAATTTGTGAAAGCATAAATTGCACTGTGAAGGATGTCCTGCTCTTTTTTTACTAATTTAGCTTTTGCTAAATCTAATGCTGTAATACTTTTCTGTAGTGTTTTGTTTCTTCTAAAATCTAATATTGTTTGCTCTAATTTAATTGAAGTTGTAAATGGATCAACATCACTGATTGTTGCATTTCCTCCACTTTGATTGGTTTTTTTATTGGTATCCTCAATACTTTTGGATCCACTTAATGTTAATGAGGGTTTATAATCGGCCTTTGAAATATTTACATCTTCCTCTGAAGCTTTAATGTTTTCTCTTTCAGCATTTAGTTGAATATTATTTTGGTAAGTTTGGTTTAATGCATCATATAAAGTAACTGAAAAAGCATTACTAAAATAAAACAATGATAAACTAATTAGAACTAATATTTTTTTCATTTGGTTTTATATAGAGTAGATTTTATTTGATGGTTATCATTTAAATTTAAAATTATTGAGGCATATTTAGGCATATTCTTAAACATATTTTGAGTAATTCTTTGATAAGTTTGCATAAAATTAATTACATCGCCTTTACTCATAATTTTATGTTTACTTTTCTTCTCGGTTTTAAGCCATAGTTTTTTCTCTTGCTTTAATCGCCATTTTTGTAACAAACTGAAATTTTTTGCTTTTAAATAAATCATACAATTGAGCTGTGAGTATAGCTTTTTATATTTTGTTTTTAATTGCTGATTTACATGTTGTCTCCAAATTAGATTTTTATCATTGGTTTTCTCAAGAGAATTGATTGGTTTTTTTAAAGTTTTATTTATCTCTGCTCTAGCACCCACACACCAACCTTCAAATATAATAATATCTGGTTGTTCGTTAATATTATTCCAGTTTTTCTTTGGAAATCTATCATCAATAGCTTTATTAAAATTTGGTAATTTCAATTTTTTAAATTTTTTGTTTTTTGCTTTTTTAAAAAAGTCTAACATCATCTTAATGTCATGAGTACCTGGTACTCCCCTCGTCATTAACATTGGGTGGATTTTTTTTGATAAATTTATCCTTTCTTTTCTCGTTTTATAAAAATCATCGATAGAAATTTTAAATACTTTCTTTTTAAAATATTTCTCTAATATAATTTTTATAATCGAGCTAATTGTAGTTTTACCAGTTCCTTGTCCACCAGCTAAACCAATAAAATAAGGTTTTTTTTTGTTTGCTTTTTTTGCAATCCAAAAACATATTGGGATCAAAAAAGACTTTATCATCTTTTCTTTATTTTTAAATTTATCAGTAGAAGTTTCTTGAGATGTAATAAACTTTACACAGTCATTTTTTACCTTACTAAAACAAAGACTTGCCGATTGCATGAAGATTATTTTTTTTGGTCTAAAGGATGATTTTGTCCATCATTAACCGGAACATTTTCTAGTGCAAGTGTATCAATTTCATCTATACATCCAACATTAAAACCTGTCATTGCTGGATTTATTCTTGGATTGTGATGCGTATAGATTCCACAATCAGAGCAAAAGTAATGTTTAGCAACTTTAGAGTGGAATTGATAAAGTTTTAATTTATCTTCACCTTTAATAATTTTGAAATCCTCATTTTTTACCATCGACATAATTGCACCTTTTCTTTTACAAATAGAACAATTACATTTTATTACTTTGGCTAAATCTCCATCTACATTAATCTCTGCCTCTACACTTCCACAATGACATTTTAGTATTTTCATATTTATTTATCCTTTGTTTATATCTACTCTAAACATTATTTCATTTCTTTTTAACATTGGCAGAGTAAATGGTGAGTTATAAGATGCCCTTATAGGTGGGCTCAGAATTACAATTTTATCTTTTTTAAGTTGATTTTCTAAAATATCTTTATTTTTTAAAAAATTTGTATCTGATGATCTTCCAGAATATTTAATCACTGCAAAATATCCACCTTCTATAGTTAAAATTTTTATATCTGAATTAGATGGCTTGGGCGCATTATCTTTGCTGAATTTTGATGGCAAATAAAACTGCATTGTCATATTTCCATTCTTAATTTCTTGGGTTACAGGAACAGTCATTTTAATTTCTTTTTTTTGCTCATTATTTCCTGAAATATAATTAAATAACTTTCTAAAACCATTACCCTGTGTTGTGTTTGTTTCTATCACCAAACGATCAAAATATTTTCTTATTTCGTAGTTATTATTTTCATTTATTATCTCGTAGTTTGCTTCTTCGTATGCCATGGTTTGAGAACTTAAGGTTAATATTGAAATTAAAATTAGTAAAATTTTTTTCATTTTTAATTATTTAAACTATCTCTGGTTGAAGTTATCCACAACCATACAAAATGTAGTTTGGATGTTCACCTTTTGATTCACTTTTGATTCAGTTACAGACTCAAAATACAACCTCTTGAGTGTATTGTATAAATGGTCTATAAATTAGAACAAAACAAGAACATGAAACTAACAATCCCTTATTATCTACATAAAGCAGGCGCTGGTTTTCCTTCCCCTGCCACTGATTATATCGAAGAAGATATTGATCTGAACATGCATTTAATAAGAAATGTTCCAGCTACTTTCATCATCAGAGTTCAGGGTAAATCCATGGTGGATGTTGGGATTAATGATGGAGATTTATTGGTAGTTGATAAAAGTTTAAAACCAAAAAACTTTTCAACAGTGATTGCAAACGTTCATGATGAGTTAGTGGTAAAAACTTTAGTTCAAGAGCGAGATAAAAAATTTTTAACCTCAGGATCTAAAGAATTTGCTGACAGAATTTTAATTAATGAAGAACAAGATATTTTTATTTGGGGAGTAGTTACTTATGTCATCCATTCTACGTACTAAAAAAATAGCATTAGTCGATTGTAATTCTTTTTATGTTTCTTGTGAAAGATTGTTCAATCCTAAAATAAGACGAAAGCCTGTTGTTGTTTTATCTAATAATGATGGTTGTATCATTTCAAGGTCTAATGAGGCAAAAGCTTTAGGAATTAAAATGGGTGAGCCCTACTTTAAAGGGAAAGATATTATTATTAAAAATAAAGTTGAAGTTTTTTCCTCAAATTATTCTTTATATGGAGATTTATCTAGAAGAGTGATGCGAACTCTTAAAAGATTTAATTCAGAAATAGAAGTCTATTCAATTGATGAAGCATTTTTAGATTTATCAAATTTTCCTGATGAAGATGTAGAAAAAATTGGTAAAGAAATTAGAGAAACTGTTTTACAATGGACAGGTATTCCAACTAGTATCGGAATTGCTAAAACAAAAACTTTAAGTAAAATTGCAAACCATATTGCAAAAAAAAAACAATCAGGTGTTACCAGTTTAATTGGAATAGAAAACTTAGATCCTATTTTAGAAAAAGTAGAAATCAATGATGTCTGGGGTGTTGGAAGACAATTAACTAAGTTTTATCAAAAGCATGGGATTTATAATGCTAAACAATTAAAGAATAAATCTAACACATGGATCAAAAAATCTTCTAATGTTCTAAGCTCAAGAACGGCAATGGAACTTAGGGGAATTCCTTGTATAGGCTTAGAAACCACTACCACTAAAAGAAAGAGTTGTGTTGTATCCAGATCGTTTGGAAAAAGAATTGAAATGTTCCAAGAGTTACAAGAAGCAGTTGCAAATTATTGTTTAAACGCGTCTGAAAAAATTAGATCAGAATCATTAGTTGCAAAAGCAATTACTGTATTTGTTAGAACCAGTCCTTTTCAAAGAAATTTTGGTTATTATTCAAATGCAAAGACTGTTGACTTTCCAATTGCAACAAATAATAGCATTGAAACAGTTAAAACAGCAATTTCAATATTAGAAAAGATTTTTAAAAACGGATACCGTTATCAAAAAGCAGGTGTGATGCTAACAGGATTATCTAATGCAAGTGATAAAACAAATCTATTCACATCTGAAAAAGACGAAAAAATAAATAGTTTAATGAGATCAATTGATAATACCAATCATCGATATGGAAGATCTACTTTAAGTGTTGCCAGTGCTGGGGTTCACAAAAAGTGGAATATGAGAAGACAATATTCTTCGAAAATTGATACAGCAGATTTTTATTCTCTACCAATGATCAAAGCTTAAAAAATTATTTTATTTTATCAATGTCATGAATATTTGATAAACAATTTTTAAATTCATCAATATTTTCTCTTAGAGCTAAACTAGAAATTGCATAAATCATGATTAGCAATAAAACTAAAGGTAAAGAAGTTATCACTGACGCATTGCTTTTTATCAACAAAATATAAAAAACAATAAACAAAGCAGAACGGATTAGAACTGTTTTTCTATAAACACTAATAATTGATAGAGAGTGTTTTAATAAATTTAAAAAACTCATTTGGGAGGGTCCAAAATATCTAGTTCCTCTAATTGACGGTGAAGACACTAAATCTTTTTCTACTTTTCTTAAAGATCCAGAAAAACTACTCCAAGTAGCTTTTTCTTTTAACATTTTTTCAATTGTTGATTTTGATAGACAAGTAAAGTTTCCAAATTTAATTGACTGACCTGTAAATGCTAATGTTAAAAATTTGTGAAATTCGTAGCATATTTGAAAAAATAATCCCTCTGACCTCTTAACCCTTTCGCCTATGATTGATTGTTCTCCTAATTGGTCAGAAAGTTCAATAAAATTTTTAATTTCTTCAGGTCTATCTTCTCCATCTCCATCCATTGGAATTACATAATCAAATTCTTTTTTTTCATAAATATATTTTAAACCAGAGGCAATACACCTTGTGTGTCCTCTGTTTTGTTTCATGTTAATGATTTCAAAAGAGTGGATATTTTCTAGATTTGGGTAAGTATCTACAACTTGTTGTGATGATGCATCATTTATTACTAAAATTGATACTTCAGCATTTACGCTATCTAGCTCTCCATTAATATTTTCAATTAATTTTGTTAATGACTCTCTATCGTTATAAATAGGAATTAAAATTGTAAACTTTTTCATAAACTATCTTGAGCCCATGCATACGTTATCAAGGCACATATAATCTTTCAATTGATCAAGTTTATCTCTTTGCACAACACCTTCCCAAACTGGTCTTGATTTTAGATGATAAGATAAATTACCAGCATTCCATTCATTTCCTAAAACTACATTAATTTTTGAATTAAATTGTTGATCCCAAGCATATTGTGTTTTGATAGCAATTTCTTTTCCTAGATAGTCTGTCCTTTTATCATCTTTTGAAATTGATACATATGCATACAGTACTGGTGATAAGAAGAAAAAGAACACAAATCCAATTACAAATGGTTTTAATTTTTTTATATTGATTTGAGTTTGAAGCACATAAACAAACAATGTCCCAAAAAATAAATAAAATGGTGTCATCCACATCGTTCTAATTTTTGATCCAGTTATAACTGAAGTTAAAAACATTAAAAAGATTGGTAAAAGATTAATAGATAACAAAAAAAGCAATTTTTTATCCTTTAAATTTATTTTAAATTTTATTTTTTGAACTAACAGCCAGGTTAAAATCAAAAATGGAATTAATATCCCAATTTGTTTCCCTATAAAAATTAAAGGAAATTGAATATGATTTATTGAGCTTGATTGTTCTAAACCTGTTCTAGCAAGACCATAAGTAATAGTAATAAACTCATTGTTGTAAAGCCAAATAAAGTGGGGTACCAAAATAACTAAAAATACTTCGGCCGTTATCAAATATTTAAAATCAAACTTTCGATCTTTCTTGATAAAGATTAGATAAATAAACAAAAGATCAATAGAAACTAAAAGATAAAGAAACAAGTATTTCGATAAAAAACCAAAAGCTGCAAACAGACCAACTAAAAAACAATCGGAAAATTTAATGTTCTTTCCACTAAATATTCTCCATGAATAATAAGCAGTCAGTGACCAAAATGGGAGTTGGCAAACGTTTACGTTAAATTCTGGAGAAGTAAAATTATAAAAATAAATAGTCTCAATTAGTAAAACTGAGATTAAACCTAATAAGTTGTTATTTAAGAACTCTTTTGAGAGTTTAAAAACATAATAGAATGAAATAACTACAAAAATTTGACTAAGCAAATAATAAGACCAATCTTGTGAGCCAAAAATTTGATAAAAGACTTCTGAAAAAAAAGCACTCATGGGTGGGTGTTTATTAAATCCCCAATCTAAATTGCTTCCCCAAGCTAAAGCTTCAATGGTGTCTAGAGGTAAATTATGATTAGTAAGCGATGGAATTAAAGTCCAGAAAATTAGGTGAGCTATAACAAAAATATAAAAAATATTATTTATATTTTTGCTATTAATGCTCATTTATAAATATTTATATCAAATCAGGTTGCTTGACACCCATAATTTGCTGAATATACTCCGTGGCTCAAAATTGACCTATGCCAAAGAGTACCAAAGCTAAGAAAAAAGTCACTAAAACAAAAACTAAAGTTGTAAGCAAACCAAAAACTAAAGTTATAAGCAAACCAAAGAAAGCTTCAGCTAAAGCACCTATCAAAATTTCAAAAACATATGTAC
>CABXRS010000005.1 GCA_902514665.1 uncultured Pelagibacteraceae bacterium | reverse complement strand
AATACATTTCTGTTTTCTTTAAATATGTCAGAATTTCCATTTCCTTGATGAACATCTAAGTCTACTATCAGAATTTTATTTGCTAAACCCCTATTAATTAGGTAATGAGCAGCAACAGCTACATCATTAAATACACAGTATCCTGCTCCTCCGTTATAATTTGCATGATGACTGCCACCTGCAGTATTACATGCTATTCCAAAATTGACAGCAAGTTTTGAAGCAAGAACTGTTCCTCCAGTTGCAACCAGTGATCTTTGCACTACACTATCTACCAATGGAAATCCTATTTTCTTTACTTCCTCTATACTTAGAGTTTTATTTTTAATATTAAAAATATATTCTTTTGAATGTGCGTAGTTTAAGGTATCAACGGAGCAAGCGTATGGCTTGTGAAACTTTTCTACTATTCTATTTTTAATTAAATAATTAGCTAGTTCACCAAACTTATTAATTGGAAATTTGTGATCGTCTCCAATTTTTGCGAAGTAATCCTCATGATTAACAACTGGAAGCTTCATTTTATTCTAGAACTCTTATAGGGTTGCCATTAACACAGGCCTCTAAACCTTCAATCATTTGATTATAAAATGTACTATAATTTTCTGCAGTAACGTAACCTATGTGTGGGGTTAACAATGCATTTGGCAAAAATCTTAATTTGTTATTTTCTGGTAAAGGTTCTTTTTCGTATACATCAATACCTGCGCCAGCAATAACATTCGTTGATAATGCGATAATTAAATCATCCTCATTAATAATTTCTCCTCTTGATGTATTAATAATAAATGATGTTTTTTTCATATTATCAAATTCTTTAATTGTAATACAATCTTTATATCTTTCGCCGCCATGAACATGAATTGACAAAAAATCCGAATTTTTTATTAAGTCTTCTTTACTACATGGAAGCACATTTAGTTCTTTGCAAGTATCTAGATTTAAATTTTCACTCCATGCCATAACTTGCATGCCAAAAGCTTTTCCAATTTTTGCAACCTGCGATCCGACTCTACCTAAACCAATTAGACCTAAAATTTTACCTTTTAATTCAACACCCACTGTTGTTTGCCAGTATCCTTGATACATGTTGTCAAATTCCTCTTTAAAATTTCTAGCTAATCCTAATATTAGCGCCCAGGTTAACTCTGGAGTTGGGTTTTTATTAATGTCTGTACCGCAGACAATTACATTTCTTTTTTTTGCAGTATCTAAATCAATTGATTTATTTCTTAATCCACTAGTGATAACAAATTTTAAACGATTTAAATTTTCAATTAAATTTTTAGTGATGGGTGTTCTTTCCCTCATTATAAGCAATGCCTCAAAATCTAACAGTTGCTCTATAGCATCAGCCTCATCTACAAAAGGCTCACTAAAAACTTTAAACTCATATTTTCCAGACAGTTTTTCTAAATCTACAAACTGTTGTGCAACATTTTGGTAATCATCTAAAATAGCAACTTTAAGCATTTATTAATTTTTTGTTTGATAAAAACAAACCTAATATAATTAAAATTGTTCCAATTAAATGATAAAATAAAAATTTTTCATCAAAAAATATCATTGCAAAAATCGTACTAAATAAAGGGATTAATGATAAAAATATTCCTGATCTATTTGGCCCTATAATTGATACTGCTCCAGCCCAACAATAATAAGAGCCAATGCTTGGAAAAATTGCAACATAAAGCAAAATATAAATTAGATTTAAATTTACATTTATTGAATTGCCTTGATTTAATTCAATCAAAAAAGCAGGCGCAAGCATTAATAATCCAAAAGTACAAATAATTTGAACAAGTGCTAAGAGAGATATTTCAAAATTCCTTTTTTTTAAAAAAGCAGAGTAAACCCCCCAGGAAATAATTGCAGCAACCATAAATAAATCTCCTGTGTTAAAGTCTAGCGATAGAAATATATCTACATCAAGTTTAGTAATGATTACTAAAATTCCTAATGTTGAAATTAACAGACCAGATAACTGAAAAATATTTGTTTTTTCTATTTTAAGTAAAAAGCAAACCAAAATAATTGTAGCTGGTATCGCAGTGTTGAAAAGTGATGCATTTATAACTTGTGTATAATTTAATGCCTTGTAAGTAAGAGCTGTAAATAAAAATACACTACTAAGTCCTAATAAAAATAATAATTTAAAATTTTTAAATATTATAGTTTTTAAGCTTAAGATTTCCTTATAAGTAAAAGGCATTAGTATTAACCAAACTAGAAGCCATCTTAAAAATGCAAGGGTAAATGGGGATATGCTTTCTATAAACGCAAATTTTCCAATATTAAAATTACCTGCCCAAAATAATGTGGCACAAACCAGCATAAAGTAAGCTTTAAAATTTTGGCTCACTTAATTAAATCTAAGAGAACTATATGGTTTTAAATCTAAATTAGTATTTTCGTTAGCAATCATACCAGAAACAATCTTCCCAGATATTGGACCTAAAGTCCATCCCAAATGATGATGTCCAAAACAATAATATATATTTTTATAATTTTTAGATGGACCCATAACTGGCAAAAAGTCAGGGAGTGTTGGTCTAAAACCTAACCACTCATCTTCATGTTCGGGTAGGTCTCCAAGCATATATTTTGCATTATTTATTAAATTTTTAACTCTTGATTTAGATAAAGGATTATCCAAACCGCCAAACTCTACAGTTCCTACTACTCTTAAACCTTGTTCCATTGGTGTTATTCCAAAACCTCGATTTGAAAATATTACCGGTCTAGTTAATAAATGATCGCAATTTTTAAAATGAACATGATATCCTCTTTCAGTATCCAAGGGTATTTTTTCTCCAAAGTTGTCAGTCAATTTTTTTGAAAATGCGCCACATGCAATTACTGCCTTATCAAAAATATAACTTCGAGTTTCAGTTTTAAAAATAGGTTTTTCACCATCAAAATTAATATCTTTGATATTAATTTTGTTAAATTTACCTCCTTTTTTTAAAAATAAATCAAATAACTTTAGAAGTATTTTTTTTGGGTTACGAGCATGTCTTGCGTAAGGATAGTAAACTCCAGCGTGATAAATAGGTTTAATGTGTGGTTCTAAGTCATGAATTTCATCTTTGTTAACTAATTGCTGCTTAACTCCTAGCTTTTCTCTAACATTAATTTCAAGTTCTCGACTTTTTAAATTCTGATCATTCCAAATATAAAGAATACCTTTATTTTCAACCAAACCCTCTAAATCTATTTCATCAAATAATTCATCATATGCTGGTAAAGCTAGATCTAAAATTTGATGCATATTTTTTGCTGTATGCATCATTTTATTGGTAGTTGAACTCATTATAAATTTTAAAAACCATGGAATCATTTTGTGAACATAGTTCCATTTTAATGCTAATGGGCCAGAGGAACTCATAAGCATTGCAGGTACATCTGTTAATACATCCGGTCTATTGATTGGAACAGAAGCATAAGGAGAAAAATGTCCTGCATTTCCATATGACGCTGCTTGAGCACCTGGGTTGTCTCTGTCAAAAATAGTTACGTTGAAACCTTTTTTTTGTAAAAATAAAGCATTAGAAACACCTTGGATACCAGCACCTACAATTCCAATTTTAATATTTTTATTCATGACCTCTTATACAATAAAATAAAATTTATTAGAGTGACAAATTATACTTATTTGAAATTTATCTAACTAGGCAATTGTCTGCTTATGATTAATTTTTGCACTCAAGACAATACCAAAGCCTATCATAGTAGCTAACATTGAAGAGCCCCCATACGACATGATGGGAAGTGGAGAACCAACTATAGGAAGTAAGCCTAAAACCATTGATAAGTTTACAAAGATATAAATAAAAATTGAAAAAGCAAAACCAAAGCAAAATAATTTAGAAAAATTACTTCTTGATATAGCTCCAATACGAATTATTCTTAATATTATTATTGTGTAAAGAATTAAAAGACCAACAGATCCAATAAAACCAAATTCCTCAGAAAATAAAGTAAAAATAAAGTCAGTATGTTTTTCTGGTAAAAAATCTAAATAACTTTGTGTTCCTTTTAAAAATCCTTTGCCATCTAATCCACCCGATCCAATTGCAATTTTAGATTGGATAATTTGATAACCTGCCCCTAGAGGATCTCTGTCTGGATCTAGAAATGTTAATATTCTTAGTTTTTGATAAGGTTTTAAAAAAGATATAATAAAAGGAAGCGATATTAGGAAAGTTATAAATGAATATACGAAATATTTAACTCTTACTCCACCTAACCACAAAATTATTAAACCACTCAAGGCAATTAATACTGATGTTCCAAGATCCGGTTGGGAGATAACAAATATAATTGGTATTGTTATAATTGTTAAAACCAAAATGATACTTGTTAAAGTATTTACATTTTCAATTTTTATTCGATGATAGTATTTTGCAAGACATAAAATAATACCAATTTTCATCAACTCAGATGGCTGGAGAACAAATAGATATAAATCCATCCATCTTTGCGAGCCAGATGCTTTTAAACCAAATAACGAAACATACAATAATAAAAGAATAATTAAGAGGTAAAATACATATGCAAAAGTATGCCAATGTCGAATATTTAAAAATGCAATTACTATCATCATAGGAAAGAAAACTGCTAATTTACTAAAATGACTTTTGGTATGATAAAGTATTTCTCCACCATCTGTTGAGTACATAACCAATAAACTTATTATTGATAAAATAATAATACAAATCAATAATGTATAATCTATTTCTTTAACTTTTTGAAAAAAAGAAAGTTCAGAATTTAAACTATCATGTTGTAACATCAGATATTTATATTTTCAAAATTAGATTGTTGGTCTCTTAGCTCATCTCTATCAATTATTAATTTAAACAATTCTTTTGCCATTGGAGCTGCAGCTTTGCTACCTGAACCACCATGTTCAACAATTATACTTAATGCATATCTTGGATTTTTATATGGACCATAAGCAACATAAAGTGCGTGATCTCTATCCTTATAAGGTATTTGTTCTAATTCTAGATCAAGCTCTCTCTCTCTTTTACTAATCCTTTTTACTTGAGCAGTTCCAGTTTTACCCGCAAATTGATATTTTGGATCATCAATTCTAGATCTATAAGAAGTACCAAATTGCTCATTCGTAGAACTAAACATTGCTTCTTGAACTATTTTAATGTTTTTTGGATTGTTAAATAATCTCGTGTTGGGTTTTTGCAAAGACTGAAATTCCATTGATTTTTTTGCATCTTCTAAACTTAACGGATCGTCATTTACTATAATTTTTGGTTTAATTTTATAACCACCATTTGCGATCTGGGCAGTCATTAAACATAATTGTAAAGGTGTAGTTTGAGTGTATCCTTGCCCAATTCCTGTAATCAATGTCTCTCCTAAAACCCATCCTTTTCCAAGATTATTTTTTTTCCAATTAGTATTTGGAAATAAACCTTTTTTTTCATTATCAAAATATTCTCCTAATACTTTTTCACCTAAACCAAATTTTTTAGCTGTAACGTTTAATCGATCAACTCCTAACAATCTAGCAATTTCATAAAAATAAGTATCACAGGATTGCTTCATTGCATTTTTTAAACTTACAAAGCCATGTCCTTTTTCCTTCCAACAATGAAAAGTCTGCCCATATAATTCTGTTTTACCTGTGCATTTAACTTTGAAATTTTTATTGATGATATTATTTTCCAAAGCAGAAAGGGCTACTATAGGTTTAATAGTTGACCCTGGAGAATAAAGCCCTGAAAGAGTTTTGTTAATCAAGGGTTTTAGAGGATTATTTCTAATTAGTTGCCACTCATCTTGACTAATTCCAAACAAAAATAAATTTGGATCATAAGATGGTGACGAATACATAGCTATAATATCTCCTGTATAAATATCCATAACGCTTATTGATCCAGCTTTATTCGAAAGCAATTGAGCAGAAAGCTTTTGAACTTCGGTATCTAAAGTTAATCTTATTTTGTTGCCTTGTAGTCCTTTTTGATATTCGAGTTGATTTATCCTTTTTCCATAAGCATTCACTTCATATCTTTGAATTGCATTAGTCCCAATCAATTCGTTCTCAAGTGTTTTTTCTAAACCTAACTTTCCAATTTTCATACCTGGAACAAATCTTTCTTTTACTATTTCATTTTCTAATATTTCCTCTTCATTCGGTTGACTTACATAGCCTAGAACATGAGTATACATTTCACTAAATGGATAATTCCTGGAGATTGTCATTACAGGTTTTACTCCAACTAAATCATACAAATAATTATTAACCTTTAAGAATTGACTCCAGCTTAAATTCTCAGATACGATTATACTATCCCAAGGTTTTAATTTATTTTTTAACTTTACTATTTTCTGAATTTTTTTATCACTTAAATTTAAAAGTGTTTTTAATCTTACTAAAAGATAGTTTAAGTTTTCAACTTGTTCAGGTATAATATGTAATTGGTAAACTTTTAAATTGCCTGCAATTATATTTCCAAAATAATCAACAATGTTGCCTCTAGTTGGTGGAAGTTTCCATTCTCTAATTCTATTTTTATCAGAAAGTGTAAGATATTTTTTATTTTCATTTATTTGTAAAGAAAACAGTCGAGCAACAATTCCTGCAAATACAACTATTTTTGCAACACCAATGATAAACATTCTTCTGTTTATTACATCTGATTTTCTAATACCCAAATTTTCTTTAATCATTTTTTTTTTGTGAAATTGTTTGACTTAAAGAATTAAATATTACAAAAAATAATGGATAAAACAAAAATGTAAATCCTGAGTTAACCACATAATTCATGTAATTAATCTCTAACAAAAATATCAAATCTAATATAATGACTTGTATCGAATTGATTAAGACTATGGTAAATAAAAAAGAAAACCAATCTTTTACAAAATTTGGGCTTAAAGTAATATTCCTTATATATGCAGTGACTGCGCATAGTATTAAATAACATAAGCTACTTATTCCTAAAGGAATACCTATAACAACATCATTAATAATTCCTGCTAAAAATATAGAAAAATATCCGAGACTATCGGGATTTCTTAAAGTCCAATAAAAAATTAGTATGTAAACAAAATTAAAAGAGAAATTTTCAATTTTTAAATAATTAAAGTCAAACTCATTAAATACAGAAACAAACAAAATTACTAACGGTAAGTAAGATAAGAATGCTTTTAAAAATGTACTTTTGTTTAGAGAAGACATTAATTTTTATCCCCAATGCTAAATGAAGTTATTTTAATAAAGTTTAATTGTGTGAAATCAGAGAAGAAATCTATTTTATTTTCTGTGTCTTTCATTATTTTTCCAATAGGTATTCCAGGTTTAAAAAGACCTCCAAGGCCTGAAGTATAAATTATTGTCTCTATTTTATTTAAATCTTCATCAATATCATCTTTAGTATGTTCAATTATTCCATAATCCTTACCAGTGCCCGAAACTACTGCTTGAATATTTTGTGGAACTAAAACTGAAGGTATTTTACTATTTAAATCTGATAACAATAAAGCTCTAGAATTGGTGTAATTAACCTCAATTATTTGACCTACAAGGTAAACACCATCTATTATTGCCATTCCCATTTTAACATTGTCTTTTGTTCCTTTATTTAAAATAATAGACTTAAGGAAAGGGCTTTCTCGATCAATTAAAACTTTTGCTAATATTTCATCAGAATTTATATTTTCATTAATAAGAGTTCTCAATTTTTCATTTTCTAATTTCAAAAAATTTTCAGTTATTTTTTCTTGTTTTAAATTTTCTAATTCTAATTTTATATTTTCAAAATTTTCAAATAGATTAAGATGATTTTTAATCTTAAGATTTAATTTCTGAAGGTAATTTTCAGGCTTAGATGCTAAATATGAAGATCTATAAATAATTTCATTAATACCAATCTTTACAAACTTAATAGGTTTAAAGTTTATATCACTTAAAATAATTACAACAATTGATAATAAAATTAGACTAAGTAATGAAAATTTTTGTTTATCTTTTTTTTTTAAAAAAGCTGATCTAAAGGCAATTACGAAATCGTCTCTGCCTGTAGCCATCTTTTTTTAATATTCAGATAACATAGTGGAAAAAGTTTCTTCTTGATCCAAAGCTTTACCGGTACCAACTGCTACACAAGATAATGGGTCATCTGCTATATGCACAGGTAAACCAGTCTCTTTAGAAAACCTTTTATCAATATTTTTTAATAATGCACCACCACCTGTTAAAGTCAATCCCATGTCGACTAAATCGGCTGATAATTCTGGAGGCGTATTTTCTAATGCATCTTTAATTGCACCAACCATCTCTTTCATAATATCATTTAATGCTTCAGCAGTATCTTCCTCAGTAATATTTACCTCTTTTGGTGTACCAGATCTTAAATCTCTTCCTTTAACTGGATAAGTATTAGTACCAGTTGGAACAGCTGTACCCATTTCTTTCTTAATTTTTTCAGCAGTAGTATCACCTATTAATAAATTATATTCTTTTCTCATATAATTCACTATGGCTACGTCCATAGAATCACCTGCAACTCTTAAAGATTTAGAATAAACTAATCCACCTAACGACATAACTGCTATTTCACTTGTTCCACCACCAATATCCACAATCATTGAACCTGTAGCTTCAGAAATTGGAAGATTTGCTCCAATAGCTGCTGCAATTGGTTCTTCAATTAATTGAACTCTTCTTGCTCCCGCTGCAAGGGCACTATCTTGAATTGCCTTTCTTTCAACTGGAGTAGATCCCGTTGGTACACAAATCAAAATTCTAGGATTTGCAAACGTACTGCCTTTATGAACTTTTTTAATAAAATGTTTAATCATTTCTTCTGTAACAACAAAGTCAGCGATAACTCCATCTCTCAGAGGTCTGATTGCACTTATATTTCCCGGTGTTCTTCCCAACATTGTTTTAGCCTCATCACCTACAGCAAGAACATTTTTCTTTCCACCTTGATCAACGATTGCAACTACAGAGGGCTCATTTAAAACTACTCCTTTACCTTTTAAAACTACTAGAGTGTTTGCAGTCCCTAGATCAATAGCCATATCTTGACTCCAAATTTTTTTAACACTATCAAATAATCCCATTTAAACTCCCCCTTTTACCTTTTGATGTTCAATATTTTCAGAAAGAGACTTTTTCTCTCTTTTTATAAGCATTTTATTCAATGCATTTAAGTAAGCTTTTGCTGATGCAACTAATGTATCTGTATCTGCAGACTGACCAACTGTAGTTCTATCATTTTCCTCAATTTTTACACTAACTGTAGCTTGTGCATCTGTTCCTTCAGTCACAGCATGAACTTGATATAAAGATAATTTAACATCATGTTGATAAAGTTCTTTTATGCATTTAAATATTGCATCCACTGGACCATCTCCAGTTTGTGAAGTTTTCTTAATATCACCAAAAACATCAAGAGTCATTTCAGCTTTTTGGGGTTCTCCAGTACCAGCAAAAACTTTTAATGATTTTAAATTTATTGCATTTATTTTATTATCAACAATTAAACTATCATCGACCAATGCTACTATATCTTCATCATAAATATGTTTTTTTTTATCTGCTAAAACTTTAAATTTACCAAATGCTTCTTGAATCACATCATCTGTTACATTAGAATAACCTAGGTCACTTAATTTATCCTTAAATGCATGTCTTCCAGAATGTTTGCCCATAACCAAAGACGTCTTTTTTACTCCAACACTCTCTGGTGACATAATTTCATAAGTTTCTCTATTTTTTAACATTCCATCTTGATGGATACCAGATTCATGCGCAAAAGCATTTTTACCTACTATTGCTTTGTTAAATTGAACAGGAAACCCAGTTGCATTTGAAACTATTTTAGAAGCTTTACTTATCAACTCTGTTTTAATTCCAGTTTCATAAGGCATCAAATCATTTCTTGTTTTGATAGCCATAACAATTTCCTCTAGCGCTGCATTTCCAGCTCTTTCACCTATTCCATTAATTGTACATTCTATTTGTCTTACACCTGCAGATAAACCAGCAAGAGCATTAGCAACAGCTAAACCAAGATCATTATGGCAATGAGCAGATATGATTGCTTTATCAATGTTAGGAACATTGTTTTTTATATGTGTAATTGTCTTTGCAAATTCTTCAGGTATGGAGTAACCAACTGTATCGGGAATATTTACTGTTGTTGCTCCACAATTTATTGCTAACTCAATTGTTTTACACATAAAATCTAAAGTAGTTCTTGTTCCATCTTCACAAGACCATTCAACATCATCAGTAAACTTTTTTGCATATGTAACACTTTCCTTAATTGCATCTAATACCTGATTATCTGTCATATCCAGCTTATGCTTCATATGCACTGGGCTTGTTGATATAAATGTGTGAATTCTAAATCTTTTTGCATGTTTTAAAGATTCATAACATGCATCAATATCTTTTTTTTTAGCTCTTGCTAAACCACATGGAATTGAATTCTTCAAACCTTTGCTTATTGCAGAAACTGCCTCAAAATCTCCAGGTGATGTAATTGGAAATCCAGCTTCAATTATATCAATACCCATGTCGTCAAATACTCTTGAAATTTGAATTTTTTCCTCAACGCTCATAGATGCGCCAGGTGATTGCTCACCATCGCGCATAGTTGTATCAAAAATATAAACTTTATCTTGGTCACTCATAATTAAATTTGTAGCAAATTTATAATACAATCTATAAGTGAGATTGCAAAATAAATGTTAAATATTTTGAAATCTATTGGTTTATTTTGGGTCTTTCATTTTATTAGCTCTTATCACTATCAACCAGTTTTTTCTTTCCTATCCATGGCATCATAGCTCTAAGTTCAGCACCAACTTTTTCGACAGAATGTTCAGCTAACTTGGCTCTAGTTGCAAGGAAGTTTTTCTGACCGTTTTTACATTCATCCATCCATTCCTTGGTGAATTTTCCAGATTGAATATCAGATAATACTTCCTTCATTCTTTTTTTAGTATCTTCCTTATTGATAATCCTTGGTCCAGACTGATACTCACCATACTCAGCTGTATTAGATATTGAGTAATTCATATTTGCAATTCCACCCTCATAAATTAAGTCAACAATTAATTTTACTTCATGTACAGTTTCAAAATAAGCCATCTCCGGCTCGTAACCAGCTTCAACTAATGTCTCATAACCATTCTTAATCAGTTCTACTAATCCACCACAAAGAACTGTTTGCTCACCAAATAAATCTGTTTCAACTTCATCTTTAAAAGTGGTTTCAATAATTCCTGATCTTCCACCACCAACAGCTGATGCATATGATAATGCTAGATCTCTTGCTTTACCTGATCCATTTTGATGTACAGCAAATAAACATGGCACTCCACCACCCTTTTCGTACTCACTTCTTACCAAATGCCCAGGTCCTTTAGGAGCTACCATAAATACATCTAAATCTTTTCGTGCTTTAATTAAATCATAATGAACATTTAAACCATGAGCAAATGCAATACTTGTTCCTTCTTTTACTCTTTGCTCTATATGATTTTTATAAATTTCTGCCTGTAATTCATCTGGAGTTAAAATCATTACTACATCTGCCCAAGCAGCAGCATCAGATAAATTCATAACCTTTAATCCTTTTGATTCTGCTTTTGCCACACTTGATGAACCATCTCTTAATGCTACAACAATTTCTTTAACACCACTGTCTTTAAGGTTTAAGGCATGAGCGTGTCCTTGGCTACCATAACCAAAAATAGCTATTTTTTTATTTTTGATTAAATCTACATCTGCATCTTTTTCATAAAACATTTTCATGTCGTTTCTCCTTTATAATTAATTAAATATTTTGGCACCTCTTGTCATCGCAACAGCCCCGGTTCTAGAAGCGCTAATAAGTCCCCAAGGTTTTAATTTTTTACTAATTTTATCAATTTCTCTTCTTAATGCTGTTATTTGAATAACCTTAGATGTTTTAGTTTCATCTAAAATAACTAAGTCAAATTTTTTACAGGCATTTAAACATTTTTCCATTTTCTTTTTTTTTCCAGTAATTTTAAATAATGCCATTTCTTTAAATATGACATTTTTATCTTCTCTTTTAAATTCTGCAACTTTATGCACGGGGACTAATTTAGCTAATTGAAGTTTAATTTGATCGATTACTTGGGGCGTCCCCGTTGTAACAATTGTAATTCTTGAAATATTTTTAACTGCATCTACCTCTGCAACCGCTAAAGACTCAATATTGTATCCTCGACCAGAAAATAATCCTACTACTCGTGCAAGTACTCCAGACTCATTATCAACCCAAACTACAAATATATATGTATCAGATTTCTCTTTTTTAGTCGGAACACTATAAGCTGATTTTGATTTTGGCATTATAATTAAACTAAGGCTTTGCCTTTTCCCTTGATTTTATTCTCTTCTTGATCATTGGGTCCTAATATCATCTGATTGTGAGGTTTTCCTGAAGGTATCATTGGAAAGCAATTTTCATTTGGATCAACATGACAATCAAAAATTACTGGACCATTATAATCTATCATTTCTTGAATTTTTTCATCTAATTCAGATGGGTTTTCTGCTTTAATTCCTTTACAGCCATAAGCCTCAGCCATTTTTAAAAAATCAGGAAGTGCTTCAGAATAACTCTCAGAATAATTTTTTTCATGTAAAAGCTCTTGCCATTGCCTTACCATTCCCATGTACTGGTTGTTCAAAATAAAAATTTTAATTGGTAAATTATATTGAACTGCAGTAGACATTTCTTGCATTGTCATTAATACAGAGGCTTCACCAGCAATATCAACTACTAACTTTTCTGGGTGTGCAATTTGCACACCTACTGCAGCCGGTAAACCATAACCCATTGTGCCTAAACCTCCAGATGTCATCCATCTATTTGGTTTATTAAATTTGTAATGTTGTGCTGCCCACATCTGATGCTGACCTACTTCAGTTGTTACATAGGTATCTTTATCTTTAGTTAACTCATATAGTCTTTGAACCGCATGTTGAGGCTTAATACTATCATTACTATTAACAAAATTGAGGGACTCTTTTTCTCTCCATTTTTGTATTTGTTCCCACCACTTAGCAATATTTGATTTATTAGATTTGCTGTGGCCATTTTTGTTTTTCAATATTGTTTTATTTACTCTGCCGATTACTTTTGTAACATCACCTACAATTGCAAGATCAACTTTTATAATTTTATTTATAGAAGAAGGATCTATATCTATATGAACTTTTTTTGAGTTTGGCGAAAATTCATCTATTTTTCCAGTGATACGATCATCAAATCTCGCACCAATATTTATTAGAAGATCACAATCATGCATAGCATTGTTTGCCTCATAAGTTCCATGCATGCCTAACATTCCAAGAAATTGATTATCATCACCAGGATAAGCACCTAAACCTTGAAGTGTAGAAGTTATTGGAAAGCCAGTTAATTCTACAAACTCTCTTAATGCATCACTTGCCTTAGGGCCTGAATTAATTACTCCACCACCACTATAAATAACTGGTTTTTTTGCATTTTTTAATAAATCAATTAGTTGATCTATTTGTTTTTGAGAAAATTTGTTATTTGATTTTCTATTTAATTTTTTTTCTTTTTTTGGTTTTTTATATTTGGTTTTTGCAAATTGAATATCTTTTGGAATATCAACTAAAACAGGACCAGGTCTTCCTGTAGTTGCAACTTTAAATGCTTCGTGCATTATTTCTGGTAAATCATTTATATCTTTTACTAACCAATTATGTTTTGTGCAGGGCCTAGTAATACCAGTGGTATCACATTCTTGAAATGCATCAGTTCCTATTAAATGTGTTGGAACTTGGCCAGAAATACAAACTAAAGGAACTGAGTCCATATATGCATCTGTTAATGCTGTAACAACATTGGTTGCGCCAGGTCCAGACGTAACTAAAACAACTCCAGGCTTACCTGATGATCTGGCATATCCCTCTGCTGCATGACCAGCACCTTGTTCGTGTCTCACCAATATATGTTTAATAGAAGTATGATTTTTAAGTTCATCATAAATTGGTAAAACTGCTCCACCTGGATATCCAAAAATATGTTCTACCTTTTGGTCTTCAAGGCATTTAAAAACAATTTCTGCTCCTGTGTATAATTTTGGCATTTCGCAATCTAGCTGAAGTTGTGCTAATTGGTCAAGTTTTGATTGAGATATTTAAATTTTTTTTAAAAAGTTATTTAACTCATTTGGTTTTAATTTGAGCCAAGAATTCATATTGCCTCTTGCCCATGTACTTTGTCTTTTAGCGTATTGCCTAGTTTTTATTGATATATTTTCAATAATTTCTTCCAATTCTTTTTCATTATTTAAGTATTGGCTAATTTCTTTGATTCCAATTGCCTTGTTAACACTTTTATCTTTTCTAACTCTAAGTTTGATAAAATTTTTTACTTCTTTAATTGCTCCATTTTTAATCATTTCCTTAGATCTGAAATTAATTCTCTCAATTAGTTCTGTTCGGGGGAAGTCAATATAAATTTTATAAAAATCGCTTTTTTCAAAATTAGATTTAGTATTTTTATACCATTCATGAATTGATTTCTTTGTACATAATTTTACTTCATAGGATCTTATGGATCTATGTGGATCAGTTGGATCAATTTTATTTTTAGAAATTGGGTCAATTTTCAAAAGTTTTTTATAAAACTTTTCTTGACCTATTTTTGAATGCATTAGTCTTATTTGATTTCTAATCTTTAAAGGTATGTTTGGAATTTTTACAAGTCCATCGGTTAATGCCTTAAAATATAAACCTGTACCTCCAACAAGAATTGGTGTTTTTTTTCTTTTTTTAATTTCTTCAATTTTTTTAAAAACTAATTTCAACCAATTCCCAGTTGAAAAATTTTTCTTTACATCATGAAAGCCATACAAATGATGTCTTATTTTTTGGTATTTTTTTTGATCTGGCCTTGCAGAAAGAATCTTTAATTGCTTATAAACTTGCATGCTATCTGCATTAATGATTTCTCCATTTACTTTTTTTGCAAGGATAATTGCAAAACTTGATTTTCCTGAAGCAGTTGGTCCAGAAATTAATATAATCTTGGATTTAAAATCCATGATTAGTCTAATTTAATTCCAATATATCTTCTCTGATTTTGATTATTATAGATTGCAAGTAATATTGTTTTTTGATTTGAGTTTAAAACTTGTTTGGTAATTTTTTTTAAATCATCAATAGATTTTATTCTTTCTTTTTGAGCTTCAACAATAATACTATTCACCTCAATTGAACCAACTAATGGACTATTAATCTGAATGCCAGTAATCACAAGTCCAGTGGTTTGATTTGGTAGTTTACGATTTTTTATATCTTCTTTGTTAAGAGATCTTACTGTTATTTTTAGATCTTCAATTTGATCACTTGTATCTATTGTGTTTTGTTTTTCACTAACTTTAAAATCTTCAGATGTTTCAAGTCTTCCTAAGAGAACGTTTTTTATAATTTCTTTGTTATCTCTCCATATTTTTACTTCAACATTCTTACCAACTTGTGTTCTAGCAACTATTGCTGGTAGTTCTTTCATTTGATTAATTTTTTTACCATTAAATTCTAAAATAATGTCACCAGCTTTTATTCCAGCTTTTTCAGATGGGCTGTTTTCTGCAACACTTGCAACTAGAGCACCTCTTGGTTTGTCTAATTTTTCAACCTCTGCAATTTCTTTTGTGACATCTTGTATTCTTACACCCAACCATCCTCTTTTAGTTTCTCCAAATTCTATCAGTTGATTAATTACAATTTGAGCACTGTTCGATGGAATTGAAAATCCAATACCAATAGAACCATTTCGACCTAAAATAGCAGTATTAATTCCTATAACATTTCCCTCCATATCAAATAAGGGTCCACCAGAATTTCCTGAATTAATTGATGCATCTGTCTGAATAAAATCTTCATATCTAGATAGTCCAATTGATCTGTTTCTTGCTGAAATAATTCCAGCTGTAACTGTGCCCCCTAAACCAAATGGATTTCCAATAGCAATCACCCAATCACCTATTCTAGCCTTGTCAGAGTCACCAAAGGAAACGGGTATAAACTTTTCGTCTGTTTCTAACTGTAAAACAGCTATATCCATCAGTGGATCAGCGCCTAAAACTTTTGCTTTAAATTCTTGATCACCATTTACTCTAACAATTATGTCGTCAGCATCTTGTATTACATGATTGTTAGTTATAACTATCCCTTTTTCATCGATTATAAATCCTGATCCTAATGCAGCTGATTGTCTTTCTTTTGGATTTCCTTTAAACATGTCTTCAAGAGGTGATCCTGGAGGTAATTGAAAAGGAAATGGATTAGATTTTGTAACTACAGTAGTTGATGTTGAAATATTTACAACCGATGGCATTAATTCTTCAGCAAGATCAGCAAAAGATTCTGGAACAGGTTTAGAGTAAGATTGTGTTATAAAACTTAAGGATAAAACTATAGTTAGAAAGATAATTTTGAATTTTTTCATTTTAACTTTTTATATAATAAATAATTATAAATCCTATAATTGCAAAGATAAGTCCTCCAGATCTCAATTGACTATCTTTAACAAGTTCTAATTTTTTTAACATATTTTTCATTTTTGCTGGAAATATGGCATATAAAATTCCCTCAATGAATAAGAATAAACCAAAAGCTATGACTAGCTCATTCATTTAAAGGTTATTGTTGGATTTCAGGTTTTATATTTCCAAAAAATTTGAAGAATTCACTATCAGGAGATAAAATTAAAGAAGTTTCACCACCAATTAATGCCTTTTCGTAGGCCTGCATTGCTCTATAAAATGCAAAAAATTCAGGATCTTGACCAAAGGCATCAGCAAAGATTTTGTTTCTCAAACCATCACCTTCCCCTTTCATAATCTCTGATTGTTTTTGGGATTCTGCTAAAATAACTGTTACTTCTTTATCTGCAGTTGAAGTGATAGTAACTGCCATCTCTGCACCTTTTGCTCTAAATTCTTTTGCTTCTCTTTCCCTCTCTGTTTGCATTCTTCTATAAATTGCATCACTGTTTGCTTGTGGAAGATCAGCTCTTTTAATTCTTACATCCACAATTGTAATTCCAAAATTTTTAGCTTCATTATTTACACCTTCTTTAATCAAAGACATTTGTTTTGATCTATCTTGAGACAGTAAAGTTTGTAATTCTTCTTGACCCAAAACATTTCTAATTCGTGAGTTTATAATTGTAGATAATCTTGATCTCGCAACTCTTTCATCTCCAACAGAAATATAAAATTGCAACGGATCAACTATTTTAAATCTTGCAAATGCATCAACAATTAAACGTTTTTGGTCAGAGGCAATTACTTCCTCTGGAGGTGTATCCAAGTTTAATATTCTTTTATCAAGATAAACAACATTTTGAATAAATGGAATTTTAAAATTTAGTCCTGGTTTAGTTATTATTCTTTTTGGATCACCAAATTGGAGAATGATAGCTTGATTAACTTCTTTAACGATAATTACTGACAAAAATGCTAAAACAAGTAATGCAATAATTAAACCACCTAAAATTTTTCCAGCTTTCATTTAATTAGTCACTTTCTTTTTTAATTCAGGAAGTGGTAAGTAAGGAACTACTCCAGAGCCTGCATTTTTTTCAATAATAACTTTATCAATATCAGCTAAGACTTTTTCCATTGTCTCTAAATACATTCTTTCCTGAGTTACTACTTTTGCATTTTTATACTCATTATATATTGATACAAACCTACTTGCTTCACCCTCAGCTTTAGCTACAACTTCTTTTTTATATGCTTCAGCAGCTTGCAAGATTTTTTGACCTTCTCCCCTAGCTCTTGGAATAACATCGTTTGCATATGCTTCAGCTTCATTTTTAGATCTTTCCATGTCTGCTCTTGCTGCCTGTACATCTCTAAATGCGTCAATTACTTGGTCAGGTGGATCTGCTTTCTGCGTTTGCACCTGAGTAATTTGAATTCCACTTTCGTAATCGTCTAAAATACTTTGGATAATTTCTTGAGTTTCTACTTCAATTTTAGACCTACCTTCTGTTAAAATTGGTTGAATATCACTTTTTGCAATAACTTCTCTCATGGCTGTTTCCGCTGCTGCTTTAACTGTGCCCTCTGGGTCCTGAATTTTAAATAAAAAATTTCCCGCATCTTTAATTACCCAAAATACAGAAAAATCTATATTCACAATGTTTTCGTCCCCAGTTAACATTAAACTTTCTTGTGGAACATCTGCAACTCCACCTCCTGTTGAAAAACCACTATCTCTCTCAGATCTAAAACCAATATCTATTCTATTAACTTTTGTAACTTTCGGTGTAAGTACATTTTCTACAGGAAAAGGTATGTGATAATTTAATCCTGGTTGAGTAGTTTTAACAAACTTTCCAAATCTTAATACAACACCTTGCTCATCAGGTAAAACTCTATAAAGTCCACTTGCTATCCAAACAAAAGCTAAAACTAGTAAGATTAGTCCAATAGATTTGCCTCCTGATGATTTGCCTCCAGGCAAAAACTTTTTAATTTTATCTTGAATTTCTTTTATGATTTCATCAATGTTAGGAGGTGTTGGACCTCTACCTGATCCATTATTGTTTCCTCCACCTGGAGGTGAACCCCATGGGCTTCCACCTCTGCCTCTAAAATCATCTGACATATGTCGAAGTATATAGTGTCTTTATTAAAAAAAACAAGTAATGATAGTTATATGTCAGATAAAAAGCCTGAACTTAGTGCCGCAATGAAAAAGAAGCTTGAGCCTAAAAAATTCACAAAAAATCCTATATTAGGAACTAAATTTACAATAGCAATTTCTAGCGCAAAAGGTGGTGTTGGAAAATCTACTTTTGCTACAAATCTAGCTTTAGCCTTAAAACAAGTTGGGTGTAGGGTGGGGTTATTAGATGCAGACATTTATGGACCTTCAATTCCAAAGATGTTTGATATTATCGAGAAACCAAAAAGTGACGGCCAAAAATTAGAGCCTGTTGTCAAGTATGATATTCAATGCATGTCAATTGGCTTCTTAGCTGACCAACAAACACCTATGATTTGGCGTGGCCCAATGGTTACAAGTGCAATTAAAACTTTTACCCAGAAAGTTAATTGGAAAAATCTCGACTTTATAATTGTTGATATGCCTCCAGGGACTGGGGACACACAACTAACTTTTTCACAAGAAATTAAAATGGACGGAGCAATAATAGTTTCTACGCCACAAGAGGTTGCTCTTTTAGACGTTAAAAGAGGCATCAAAATGTTTGATAAGCTTGGAGTAAAAATCTTAGGATTAGTAGATAATATGAGTTTTTTTATTGGAGATGATGGAAAAAAATATAAAATTTTCGGTGAAGGAGGAGTAAAAAAAACTGCAGAAGAATTTAAAAAAGAATTTTTAGGTGAAATACCGATTAATCCAGAAGTAGGGAAAACATCAGATGAGGGAAAGCCTTTAGTAGAAGCAAATCCAGATCATGAAATTTCAAAAATATATTTAGATTTCGCTAACAAAATTAAATCAATTTATCTTTGAGGTCGAAAGCAATCATTAGTTCATTCCACTCTCTTTTTGAAAGACCTGAACTTTCTAAGTCAATATTTTCACCTTTTATAAATTTTTGAATAATTAATTTTCCTTTAGCAGAAACTTCTGTTCCACCCACTCTGTAATCCATGAATGCATCATAGGTAGTTGGTACCCATTTCTTAACAGTATCTAACATTATATCAGCATAAACTCTTATTTCATATTGAGCATGACTATCAGCTCTAAGTCTTAAAAAATTCATTAAGTTTAATAAATCAGTTTTCCAATACCATTGTGTGTAAGTATTTAAAGTTAAATTCATTCTTGCAAGTTCTCTCGCTAAACCTTTTTTATTTTCATCTATAGTCGAGCCATCAAATCTCTCATTTAGCATTGTCTCATAATTATCATAAGTTTTTTCAGCATCGTTTTTTAGGAGTTCTAAAACCTGATCTGCCTGTTTACCTTCTAAAACGTCACCTCTACCCTGCCGATTACTACTTGATTGTGCTGCTAAATTTTCCTTTGAAGGCAAATAAAATTCTTTGTCTAAAATGGAGTATCTAGCAGAATATTCATTTACGTTTGCTGTCCTGTGTCTTATCCATTGTCGGGCAATAAATATTGGAAGCTTAACGTGGTATTTTATTTCACACATTTCAAAAGGAGTGCTATGCCAATGTCTCATTAAATATTTTATTAAACCCTTATCTGTTGAAACTTGCTTGGTTCCTTTTCCATATGAAACTCTGGCAGACTGAACAATTGAGCTGTCATCACCCATATAATCTACCACTCTAACAAAACCATGATCCAAAGCTGGTATTGCTTCATAAAGAATTTTCTCAAGCTCAAGTGAAGTAACTCTTTTTGTTTGATTGCTTTGAGATTGTTGATTAACTATTTCCTCTAATTGTTGCTTGGTTAACTTCATATTTTGTATATATTTTTATAAAATGTTAATGAATCGAATAATATTATTATATTACAATTACTTGAATTTAAACTATCTAAATAAATAAATTTATGAGTTACTAAACTTGACAAATTTAATTTCAATTGTTTTGCCGGTTCATAATGAATACGACAATTTGGAAACTCTTTTAAAAGAGTGGGATAATGAATTGAAAAATATTTTTACAATTAAACATGAATTTGTAATTGTTGAAGATGGTAGCACAGATGGAACTAAAGAACTAATTGTTGAATTACAAAATAAATACCCAATTAAAAATCTAAGCTCTGAAAAAAAAAGAGGTTACAGTAAAGCAGTATTAGAAGGAATTAAGGCTTCTAATGGTAAATATATACTATGCACAGATAGCGACAATCAAATTAAAGTTCAATCCTTAATAGAAAATATAAATCAACTTCCTGAAAAAGACTTATTTTTATTTGGCAACAGGAGCCCAAGGAATGATCCGGCTAATAGAATAATTTATAGTAAATTATTTAAAATTTTACATGATTTATTATTTTCTTCAAAATTATCAGATCCAAGTTGTCCTTTTGTTATTGGTGAAAAAGAAACGTTTGCAAAACTACCTGAAAGTTTACTTTTAAAAATGCGGGAGGGTTTTTGGTGGGGTTTTGTTGGAGTTGTGAAAAAAAAAAAATTAAATTTTAAAGAAGTTTCAATTAGACATTTCAAAAGAACTAAGGGAGAGGCTGGATATAAAATCAGCAGTTTGCCAGGTATTATAATTCGAAATACTCTTGGCTTATTAAAAATTAAATTTTCAAAAAATTAATTTATTTCTCTAAAAGTCTCATCTATGTATTTTGAATTATTAATAAATAAATTATAGGATAATAAAATATTCTTGTAAAAGCCATCAAAAATTGTTTGCTGTTTACAACAATGAGGTAAAGAAATAACAGATAAAAAGCCAAAACAAGTCAAAATTAAAATTAAATTTAAATATTTGTTTTTAATTAGTTGATATTTTTTTTTTATTTTTGAAAAATTAAATTGCATATAAAATAACAAATATGCAAAAGATATTAAATGAATCCACCTACCCCAATCACGACCTATGAAAAAAAGTAGAAATAATGGAACGATAGAAACAAAAACAAGCCAATGATTAAAAATTAAAACATTTTTATTTAGAACTTTATTAAATATTAAATAAATAGTTCCTATGGAAAATACTAATAAAAAAAAATATTTAAATATATGATTGTAAGTTCCTAAATCATCCTTTGAAAACATAAACATTGTATTGTTTTGTGCAGCTCTCAAGAAAGGATCAGCAACATGCTTAATAGGGGCTGAAAATGCATGGGGATCAGCTAATAGAACATTTTTTATAATTAAATTTATCTTTTCAGGTGAGGCTGGAAAAAAAATAAAAATAAAAAATGGAATTGTTGTAAAAATATAAAACAATAAGTTTAAGTTTTTTTTATTAAAATTATTTTTATAACTTAAAAGTTTAAAATCTCTATCAATTACATTTAAAGTAAGTATGAAGTGAAATGGTATTAAAAATAATTGAATATCATGCATTAAAGTATTTAAGATGATTCCTGGGATGATGAAGCATTTAAATATTAAAAAATATTTAGATAAGCTTAGTTTATCTGAGTGATATTTATTACATAAATAACAATGAAAAAACATTAATGTTAGCATTAAAATTTCTTTTCGTAAATAACCACCAGTATCATTTAAGGGAAAAAATAATAATAAGGGGTTAAAGAGTAAAAATATGTATACGAAACGGAATTTTGAAATATTTCTTAAAATAAGAATGTAAAAAAAAATATTAATTAGTGTGAAAAAAATAAAAATATAAGCATGTATTTTTTGTATACCTAAATTAGTAAAATTATTTATATTAAAAATTATTTCACCTAGTAAACCTCTTCTGATAAATCCCTCAGAATAATTGATTAGAGCATCTGAATATGCCCAACCATTAAGCACATAATTTGTTGAAAAATAAAATAAAGGTACAAAACAAAAGAAAACTGTAATAAATGATAGTAGATTAAAATTTCTATCTATATAATTTTTTAAAATATGAAACATGTTGTATTAAATAACTTTATAAACAAACTTTAAATGATTTTTTATTATCATAAATTAATTTATTTATTACCTTTAGCATTAATCACAGGCCCATTCTTACCTGATCTTATTGTAATTTTATGTTCATTACTTTTTCTAATAGATACTTTTAGATTAAAATTATTCAAATATTATAATAATTATTTCTTTAAAATATTTATTATTTTTTTCATATTAATAAATTTAACTATTTTCTGAACACTACATATCTTTTAAATACAGTATTGGATATATACGATTTGGTATATTTTCAATTTTTTTTTATTACGTGCTTCTAAACTTTAAAAACTTTAAATTTAATTTCAGCGTAGTTTTTTTTTCAACTTTTATGCTAATAATAATTGATGGATATGTTCAGTATTTTTTTGGAAAAAATTTTTTTTTAATAGAACTTCAAAAATATAATACAAACCTGCCCTATGTCACAAGTTTTTTTGGAGAGGAAAAAAAGCTTGGAAGTTTTCTATCTAGACTTTCGCCAATTTTTTTTATTTCAATTTTAATAATTGAAGATAAATTGAAATGGAGAAAATCCTTTCTAAATTCAATAGTTGTTTTACTTTTATTAATTTTGATACTTTTAACAACAGAGAGAGTTTCAATTTTTTTAGTAGGTAGCTTATTTATTTTTATATTATTTAAGTCAAAATTCTTAATTACTTCTAAAAAATTTTTTTTGATGATGGGTATTTTTTTAATATCTATAACTTTTTACAGTAGTCCAGATTTGTTAGAAAAAATGAAAAGTATACTATATTCATCTGGGATCCTCTTTCCTGGATGGCATGAAGCTGGGGCACCGGGAAAAGGAAAAGTGATTGCAGGCTATGACCTAGGTACTTTCTATTTTTCAAAATTTCATCAAGATCAGATTATAAATTCATACAATATATTCAAAGAGAGTCCATTTCTAGGAGTTGGAGCAAAAAACTTCAAATTATATACGAGCAGTGGATGGCATCCACATAATTACCACGCACAAATATTGTCTGAATTTGGTATATTCACTTACTTAATTTTTATATCAGTATTTTTGTATTATTTTTTTAAAGTAATAAGAATATTTTTTTTTAAAAAAATAAATAATTTATATCTTGAAATGAAATATTTTATAATGTGTGTAATTTTTTTGAGTTTGCTTCCTATTCCAAATGGTGATTTTCTTAATAACTGGGTAAATATACTTTTATATTTTCCAGTGGGTTTTTTATTATATTTAAATGAAAAAGAAATATAATTTTGTTATAATTAGTTTTTTTAGAGTTACTAATCCTTACTCTGGGGCGTCAGAAATTTCATACAATTTTTTTAAAAATATACCATCAAAAAATAAAAAGTTGATACAATTTTCAAATATTAAACAAAAAGAAAAACAAACACAAACAATTATAGCATCCTCTAGAATAGATAAAATTTTCAAGATTTTTAAAATGGCAAGCATAGTTGCCAAATATTGTACTTATAAAAAAAATTCAATTATTATAGTGGAGGGAGCAAGTTGGATTGGTTATACATTTCTTTTTTATTTTCTTACAAAAAATAAAGTAAAAAATTCTAAATTTGTCTACCATTCGCATAATATTGAATTTTTATTAAGAAAGCAGAAAAATAATTTTCTTATTACAGCTTTAACTAAATATTTTGAAAAATATGTAAGTAAAAAATTCGATATTTTTACTACTGTATCTAATTCTGATAAAAGAAAAGTAAAAGAAATTTATAATGCAAAATCAATATTGTTACCCAATGGAATTAATATTCCCAAACTTAAAAGTATTAAAGAAAAAAAATTAAAATTTAATTATATTTTTTTTTGTGGTTCAATAGATTATTTACCAAACAAAGAAGCCTTAGATATTTTGATAGACAAAATAATGCCTTTAGTAATCAAAGAAAATCCAAATATAAAACTTATTGTGTCAGGTAGTAAAAAAATTCAATATAGAAAGAATTATTTGAAGAATATTGGATTTGTTTCTAAAGATAAGTTTTATAGTTATTTAAAAGGAGCATCTTTATTTGTAAATCCAATGAAAACTGCTTTTGGATCTCAAGTAAAAATGATTTCTGCATTAGTTTTTGGAAAGACGATTATTGCAAGTAAAACTGCTATATTAGGTCTAGATATAAATAATAAGTTTAATAAAATTTATATTACTGACAATCCTAAAATATTTTCAAAATTAATTTTAAAAAATATTTTTTCTAAAAAGATAAATAAAATTAACAGTAACTTCTATCAAAAAAAATATTCTCTTAAAAGAATTACATCAGATTTTATATGTAAAATTTAGCTTTCATATTTAGTCTTGTATTTATATTCTATCCTCATATATTATTGATGTTGGATTTCCAACTATAGCGATAAACGAATTTCGTAATAACCATTGCGGACGTGGGGGCAGTACCCACCACCTCCACCATTAAATCTAATGGGGGTGAACCAGATTCGACGGATGACTAAAAGCTATTCTTTCGTTCGGGATTGCTCCACCGTGACGGGCTAATTTATAATTGCTAACGAAAGTTACGCACTTGCTGCTTAATTAACATTGTTAATTAGGTAAACGGGGTTTGGGGCACCTGGCAACAGAACGCCCCCTTAAAATCAAATTAGTTTAAATAATTTTAAATTGGTATAATTATACCCAACAAGCAAATATGCAGAATTAAAAAATGTGTTAATTTAAAATATCATCAAATAATGTGGGTAGATAATAAATTTCCAGCTATAAAAAAAATTTTAAAAAATGAAAAAGGATCTCTCTTAGATCTAGGTTGTAGAGATCAAGTACTTAAAAAATTTCTAAATCAAAATATTAATTATACTGGGGTAGATATTACTCAAAATAAAGGGGCTACAAATGTAATTATGGATTTAAATTCAGATTTTAGATTTGAGAAAAACTCCTTTGATTATATCGCAGCTGTTGATGTAATTGAACATATTGATAAACCGTTAAAAGTTATAAATGAATGTTTAAATATATCAAAAAAAATGGTTATAATTAATTTGCCAAACGTAGCATATTACGAATTTAGACTTAAATTTGCTTTAAATGGTGATCTTGGAAATCAATATCATTTTTCAGGAAAAAAGGAAGACGATAAACATTGTTGGTTTACAAACTATCATAACATAAATTTATTTTTTAAAAAAAACTTTTCTGAATATAAAATAATCCCTGTGTTTAAAACAAGAAATAAATTAAAAATATTATATTTCTTGGAAAAATTTTTTTACAAATTATTCCCTAATTTATTTTGTTGGTCTTTAATAATTATACTGAAGCCTTCATTAAACAATTGAATATTTTTTTACTTATATTGGAATTTTAAACTTTATCGTTAAAGTAATTATTTTTTTAACTCTGATTGTGCTGCTGCTAATCTTGCGACCGGAACTCTATAAGGAGAGCAAGAAACATAATTAAGTCCTGCTTTAGCACAAAAAGAAATACTTTTTGGATCACCTCCGTGTTCTCCACATATACCTAATTTTATTTTTTTATTTTGACTCTTACCTTTTGCAACAGCAATTTCGATTAAATCTGAAACCCCTTCATCAATAGATATAAAAGGATCAATAGAAAATATTTTATTTTCTATGTAATCATTTAAAAATTTTCCACTATCGTCTCTGCTTATTCCAAAAGTGGTTTGCGTTAAATCATTTGTACCAAAACTAAAAAAATCTGCATGTTTTGCTATTTCTTTTGCTTTAATAGCTGCTCTTGGAAGTTCAATCATCGTTCCAACCATAAAGTCTATTTTTAATTTATTTTCTTTTTGAACCATGGTTGCTATTCTTTTAACTAAATCTTTCATTATTTTAATTTCAGCTTCAGTAGAAACCAGTGGGATCATAATTTCAGGAAAAGCTGACTTTATTTTATTTTTTTTTAGCTCGCATAATGCTTCAAAAATTGCTCTACATTGCATCTCGTATATTTCAGGAAATGATATAGCTAATCTGCATCCCCTGTGGCCTAGCATTGGGTTTTGTTCATGAAGTTCCTCTATCCTTGTTTCAACCTCTTTTACTGAAAGATTAACAATTTTAGCTAATTCGGAAATTTCTTTATTTGTTCTTGGTAAAAATTCATGAAGAGGAGGATCCAATAACCTTACTGTAACTGGTAAGCCGTTCATAATCTTAAATATTTCAGTAAAATCCTTTTTTTGATGTGGTAAAAGTTTATCTAAAGCTTTGGCTCTATCGTCTTTAGTTTTAGAAAGAATCATTTCTCTCACAGATAAAATTCTCTCTTCATTAAAAAACATATGCTCAGTTCTACAAAGTCCGATGCCTTCGGCACCAAAATCTTTTGCTGTTTTGGTATCTTTTGGAGTTTCTGAATTTGTTCGTATATTTAATTTCCTATAGCTATCAGCCCAAGACATTATTTTTGAAAAATCACCAGATATTTCTGGTTTTACAGTGTCGACACTTCCTTCTATTATTCTTCCTGTTGAACCGTCTATTGTAATTATATCTCCTTCTTTAATTTCCATTGATGATGTTTTGAATAACTTTTTTTCATAATTGATGTCAATTTCACTCGATCCAGAAACGCAAGGCCTTCCCATTCCTCTGGCTACAACAGCCGCATGACTTGTCATCCCACCTCTTGCAGTCAGTATACCCTTAGCTGCATGCATTCCCTGTATATCTTCAGGAGAGGTTTCTACTCTAACCAATATTGTATCTTGCATTATTGATGTTAGTCTTTCTGCGTCTTCAGATGTGAATACAACTTTACCACTGGCGGCACCTGGTGAAGCAGGTAAGCCATTTGCAATTACATTTATTGAACTTTTTTCATCTAGTGTTGGATGGAGAAGTGTATCAAGTGAGTGAGGATCAATTCTTAACACAGCCTCTTTTTTTGAAATTAATTTTTCTTTAACCATATCAACTGCAATTTTGACTGCAGACTTTGCAGTTCTTTTTCCAGAACGCGTTTGAAGCATCCACAGTTTTTTGTTTTCAACTGTAAATTCTACATCTTGCATATCTTTGTAATGATTTTCTAACTTTTTTAGAATCTTATAAAGTTGTTTATAAACCTCAGGCATTGACTCTTCCATTGACGAAGCTTTAACTTTAGCATTTTGTCTTGCTTTCTTGGTTATATATTGCGGTGTTCTTGTACCAGCAACAACATCCTCTCCTTGTGCATTAATTAAGTATTCTCCATAAATCTCGTTTTCACCATTTGATGGATTTCTTGTAAAAACAACACCGGTTGCACAGTCGTCTCCCATGTTTCCAAAAACCATTGATTGAACATTAACCGCTGTACCCCACTCTGCAGGTATGTGATTTAATTTTCTATAGATTTTTGCTCTCTTACTATCCCAAGATAAAAATACTGCACTTATGGCGCCCAATAATTGTTCATGAACTTCTTGTGGAAAATCCTTATTTGATTTTTCCTTAACTGTTCTTTTAAAATCTTCAATAAGCCCATCCCAATCGTTTTCATCTAAGTCAGTATCTAACAAAACACCTTTGGTAAGTTTATAATTCTCAATTAATTCCTCAAAATGATACCCTTCAACGCCCATTACTACATTGCCATACATTTGAATAAATCTTCTATAGCTATCTTTGGCAAAACGACCATTAGATGTTTTTGATGCTAGGGCTTTAACAGTTTTATCGTTTAATCCTAAATTTAAAATTGTATCCATCATACCAGGCATAGAAACTCTCGCTCCAGATCTGACTGAAAGTAATAATGGATTTTTTAAATCACCAAATTTTTTTGAAACTTCTTTTTCAACAGCCTTTAATTCTTTTTTAATTAATGTGATTATATTTTTATTTAGTTTTTTTTTATCTTTATAAAATAAATCACATACTTTTGTTGAAATAGTAAATCCAGGTGGAACTGGTAATCCCATCCGGCCCATTTCTGAGAGATTAGCACCTTTTCCACCCAAAAAATTTTTGGGGATTTTAATTTTTTTGCAGTCTTTAGATTTAAAATTTAAAATTAGTTTTTTCATTTTTGGGAGTCTACTAAAGAAAAATTAACATAGTTGTTGAAGGTTTTACATAAGATTTGAATAAGTTCTAGTCTATTTTTTCGAATACCTGGGTCAACGTCATTAACTATAACATTGTCAAAAAAATCGTTAATTACTTTTTTGGCATCTAGTAAGTTATCTAGAGTTTCAGAATAAACTTCATCTTTATTAATTGAAGAAAAATATTTCCTTAAATCATTTACTTTTTTAAACAAATTTTTTTCAAAATCTGTCTTAAAAACACCAGGGTCGGTTGTATTTGAAAGATCAAAATTCTGTCCTTCCAACTCACTTTCTAAGATGTTTGAGGCTCTTTTGTAGCTTGATATTATTTCGTATCCATTTGATTTAGAAATTATTTTGTCTAAATATTTTGCCTTTTCAAAAATTACTACAAGTTGATCTAAATTATGTGAATTGATAGATGCTTGAATAATATCATTACGAATATTTTCTTCCTTCATGTAGAATTTTAGTCTGTCCATTAGAAATTCGGAAAGTTCTTTTTGAAGAAGTTTATTTTCAAATTTAAAGCCTTGATCCATATAAAGTGAGGCTGAATAGTTAATCAAATCTCTTATTTTAATATGATTTTTATTTTCAACAATTATTCTAATTACTCCTAAAGTTAATCTTCTAAGAGCAAATGGATCTTTAGAGCTTGTTGGTTTTTGGTTAATTCCAAAAAAACCTACAAGGGTATCTATTTTGTCTGATAGAGCTAGTGCTATACTAAAAGGTTTTTTGGGAACCCTTGACCCAGACCCTGAAGGTAAATATTGTTCACTTATTGATAGTACTACATCCTTGTCAAAACCTTGTGCCTCAGAAAAATAACCACCCATAATCCCTTGAAGCTCAGGAAACTCATTCACGATTTCAGATAATAAATCGACTTTAGAGATTGATGCTGATAATTCCGCTTTTTCTTTACTTATTAATAGCTCATCTGAAAGCATTCCTCCAAGCTTTCTCATTCTTTGAACTTTATCAAAATAACTTCCCAAACCTTTAAAATAATTCATAGATTTTAAATTTGAGACTTGTTTTACTAAATTTTGAGATTTATCTTTTTGCCAAAAGAATTTGGCATCGGTAAGTCTTGCTTCTACTACTCTCTCGTTACCTAGCTTTATTAAACCTTTTAGATCTTTTTTGTTTGAAACAACTAAAAATTCATTTGTAATACCACCCTTATTATCAAAAGTAGGGAAATATTTTTGATGGTATTGCATAGTGATTATTAAAATCTCTTTTGGTATTTTTAAAAACTCTTTATCAAACTGACAAACGAGAACATTGGGTTGATCTATTAAATCAACAACTTCTTCCAGCAGCTCTGGATTTTGGTCTATAACAATATTTTTCTTTTTTAAAATTAAATGAAATTTTTTTTCAATAATTTTTTTTCTTTCAACAGGGTCAATTATTATTTGTTTCTTTTTAAAGAAATTTTTATATTCTTTAAAAACAGAAAATTTTATTTTCTTTTCTTCAAAATCTTTATCTACAAAAGTAAAATTAGATGACTGAATATGATGAAATTTAAATATTAGTGTTTTTTTGTTAAAGATTCCCAAAATAGACTTGAGCGGTCTACCCCAATTTAAACTAAAATCCCCCCAACGCATTGATTTTTTCCATTGAATTTTATCTAATATTTTTGGAACAAACTCTTCTAATAACTCGTGGGTATAAAGTTTTTTTGATTTCGTTTTAAAGAAGAAAAAGTTACCTTTTTCTGTTTCTTTTTCATAAAGATTTTGTTTTAGAGTTTGATTTGATCGTATAAAGCCCTCTATAGCAAGATCTGGGGCTTTTGTACTCGGACCTTTTATTTCCTCAGACTTCAGAATTGTTTGTTTTTGAAGCCCTTCAAATAATATTACCAATCTGTTCGGGGTTGAATAGGAAGAACTTCTTTTAAATGGAATAGATTTCTCTTCAAAGAAATCATTAAAAGATTTCAATAAGTTTTCTCTTAAATTTTTTTGAAGACCTGCGGGTATTTCCTCGCTAAATAGTTCTAAAAAAAACTCAGACATTTTTTAATTTTGACTATCTATCCAAATCCCAGCAGCAGACTTAGTGATGTCACGAATTCTTCCAATATAACCTGCTCTTTGTGCAACACTTATTGCTCCCCTAGCATCTAAAATGTTAAATACGTGGCTTGCTTTTAAACATTGATCATACGCAGGTAGTGAAACCTTTTTTTCAACTAATGATTTTGCTTCTGACTCATGCATATCAAACATTTTGAATAATTGTTCAACATTGGCATGCTCAAAATTATAAGCAGAAAACTCTTTTTCAGCCTGGTGAAAAACTTCTCTGTATTTTATATCCTCATCATTCCATAATAAATCATAAACATTTTTTTGTTGTTGGGTAAACATACAGATCCTCTCTAAACCGTAAGTAATTTCTACTGAAACTGGTTTACATTCATAACCAGCCATCTGTTGAAAGTAAGTGAATTGAGTAATTTCCATTCCATCACACCAAACTTCCCAACCTAAACCAGCTGCACCTAATGTAGGACTTTCCCAGTCATCTTCAACAAATCTTATATCGTGATCATTGTGATGAATTCCAATTGTAGTAAGGCTATTTAGATATAGCTTTTTTATATTTTCAGGAGAAGGTTTAATCAAAACTTGAAACTGATAATAATGTTGAAGTCTGTTAGGATTTTCACCATATCTTCCATCGGTTGGTCTTCTTGATGGTTGAACATAAGCGGCTTTCCAAGGTTGGGTACCCAACGATCTAAGAGTTGTAGCAGGATGGAACGTACCAGCTCCAACTTCCATGTCGTACGGCTGAAGAATAATACACCCTTGTTTACTCCAAAATTTTTGAAGATTTAAAATAGTTTCTTGAAAAGTTTGAAATTTTGGTTTTGGTTTTTGTTTTTTTTTATTTTTATTTTTAGAAACCATATCTTTGCCAGATTGACCTCTCATCTAAAATATTTGCAAATTGATCTATTTGATTGGAAGAAGAAAGTTTTTGACTTAACCATCCTTTGGTTTTTTCAAATTTTTTAATTATTACATCATCTCCAAATTTTTCTTTCAAGATTTCATGAGCGTTTCCTATTCCATCTACTAATCCCAATGTTTTTGATTTACTACCTGACCAAAATTCACCCGAGAAAAGTTCAACTTCAGATTTTTTTAATTTAGTACCTCTACTTTTTTCAACGACATCAATAAAATCTTTATGTAAGTCTAACTGAATGTTTTTAAGTCTCTCTATATCTTCATTTTTTTCTTCAAGAAAAGGATCAAGAGTACTTTTATTTTTACCAGCTGTATGAACTCTTCTCTCGACACCAATTTTTTTTATTAATTCTGTAAAACCAAATGACGAATAAATAACTCCAATTGATCCTATAATAGAACTTGAGTTTGCATAAATTTCATCCCCAGCACATGCAATAAGATAGCCTCCAGAGGCAGCAACATCCTCCGCAAATACAATTACTTGTTTCTTATTTTTTTTTGCTTGCTGTCTTATAAAGCTATAAATTAGATGGGATTGAACAGGAGATCCACCTGGTGAATTTATAGTAATTGCAACACATTTGGCTTTTTTCAATGAAAAAGCTTTTTTAATTATCTCTTCTTGGCCAGCAAAATCTATCCCTTGTTTAAATTTTCCTGCATTTCCTATCACACCGCTAAGCTTTAAATGAGCAACTATTTTTTTCTTTTTAAAAAAAGAGAACATAAATATTTCTTATAGAATTATTAATTGAATATAAAGACTACTTATAATTGAAGAATAAGGTGCGTCAATTGATAAGTAATAAATAAAAGTTAATTATACTAGTTTAAATTTTATATGGGATCAGTCGTTCAGCTTAAAAATCAGATAAATAATTCATATTTTCAGTTAAAGGATTCTCTTGAGGACAAGCTTATTTTAACTGATGAAAAAATTAAAACTAAATTAATTAGTGATGTAGAACTAGTTCAAAAAATGACTGACTATCATATGAAAACTGGTGGCAAAAGGCTGAGAGCTCTTCTGACTTTAGGAGCTGCAAAGTTATGTGGTTATACAAAAGGTTCAAGAGATGTCAATTTAGCAGCATGTGTTGAATTAATTCATAGTGCAACTTTAATGCATGATGATGTTATAGATCAGGGTGAAGTTAGGAGAGGAAAGGAAACTTTAAATAAAGTTTGGAATAATCATTCTTCAGTTTTAGTCGGTGACTATTTGCTAAGTAGATGCTTTGAGATGATGGTTGAAGATGGCAACATAGAAGTTCTTAAATTATTATCATCTACTTCATCAAAAATAGCTCAAGGAGAAGTTTTACAGCTTCAACATAAAGGTGAAGTCGATATGTTGGAAGAAACTTATCTAAAAATTATCTCTGCAAAAACTGCTGAATTATTTGCAGCAGCTACAAAAGTTGGTGCAATTTTATCTGATAGTAATAAAAAAGAAAAAGACGCACTTGAATTTTATGGGAGAAATCTTGGACTTACTTTCCAAATTGCTGATGATACACTTGATTACAACGCTGAACTTAAATTATTTGGAAAGAAAATAGGACAAGATTTTTTTGAAGGAAAAATTACACTTCCAATAATTTTACTTTATCAAAAGCTGGAGATCGAAGAAAAAAATAACTTAATTAATATTTTTAGTAAAGATACTAGAGATAAAGATGATTTAGATAAAATAATTGCTTTAATTAATAAGCACAAAATTATAAACGAGTGCTACCAGAAAGCTCAACATTATATCAATCTTGCTTCAAATTCATTGAGTGTTTTTGAAGATACTAAAGAAAAAGAAATTTTAAAAAATCTAACAACATTTAGTTTATCTAGAAGTTTTTAAGGACTCAAAAGGGATCTGATCCATTCTCCTTTAGAATTTTTCGTATATTTTAATCTTTCATGAATTCTATTATCTCCATCAAGCCAAAATTCAATACTTGAGGGAGATAAGTTCCATCCTGACCAATAATTTGGTCGTGGAACCTTATTCTTATCTGCATATTTTTTTTTATATTCTTTGATGGAATTATCTAACTGTTCTCTATCTTTAAGTTCTTTGCTCTGTTTAGATGCCCATGCTCCAATTCTACTTTCATAACTTCTTGAATTATAGTAATCATCTGCAACCTCATTGGGCACCAATGAAACTGTGCCATTAATTCTAATTTGTCTTAGTAAACTTTTCCAATGAAAGCACATTGCTACATTTGGATTTTGTTTTAATTCATGTCCTTTTTGACTATCTAAATTTGTATAAAATACAAATCCGTTTTGATTGAAGTCTTTTAATAAGACCATTCTTACAGAAGGAGCGTTGTTTTTATTTGATGTTGCTAACGCTACTGCGTTTGGGTCGTTTGGCTCAGTTTTTTTTGCCTCTTCCATCCAAGTGTCAAATAAATGAATTGGATCATCTATATCCATAAAACAACTATTAAGCCCAAGTGAGTTTTTTTGATTCATAATTTAAACAAAATAATCTATATAATATAAATAATGTCATTTAATACATTTGGAAAGCTATTTCGTTTCTCTACTTGGGGTGAATCTCATGGTCCTGCTATTGGCTGTATCGTTGATGGATGCCCACCAAATATTAATTTAAGTGAAAAAGATATACAAAAAGAACTCGATAAGAGAAAACCAGGACAATCAAAATTTACAACACAAAGAAAGGAAGACGATAAAGTTCAAATATTATCTGGAGTTTTTGAAGGTAGAACTACTGGTACACCAATATCTTTAATTATTCATAATAAAGATATGAGATCTAAGGATTATGGAAAAATTAAGGATAAATTTAGACCTGGACACGCTGACTTTACTTACTTCAAAAAATATGGAATTAGAGACTATAGAGGTGGTGGAAGATCATCTGCAAGAGAAACTGCATCAAGAGTTGCAGCTGGTGCAATAGCAAAGTTGGTATTACAAAATAAATTAGGTAAGAAATTTAAAGTTGTTGGTGCAGTTACGCAATTAGGTATATTGGGGTGCGATACTAACAAATGGAATGACAAAATAATTTCAAAAAATCCATTTTTTTGTCCCGACAAATCGATGATTAAACTTTGGGAAAAATATTTATTAGGAGTAAGAAAATCTGGATCATCATGTGGTGCAGTGATTGAAATAAGAGCGAGAGGAATTCCGGTCGGATTGGGTGCACCTATTTACTCAAAACTAGACTCTGATATTGCATCTAGTTTCATGAGTATCAATGCTGTTAAAGGAGTTAATATTGGTGCAGGAATGAACTCAGCACAACTAAGTGGTGAACAAAACTCAGATGAAATTTCACAAAAGGGAAAAAAATTAAAGTTTAATTCAAATAATGCTGGTGGAATATTGGGTGGTATTTCAACTGGACAAGAAATTATTGCTTCATTTGCTGTTAAACCTACATCTTCAATCTTAACAACAAGAAATACTGTCAATAAATTTGGGGGAAATACAACAATATCTGTTACAGGAAGGCATGATCCATGTGTTGGGATAAGAGCTGTACCTGTTGGTGAGGCAATGATGAATTGTGTTTTGTTAGATCACTATCTTATGAACAAAGCTCAGTGTCAGTAGAACAATTTAATTTTTTACAACTTTGATAGAATTTTTATTAAATAAAATATCTAAAATTTTCTTTGATATTTGAGAAGCATTTAATCCAGCAATTTCATACATTTTGTTTGGTGTATCTTGTTCAATAAACTTGTCCGGTAAATTCATTGATCTAAATTTTAGACCATTATCAAATATCCCTTTATCAGCAAGTAAGTTTTTTACATGTGAACCAAATCCTCCAATTGAACCCTCTTCAATAGAGATCAAAATTTCATGATCTTTAGCACATTTAATAATCAATTCTTCGTCTAAGGGTTTGGCAAACCTTGCATCGATAATAGTAGTTGAAACTCCTTTTTGTTTTAAATTTTTTGCTGCAAGTTTGCATTCTTCAAGTCTTGTGCCCAAGCTTAAAAGACATACTTGACTACCATTCTGAATTATTCTTCCTTTTCCGATTTCAATTTTTTCTTCTATTGATGGAAGTTCAACTCCAACACCTACTCCTCTTGGATATCTAATTGCACTTGGCCTGTCATCGATATCTACTGAAGTATTTATCATTTTAACCAGTTCAGCTTCATCACTTGCAGCCATTACAATGAAGTTTGGTAAAGTTGATAAATATGTAATATCAAATGAACCAGCGTGTGTTGATCCATCAGCCCCGACTAATCCAGCTCTATCAATTGCAAATCTTACTGGTAAGCTTTGTATAGCCACGTCATGTACAACTTGATCGTATGCTCTTTGTAAAAATGTTGAATAAATTGCAGCATAGGGCTTGTATCCCTCTGTTGCCATCCCAGCAGCAAATGTTACGGCGTGTTGCTCAGCAATACCAACATCAAACATTCTTTTTGGAAACTCTTTTCCAAAGATATCCATTCCCGTTCCACCAGGCATAGCAGCTGTTATTCCGACAATTTTACTGTCTTTTTTTGCATGCTTTACAAGAGTATCAGCAAATACTTTTGTGTATGACGGTAAATTAGATCCACTTTTATTCTGTTGGCCTGTGTCCACATTAAATTTTGAAACTCCATGATAATGATCTTTAGCTTCTTCTGCGTAACTATACCCTTTACCTTTTTGTGTTTTAATATGTATCATAATAGGACCCTCATGATTTGAGTCCTTTGCATTTTTTAAAATTGGAATAAGAGTTGATAAATCGTGTCCATCAATTGGTCCCACATAATAAAAACCTAATGAATTAAACATGGTACCACCAGTGAATGCAGATCGTAAGAAATCCTCTGCTTTTCCTGCCTTTGCACTAAACCTTTTTGAAAACGCTGAAGTAATTAATTTAATTGTTTCTCTAAAACTAAAATATATTTTCCCAGTCAATAATTTTGCAAGATATGTTCTCATCGCTCCAACAGGTTTTGCAATTGACATATCGTTGTCATTTAAAATAACAATCATTTTGGTTTTTGAAGCACCCGCATTATTCATTGCTTCATAAGCCATACCAGCACTCATTGCACCGTCTCCTATTACTGCAATAACATTTGACGATTTATTTTCCAATTTATTTGCCTCAGCTATACCTAATGCAGAAGAGATTGATGTTGAACTATGAGCAGCACCAAAAGGATCGTATTCACTTTCACTTCTTTTTGTGAATCCTGATAATCCATTACCTTGTCTTAAGGTTCTAATTTTATCTTTTCTACCTGTTAAAATTTTGTGTGGATATGATTGATGTCCAACATCCCAAATTAATTTATCATTTGGTGTGTCAAATACATAATGAAGTGCCACGGTCAATTCTACAACACCTAAACCTGCACCTAAATGACCACCTGTTTGAGATACAGCATCTATCATTTCATTTCTAACTTCATTTGCAACTTTTGGTAAATCCTTTTCAGAAATTTTTCTTAAATCAGATGGAAAATTAATATCTTTTAAAAATGTGCTTTTGTGTATCATCTATCTCTGTTTAAAATATATTCTAAAGTCTGTTTTATTTTTTTTGAATTAGAACCGTATTTTTGCAAATTCTTGTTAATATTTATAATTAAATTATGACAATATTTAACTGCATTATTATAACCAAGTAAACCAATAAGTGTTGCTTTACCTTTTTTTTGATCTTTTCCTGTTTTTTTACCAGCTTTTTTTGAATTTCCTTTATAGTCAATTAGGTCATCAGAAATTTGAAATAATAAGCCTATGTCTGATCCAATATTTTCGAAAAACCTAATCTCTAAATTTTTTTTATTTTTTATTATTACTGGGGCTGCACAACAAAAACTAAATAACATTCCAGTTTTTTTAATCTCCATTTCAATAATCTTATTACTTGATACTTTTTTTTTCTCATAATTCAAATCTAGGTATTGCCCACCCGCTATACCAAGATGTCCTGAGCATTGAGATAATTTTTTTATTAAGTTAACTTTAATTTTTTCAGATAAATCTAAATTTTTGTTTGATAAAATTTCAAATGCCATTGTCAACAGTGAATTACCAGCAAGCACCGCTGTAGACTCTCCATATTTTATATGTGTAGATGCTTTTCCCCGTCTAATTTTATCATTATCCATACAAGGTAAATCATCATGAATAAGAGAATAAGCGTGTATGCATTCTACTGCTGCACCAATTTGAATTAAAGTTTTGTATTTAATTGAAAATAAAGTACCAAAGTCTATTAGTATTTTTGATCTAATTTTCTTTCCTCCAGGAAATAAACCATATTTCATTGCATTGATAAGATGAGAGCTATTTTGGTTATTAATAAATTTTTTTAAAAAATAATTTGTATCTTTTGCAATTTTATTAACTTCATTTTTCATTTTTTCTTACAATTTCCTTGATTTTATTATTTGTCGTTTCACTTATCGATTTAAGATTTTTTTGAAATTTTTTTTCAATAAGATTATTTAATTTTAATAACTCTTGATAGCTATCAACAGAATTATTTAAATTTTTTTCATTCTCTAACGACTCAATTATGCTATTTGCTTTTTCAGTGAGCTCTTCCAAAGAGCTGTGATGATAATCAAGTGGTAAATTTTTTTCTTTCATATATTAATAATTATTACATGAAATCTAATCAATCAAATATCAAAAAAGCAAAAAAATATTTAGATAGCAATGAATGTATAGCAGTACCAACAGAAACAGTTTATGGATTAGCTGGGAATGCTTATTCTGATTCTTCGGTAAAAAAAATATTCAAATTAAAGAAAAGACCCTCTAACAACCCTTTAATTGTTCACTACTATAATCTTAAGGGTCTAGAACACGATTGTGTAATTAATGAGGATTTTAAAAAACTGTATAATAAATTTTCACCTGGTCCAATTACATATATTTTAAAATTAAAAAGAAATTCAAAAATATCAAAATTTGTAACCAATAATAAAAATACAGTTGCTATTAGATTTCCCAAACATCCAATGCTGAGAAGATTACTTAAAGTTTTAAGCTATCCCTTAGCTGCACCAAGTGCAAATATTTCCTCAAAGCTGAGCTCTGTACAGCCCTCTGATGTAAAAGAAGAATTTGGAAGAAAATTAAAATATATACTAAAAGGGGGGAGATGTTCAATTGGGGTGGAGTCTACAATTATTAACCTTATAGATAATGCATCAATATTAAGACTTGGAGGCTTAAGTGTTTCAAAAATTAAAAAAATAATAAAAAAACAAGTATTAATTAAGAATAAATCTAAAAATAAGATTTCACCAGGTTTGTTTACTCTTCATTATTCTCCTGGAATACCTTTAAGAATGAATGTAAAAAAACCAAATAAAGGAGAAGCATTTGTTTTAATAAAAAAAAGAAAAATAAATTCTAAAAATTATTTCTTTCTTAGTAAAAATAATAATTTAATTAAAGCTGCAAGAAATTTATATCCACTTATAAGAAAAATTAAAAATAAAGGATATAAAAAAATTGCTGTTGAAAAAATTCCTAATATTGGGATAGGACAAACAATAAATGATCGGCTAGAGAGAGCATCAAAATATTAAATGACAAATTCAATTGAAGTAATAGATCTCTCTAAAAAATATAAATCAAAGAATGCTGTCAGTAATGTAAATTTTAAAATTGGTGAAAATGAAATTGTTGGCTTATTGGGTCCTAATGGATGTGGAAAGACAACCACCATTGGGATGATATTAGGGTTATTGAAACCTACTAAAGGTGAGGTTTTAATTAATGGAAAAAATATTGAGACAAATAAAATATCTCTTCTACATAGAATGAATTTTATATCCCCCTATATAGAGCTTCCTAAAAAATTGACAGTAAAACAAAATTTAATTGTTTATGGAAAATTATATAATGTTGATGATTTAGAAAATCGAATTAATTATCTTTCAGATAAACTTAGACTAACCGATCTTTTAGATAAAATAACAGGTGAACTTTCATCAGGACAAAAAAATAGAGTCAGTCTGGCAAAAGCATTAATAAATGATCCTACAGTCCTGCTTCTAGATGAGCCAACAGCTTCATTAGATCCTGAAACAGGAAATTTTGTAAGAACATTTTTAGAAAATTATAAAAAAGAAAAAAAAATTTCAGTCTTACTTGCATCACATAATATGGATGAAGTTAAAAGATTGTGTGGTTCTGTTTTAATGATGAAAGATGGAAACATCGTAGATAGAGGAACGCCTAATGATTTAATATTGAAACATGGTAGAAAAAATTTAGAAGAGGTGTTTTTAGAAATAGTGAGAAGTAAATGATGAATTTTACAAGAATTTATGGACTTTTTTTAAGACATTTTTACTTAATCACAAGATCATTTCCAAGAATACTTGACTTAATATATTGGCCCTCAATTCAAATAACTTTATGGGGATTTATTTCAAATTTTTTTGCAGAGCATAGTACTTACTATAGTGGTGCTGTAGGTGTAATTCTATCGTGTGCGATTCTCTACGATTTTTTATTTAGAACAAGTATTGGTTTCAACATGTTATTTTTAGAGGAAATATGGAGTAGGAATTTCACTAACCTTTTCATTGCTCCTATGAAAATTAGTGAAATTATTATTTCTTTAGTCGTAACTGCTTTAATAAGAGCTTTGATTGGACTAGTCCCAGCTATATTACTCACGTCTCCTCTGTTTGGAATTTCTTTATTGGAATTAGGAATGCCTTTGGCTTTTCTTTTTTTAAGTTTATATATTTTTGGGATTACTCTTGGCTTATTTGTCTCTGCTGGATTACTTAGATTTGGTCCTTCGTTTGAAAACATTGCATGGTCTACAATGTTTTTGTTAGCCCCTTTTGGTTGTATTTATTACCCTGTTGAGATTTTGCCAGGAATCTTTCAAACTATCGCTTATGCTCTACCACTCGTTTATATATTTGAGGAGACAAGAAATATTTTAGTAAATGGTCAGGTAAATTATGAAAATATCTTTAATGCCCTTTATCTTAATATTTTTTATCTTATTCTTGCAATATCAATTTTTTATTACTCATTTGATAAAGCTCGTGACAAAGGAACTTTAATAAATATGGGAGAATAAATGGTGCGCCTGCTAGGAGTCGAACCCAGAACCTCCTGATCCGAAGTCAGGCGCTCTATCCAGTTGAGCTACAAGCGCATATAGTATTAATATTATATTTTATGGAAAAAAACATTAATTTTATTGTTCAACAGGAGGAAAATAATTCAAGGGTTGATATTTTGATCAACCAAAGAGAAAAGTTAATAAGTAGAACTAGAATCAAGAACTTAATATTAAAAGATAAACTCAAATTAAACAATATCGTCATAAATAATCCTTCAAAAAAAGTTAACACCGGAGATCAGATTGTTCTGGAAATCCCAAAACCAAATTCAGTATCGTTAAAACCATTCGATTACAAATTAGAAATTATACATGAAGACGAAGACTTAATGGTGATCGATAAGCCAGCTGGTATAATTATGCACCCTGGAGCAGGCAACTATGACCAAACAATAGTTAATGCTTTAATGCATTATGATAAAAATTCCTTATCTAATATCGGGGACGAATTAAGACCAGGAATTGTTCATCGGATTGACAAAAATACTTCAGGATTAGTAGTAATTGCTAAAAGCAATCAAGCCCATGAAAATTTGTCAAAACAATTTAGCGAACATACTATTTTAAGAGAGTACCAGCTGTTAATATGGGGAAAACTTAGACCATCAAAAGGAAAAATAGTTACTTTCCTAACGAGAAGTTCAAGAAACAGGCAGCTAATGGAAGTTAGTCGCTCCAAGGGAAAGAAAGCAATTACCAATTATGAAACTCTTGAAATTTTTGAAAATGAAAAGACACCCACATTAAGTTTAGTGGGATGCAAACTAGAAACAGGTCGTACGCATCAAATTAGAGTTCATATGAATTATAAGGGAAACAGTATAGTCGGTGATGATAAATATAAAAAAAAATATAAAAAACTAAAAAATATAGATTCAAAAATTCAAAATTTAATATCAGATTTAACTAGACAATTTTTACATGCTAAAACTCTTGGTTTCATTCATCCAAAAAATAATAAAAAAATGTATTTTTCCTCAAATTTACCACATGAGCTAAATAAAATTTTAGAAATGCTCAGAAACACTAATAAATAAAAGATTGAAAATTATTTTAAATTAACTAAATAAAACCTTCTATGAATACCAATGTCGGTAATAACTTGCCCTCCCTATATAATGAAGGGGGATTAACAGCATACTTGGATCAGATTAAAAAATTTCCAATGCTTGCTGCTGAAGAAGAATATATGCTTGCCAAAAATTGGAAAACTACAGGAAACATTAAGTCTGCTGAAAAATTAGTTACAAGCCATCTCAGATTGGTTGCTAAAATTGCAATGGGATATAAAGGCTATGGTTTACCAGTTAATGAAATGATTTCAGAGGGTAATGTGGGATTGATGCAAGCTGTAAAAAAATTTGAACCTGAAAAAGGTTTTAGATTAGCAACCTATGCTATGTGGTGGATTAAAGCTTCAATTCAAGAGTATATTTTAAGATCTTGGAGCCTAGTAAAAATCGGGACTACAACGGCCCAAAAAAAATTATTTTTTAATTTAAAAAAAATTAAAAACCAAATTGCTCCTCAAACTGAAGGCGATTTAAGAGATGAACATGTAGATCATATTGCAAACAAGCTCGATGTAAGTAAAGAAGAAGTAATTTCAATGAATAGAAGATTGTCAGGTAAAGAATTTTCTCTTAATGCTCAAGTTGGTGAAGATGGAGATGAGTGGCAAGACTGGTTAGTTGATAAAGAATTGGACCATGATCTAAAGTTTGCTCACCATGAAGAAATGGAGCAAAGGAAAGATTTATTAAAAGATTCTATAAAAGTCCTAAACGATAGGGAAAAAGAAATTTTATACTCAAGAAGATTAAATGATAACCCGACAACATTAGAAGATTTGAGTCAGAAATATAAAATTAGCCGGGAAAGAGTTAGACAAATTGAAAATAAAGCTTTCGAAAAACTTCAAAAGCATATGCTTCTTTTAGCAAAATCTAAAAATTTATTACCTACTAATTAAATATTAAAAGGGTTTTCAACTAATATTGTATCTTCTCTCTCTGGACTAGTAGAAATACTTGATATTTTTGCACCTATAAAATCTTCAATTGCAAAAATATATTTTTTTGCATTTTCAGGTAAAGCATCTAAATTTTTTATACCACTTGTTGATGATTTCCATCCTGGAAAAGTTTTAAATATTGGTTTTATTTTTAATTGGTCCTCAACAGCTGCTGGCAAATAATCAATTTTTTTTCCATCTAGTTCATAATGTATACACATTTTAATTTCGTCTAATTCATCCAAAACATCTAATTTAGTAAGCGCAATTCCATCAATTCCAGAAATTTTAATTGTTTGTCTTACAAGGACACCATCAAACCAACCACATCTTCTTTTTCTGCTAGTAACAGTTCCAAACTCCTTTCCTCTAGTTCCCAATAACTCTCCAATGTCATCTTTTAATTCTGTTGGAAAAGGTCCTTCTCCTACACGAGTAGTATATGCTTTAGTAATTCCTAGCACATAATTAATTGAATTTGGTCCACAACCAGATCCTGTTGCAGCGCTTGAGGCTACAGTATTAGATGAAGTAACGTAGGGATAAGTACCATGATCTACATCTAATAAAATTCCTTGAGCGCCTTCAAATAAAATTTTCTTTTTTTGTTTTTTAAATTGATCAATTTTAAGCCATACAGGTTGTGAAAATTGGAGTATTTTTGGAGCAATTTTTAATAATTCCTCTTTTAGTTGCTGTTTTTCAAAAATTTTTTTTCCTAAACCTTTTCTGATAGCATTGTGGTGCATCAAAACTGCCTCTAACCTGTTATCTAAATTTATTTCTGATCTTAAATCCATTACTCTTATAGATCTTCTGCCGACTTTGTCTTCATAAGCAGGTCCAATTCCTCGTCTTGTAGTGCCAATTTTTTCTTTTCCAGCTGCGTCTTCTCTAATTTCATCCATTTCCCTATGAAATGGTAATATTAAATTTGCAGACTCTGAAATAATAAAATTATCAACATTAACATCTACTCCTTTTAATTTTATTTCACCTACTTCTTCTAGTAGCGCCCAGGGATCAACCACAACTCCATTACCAATAATTGAAATCTTATTTTTTCTTACTATTCCTGAAGGTAGTAATCTTAATTTATAAGTCACACCGTCTATAACAAGCGTATGTCCTGCATTGTGTCCACCTTGGAATCTTACTACAACGTCTGCTTGCTCAGATAGCCAATCAACTATCTTACCCTTTCCTTCATCACCCCATTGCGACCCAACAACTACTATATTTTTCATTATTTAAATTTTTTATTTATTTTCATAGAGTTGAGATGATTTATAGGACCATGACCCTTGCCATAATTAGGATTAGATTTAATAGCTAAACTTACATACTTAATTCCAAGCTCACAAGATTTCTTTATTGGTTTTCCACATGATAAAAATGTTGCGACAGCACTAGATAATGTACAGCCAGTTCCATGAGTATTTTTAGTTTTAACTCTTTTGGTATTAAAAATTTTGATGTCTTTCTTGTTAGCATAAATATCATGAACAAATTTCCCTTTTAAATGCCCACCTTTGATAAGTACATTTTTTGCCCCTAGCTTAATTAATTTTTGTGCTACGAAAATCATATCCTCTTTTGTTTTTATTTTAGTATTAGTCAAAATTTCTGCCTCAGGAATATTTGGAGTTAGTATTAATACTCTCTTTAACAAAGTTGATTTAAGTAAATTTATTGCCTTATTATCAATTAATTTTACTCCCCCTTTTGCTACCATAACAGGATCTAAAACAATTTTTGTAACTTTAATTTGATCTAACGCTTTTATAACTGACCTAATTACCTTTGTTGAATGCAACATTCCAATTTTTATAGCATCTGGCCTTATATCATTTGAAGAAAATATAATTTGGTTGAGAATTTCCTTTGGATTTATTGCAACTATTGATCTAACACCAATAGTATTTTGGACTGTTACAGCTGTAACTGCAGTCATTGCATATGATCCTAATACAGTAACAGTTTTTATATCTGCCTGTATTCCTGCCCCTCCAGAAGAGTCGGATCCTGCTATAATTAATATTTTTGATTTTATATTCAATTTATTTAATTTTATTTGTAATTATTTTCATACATTTTTTTAAAAGATTTAAATTTTCACTTTCACCCATCACTCTTATCTTTGACTCTGTTCCTGATTTCCTAACCAGAATTCTTCCATGTCTTTTGATTAATTTTTCTGCAATTTTAATAGATTTTTTAATCTCTGGTTTAGTTATTATATCTTTATCTTTTACGTCTATATTTTTTAAAATTTGTGGGATTTTTTTAAATTTTGAAAAAAATTCACTAGCTTTTTTACCTTTTCTTAATGCAAATAATGCCTCTAAAGCAACCAACAAACCGTCACCAGTGGTTGCAAATTTTCCAAGAATTATATGTCCTGATTGTTCACCACCTAAATTAAATTTATATTTTTGCATTTTTTCTTTCACATATCTGTCACCAACATTTGCCCTGATAAATTTAATATTATTATTTTTAAAGTATTTCTCCAAACCATAGTTAGACATTAATGTGCCAACTACTCCTCCTTTAAGCATTTTTTTATTTTTCCATCTTGAAGCTAAAGCGGCAACAATTTGATCACCATCTATGATGTTACTTTTTTCATCACACATTATGACCCGGTCAGCGTCTCCATCCAATGATATACCAACATGAGCTCTATATTTTTTTACAGCTGTTTTAATATTATTTGGGTGTACCGATCCACAATTTTTATTAATATTCAGGCCGTTTGGCTCAACACCGATAGCTATTACTTTTGCTCCTAATGATTTTAATAATTCTGGTCCAGCTTTATAACCAGCTCCATTTGCACAATCTATTACAATTCTAAGTCCTCTTAAATTAAATTCTTTTATAAAGTTTTTTTTTAAAATTTTAATGTAGTCCCTAGTACCAGTTTCCAGTCTTTTTACTCTGCCTAATTTTCTGGCTTCAGATAAATTTTTTACAATATTTTTATCTATTATGTTTTCAATTTTCTTTTCAAAATTATTAGATAATTTCATTCCATCTGGTCCAAATAGTTTCAATCCATTGTCATGGTGAGGGTTATGTGATGCAGTAATCATTATACCCATATTAGCTCTCATAGCTTTAGTTAACATAGCCAAACCATTTGTTGGAATAGGTCCTAAAGTATAAACATCCATTCCTGCTGAAGTTAAACCTGATACCAAAGCTGGCTCAAGCATATAACCCGAAAGTCTTGTATCTTTTGCAATTATGGCGGTTTGTTTATTTTTTTTTTGTGATTTAAAAAAAGTTCCTGTAGCAAGACCAAACTTAAAAAACATCTCACCATTAATATTTTTACTATTTACTGCACCTCTTATTCCATCAGTACCAAAGTATTTTTTTGACATTAATCCTTAATCATTTCCTTATAAACTTTTATAGCTTGTATAACTTCATTGACATCATGAATTCTTAAAATTTGAACTCCTTGTGTCATCAAATAAATGGAAGATGCTGTTGTCCCCCCAATCCTTAATTTACTATCATTATTTTTTGATATATCTCTAATAAATCTCTTCCTTGAATTACCCACAAGTACAGGAAAACCAAGGGAATGAAAAATAGAAATATTCTTAATTAGAGTCATATTATGTTTCAAATTTTTTCCAAAACCTATTCCTGGGTCAATAATTATTTTATTGTGATTTATTCCAATTGATCTCAAATATTTAAGCTTATTTTCAAAAAAATCATATATATCTAATAAGACATTTTTATAACTAGGTTTGTTTTGCATATTTTTTGGGCTACCTTGTGAGTGCTGCAAAACAAACGGAGTTTTAAAGTGCTTTAACACACTTATAGTTTCTGAATCATATTCTAATCCTGAAACATCATTTATTAACTTAATTCCTAATTTAATTCCTTTTTTCATTATAATAGATTTTCTTGTATCTAAAGATATTGGTATTTTTTTACTTAATGATTTTAAAATTTTATTTATTCTACTCCATTCTAAATTCTCATTTATTGACTTAGAGCCAGGTCTTGTAGACTCTCCACCAACATCAATTAAGTTAGCTCCTGAGTTAAATAAACTTATAGATTGTATAATAGCTTTATCTTTTTTATTAAATTTTCCTCCATCTGAAAAACTATCTGGTGTTAAATTTAAAATACCAAGAATGTTAGGAATTGCATTAAATTTGAAATTACAAAAATTTTTTTTAGCTGAGGTAATTTTCTTCAAATCAAAATTTATTTTTTTTTGTAATTTTGTTGGTAAATTTTTGATTTGATTAATGTATATTTTTTTTTTAGATTTTCTTGTAATTATTTCAATTTGATCAAAAGATATTTCTTTAGTATTATGAAGAGGAAAAGATTTTTTTTTTTTAACAAGTATTTTAGATTGCTGACCATAATAGAAATTACACACTCTAGTGTAATATCTTGGCATGTATGTCTTAGTGGACTATTTTAGGTTTTAAACCCATTGCGCCAAGAGCTGAGCTCTGATCATCTTTTTCATCTGGTTTTTCAACTATCTTATCTTTAGGATATAAGTTTTTATTAACAATATTCTCTATCTCTTCGCCAGTTAAAGTCTCATAAGTTATAAGAGCTTTCGCAATTTTGTGTAAGTCATCAATCTTTTCTGTTAATATTTTTTTAGCTTGGTTGTAACCTTCATCGACTAATTTTCTTATCTCTTTATCTATTTTTTGGGCAACAGCTTCTGACACAGATTGCGTTTGAGTTACAGATCTTCCTAAAAATACCTCTTCTTGGTTTTCACCATATTCAACTGGTCCCATTTCTTCGCTCATACCATATTTTGTTACCATTGCTCGAGCTAATTGAGTAGCTTGGTTAATGTCGGATCCACTCCCTCCGCCAGCACCAGTAGATATATTATCTTTTCCAAAAATAATTTCCTCTGCAACTCTTCCTCCAAAACATACAGCTAATCTTGCTTTAAGATATTTTATCGAGTATCCGTGTTTATCTCTTTCTGGTAAATTCATCACCATTCCTAGAGCTCTTCCCCTTGGTATAATTGTTGCCTTATGAATTGGGTCATAACTTGGCATGTTGAATGAAACTAAAGCATGACCTCCTTCGTGATATGCTGTCAACTTTTTTTCATCTTCAGTCATTACCATTGATCTTCTTTCAGCACCCATCATGACTTTATCTTTGGCTTCTTCAAATTCATTTAGTGTAACAATTCTTTTACTTTTTCTTGCTGCTAGTAATGCTGCTTCATTTACTAAATTTGCTAAGTCTGCTCCAGAAAAACCAGGTGTACCTCTTGCAATAGTTCTTAAATTGACATCTGGTGACATTTTAATTTTCTTCACATGTACCTTTAAAATTTTTTCTCTACCAATTATGTCTGGATTTGAGACAACTACTTGTCTATCAAATCTACCCGGTCTTAATAGTGCAGGATCTAAAACATCTGGTCTATTTGTTGCGGCAATTATAATTACTCCTTCGTTTGTATCGAAACCATCCATTTCAACTAACAACTGGTTTAATGTTTGTTCTCTTTCATCATTACCTCCACCAAGACCTGCTCCCCGGCTTCGTCCGACAGCGTCAATCTCATCAATAAATATAATGCAAGGAGAATTTTTCTTTCCCTGCTCAAACATATCTCTTACTCTTGATGCTCCAACTCCAACAAACATTTCTACAAAATCTGAACCTGAAATAGTAAAAAAAGGAACTCCTGCTTCACCAGCAATTGCTCTAGCTAAAAGAGTTTTTCCTGTTCCAGGAGGTCCAACTAATAATGCACCTCTTGGTATTTTTCCTCCAAGTCTACTGAATTTTTTTGGATCCTTTAAAAACTCTACAATCTCCTCAACTTCTTCTTTAGCCTCTTCAACTCCAGCTACATCATTAAATGTGACTTTTCCTTTGAGTTCATTCATCATTTTTGCTTTAGATTTACCAAAACCCATTGCGCCACCTCTTCCACCTTGCATCTGTCTCATAAAAAAAATCCAAACTGCAATTAATAAAAGCATTGGAAACCAAGAAAGTAGTACACCAAACAAAGATGGCATTTTTTCTTCTAAAGGAGCAGCTGAAATACTAACACCTTTGTCTGAGAGTTTTTCTATCAAATTAGGGTCGTCAGGTGAATAAGTAGAAAATGAATTTCCGTTCGAGTAAACCCCATTGATTTTTTTACCTTGTATCTCAACTTTTAAAACTTCTCCATTTTCAACTGATTTCAAAAAATCTGAAAAAATTATTTGATTGCCTCCTCTTGTGTTTGTTTGAGGACCTTTAAACATATTATAGAGACCTATAGTTAAAAAAACTATAATGCCCCACATTGCTAAGTTTTTTAAATTCATTACCTTAAAATAAGAATTATTACCAATTAAACAAGTGACAAAATATCAATAAAAATATTATATTTAATGCTCTTTTACAACAATGATTGATTGATTAACTTTATGAATGATACAATTTCCAAGTGTAAGTTTAAAGGGAACTCTACTATGTTCTTTTAATTTATCAATAGTGTTATCAACTTTCTTTCCTCTTACAGAGTAATATTTGTTCCCGACAAATTTAATTATTTCTGTTAAAGATCTAAAAGTTACTTCATGGGGTTGATTAAAAAATTCTTCATTCAATATAATTTTACTTCTATTTTTATATATATATGAATTATCCTTTAAATTTTTCGCAACATAAAATTTAATAGTTTCATTGGAGTCTCTCAAATTTTTAATCGTTAATAGAAATTTATTCTTATCTAGCCCATCGTTATGAAGTTTTTTTATTAATTTTCTTATTCTTACCCTTTTAAATTTACTATCTTCATTTGAAGGATCTTCTACATAAGACTTAAAAACTTTTTTGGCAACATAATTTAAATTTTTTTTTTCAAAACTTATAAGAGGTCGAAGTATGTCTACATTGCTTATTTGAATTTTATCACCAAAAGAGACTAAGCCTTTAAGGCCACTTCCTCTAGAAATTCTTATGAAAAAATTTTCATATAGATCGTCTATGTGATGACCTGTTAAAATAGTTTTGATATTTATTTTTTTAGCTTTATTTGTCAAAAGACTATATCTTTTATTTCTAGCTATGGATTGAATATTACTATTCGGTTTTTTTCCATACCATTTTAAAATATCTGACTTAATATTATGTTTTTTTAATAGATTTTTTACTGACTGCACTTCGATGGATGAATTTTTTCTTAGTCTGTGATCAACTATAAAATAATAAGCATTTAAAGATTTTTTAATTGAATAAATTTTTGTCAAGAAACACAAGGCTAAGCTATCAGAACCACCGGAAACCCCAACAATAAAGTCTTGATTTAAGTTAAAGATATTCTCAAATTTTCTATAAATTTGAAATATTCTTTTATCTCTTAAATTGTTAATTAAATTTCTATGAGTCTTGTTTGATGCATTCAAATTTTTTTGACTCATATTTCGCTTTTTGTATTACAGATTGATTTGCATTAGGATATTGAAGCTCCACACCATTGATCATCTTACACCCCTGATCCTTCTCTCCAATTTGTACCATTGATACACCTAGTTTTAATAAATTTATTGGTGCCTTCTTGCCCTTTGGGTATTTTTGATATCCTTCTAAGTAAGCAGATGCAGCATCGGTGTACAGTTGTCTTATTCTAAATGTTTCTGCATACCAATATTGTGCACTTCCAGCTAATTCATGATCAGTATTAGATAAGACAAATTCTCTAAAAGCTCTCTCAGCTGTACTGTAATCTCCAACTTTTAAAAAACTAGTTGCAAATTCATATTGTTTTTCTGGTGAAAAATCCTGAGGTAATATCTTGTCCTCTGATTGAAAATTTTCAGTTACAATTGATGCAGTAGTCTCCACTGACTGAATTTGCTGGGAAGTATTTGAAGTTTGTGAGTCTTTATATGAGATTGAACCAAGATCTTGGGGTTGAGAACTTCCAGGAAGAATTTTGTTTTCATCTATTTTTGGCTTTGAACTTAATTTAGATGAATTTTCACTGACCATACCTGAGCTAATTGATGTCTCTATATCCTCAAATCTTACTTGATTGTCAGCTTGAATTTTTGACAATCTACTTGAAAGTTTATCAAGTTTGAAATTAATTTCTTCAAATTTATTTGTTAAATCTCTAAACTGACCTTCGATTTCGGATAATTTGAGCAAATGTCTTGTGAGAACATCTTCTGAATTTTGATCTATCTCTAAGTCTGAGTTATTGCTTGATGTGTTTTCTATCTCAATTGATCCGGAGTAAACTGCTCTTTCAAGAGTTTTTAAGTCATTTTTAATAATTTCCAGTATTTCATAAATGTTATGATTATCAGCAAAGGAATGGCTGATTGTAACAAAATTAAAAACAAAAATTATTTTTAATACAATTAGTTTAAATACTAGTTTCATTAACTCTTTAAATATCTACTTTATGATTATAAAAATGGCAAAAAAAAGACCCCAAACCACTCTTGTAGCTGGGGTCTTTAAATTCAAATTTTTAATTTGCTTTAACAGTAACTGATCTTCTGTTTTTTGACCAAGATAATGGATTTGATCCAGAGTCAACTGGTCTTTCTTTTCCATAACTTAATACTGTTATTCTGTCAGAAGATATTCCATAAGTCATTAAATAATCTTTAGCTGCGTTAGCTCTTCTTTCTCCTAGAGCTAAGTTATATTCTCTGGTTCCTCTTTCGTCAGCATGACCTTCAAGTACTACGTTAATTCCTGAATTTTTTCTTAACCATGCTGCTTGCGCTCTTAAAGTTTCTCGTGAAGCAGTAGTTAAAATTGATTCATTTGTTGCAAAGAATACTCTGTCAGGAACTCCTTCAGCTAGGTACTCAACTGTATCTGTTCCTGTATAAACATCACCCTGCATTGAACCTTTAATATCCGTTGCAATTTCTTTTTTAGTTGCACAAGCCGATAAAACGAGGCATGCTGTTAGAACTAAAAGTGTGTTTCTAAAAATTTTGCTTAATATCATTAAATTGCTCCTTGCTGCTAATTTCAAAGTGTTACCTTTTCACAACAAATTAAAGGTTTCAAGTCTAAAAATCAAGAAATTTCAATAATTCTAAGGTCAAAATTATATTAATTGCTCAATAAAGATGACCATGATGGGTCAGATGCATCTGTAGGCGTCTGTATTTGACGTTCATTATAACCTGTCAAATCAATAGACCACAACTTTGCAGTAAACCCCTCTCCCTTGTCGTTAGTTTTTGTTTCTCTATAAAAAATCAATACTCTTCCATTTGGTGACCATGAAGGAGCCTCTTGATAATAATTTTCTGTTAACAATCTCTCACCTTTTCCATCAGTTCTCATAACACCAATGTAAAATTTACCCTTATGCAACTTAGTAAATGCAATTAAATCACCCCTTGGTGACCAAACTGGAGTTCCATAAAGCCCATTTCCAAATGAAATTCTATTTACATCGCTTCCATCGCTTTTCATTATATAAATCTGCTGATAACCACTTCTATCAGAGTTGAATGTTATATATTTTCCATCTGGCGAATAAGACGGTGAGGTATCAATTGACGGATGATTTGTAATCCTCTCTACAATTCTGTTCTCTAAATCCATAGTATAAATATCAGATTTACCATCTTTTGCAAAACTCATAATAATTTTTTTTCCGTCTGGAGAAAATCTTGGTGCAAACGTCATACCAGGAAAATCTCCTACAACTTCTTGGGTCCCTGTCTCAATATCTAATAAGTAAACTCTTGGAAGATTTTTGAAGTAAGACAAATATGTAACCATTTGACTTGTTGGATTAAATCTTGGAGTGAGTACTAATTCATTACCTAAAGTTAAAAATTTATTATTAAAGCCATCTTGATCCATGATTGCTAATTTTTTTATTCTTTGTGTTTTGGGACCTTCCTCCGCAACATAAATAATTCTAGTATCAAAATATCCTTTTTCTCCGGTCAATCTTTCATAAACTTTATCAGAAATGATGTGACCTACTCTTCTCCAATTACTTGGAACAGTAGTAAATGCTAAAGCCATCATTTCTTTAGCTGCGAGTACATCCCATAATCTAAACTCAACTCTTAACTTGTCATCTACGTAATTAACTTTACCTGTTATAAGTGCTTGTGCTTTAATTAAATTCCAATCTTCAAATCTTGGCTTTAGATTAGCAATATCAGGAGCTTGTAAAAAGGCTTCTTTACTTAAGGGATTGAATAAACCAGATGTACTTAAATTATTTTCAACAATACTGGAAATTTCTTCTCCAATATTTTTTTTATTTAAAGCTTTTTCAAAACTTTTTCTTGATTTTTCATCAATGGATAAAGGCGATACTGCTACAGGAAGAGGATTAAGATTACCTCTTGTGATATCAACCTCAATTAATGCGAATGATTTTATGGGAATTAGAATTAAAATTAATGTAATAATTTTTTTAATCATATTTAAGCTTATATTAGCCTTCTAACATCTCTCTTGCATCAAAATTTAGCTGTAGTTCCTTCCATCTTTCATAACCAGTTGTTGGAACTCTTAACGGCTGACATAATTTTACAGCTCTTAGAGCACTTTCTGCTAAGACTTTATAAAATCCTTGTCCAGGTTTATTCATCCTTGCATGATCTAAAATTTCAGTTTTTGTAACTGATCCATCTGGCTTTAATTTTAATTTAATTCTCACTAACAAGTTTTCATTATATGGTAAACCTAATGGGATACTCCAACATCCAAAAATTTGTGCTTTAAGAGCATCTTCTTCGCTTAAAGTTAATCCTGAGTTCTCAATATTTCTCTCTTGATCTTGAGTGATATCATTATTTTTTTTAATTACTTCAGCAGTTTCTTCCTTAGATTTATCAATTAATGCAGCGATATTATTTGGATCGAATAAATCTTTTTTCTCAAATTCTGAAACCTGTTTAACCTCTTTATCAACTTTTTCTGGATTTTGTTTGTTTTCTTCTTTAGTTTTAATCTTTTTAGCAGTTTTGTCTGGAAGAGGGATTGCCTCTGGAGTTTGATTTTCAATTTTTTTATTATTTTGATCTGGAGAGACAACGGTTTTAGTTTTTGTTTTTTTAACTTTTTTTGGCGGAGCTTGTTCAGACACAAGTTTTTCTTTTTCCTTAGCCTTCTCTATAATTTTTTTTGCTTTTGGGGCAAAAGGAACGTTAGTTTTTTCAGCTATCTGAATTAATTCAACTGATACAATTGGAGGGATATCTAAAGGTTTTTTTGATAAAAAGGGAAGACTTATTGCCGTAACAATAATTAGCAACATATGAAAAACAGAAGAGATAATTATACTTCTATTCACTTTTGCTACCTCTGTTTATAAGGTTCAGAAATTAACGCTACCTTTGTGAATCCTGAGCCAGAAAGAAGTCCCATTATTTCAAGTACTCTTCCATAATTTATAGTTTTGTCACCTCTGACATAAATTCTTGTGTCGGTTCTATTTTTTGAAACTGCCAAAACTTTTGCAATAATATTATTATACTCAACTTTAGACTCTTGAATAAATATCTCACCTTTTGCATTAATTGATAATGTCAATGGTTCTGTTTCTTCAGGAAGAGAGTCTGCAGAGCTTTCAGGTAAATCTACTTGAACACCAACAGTTAATAAAGGAGCTGTTACCATAAAAATAATTAAAAGTACTAACATTACATCTACAAATGGAGTAACGTTAATTTCACTCATGGGTTCTTTTGAAGAGCGATTTAATTTAAACGCCATTTAAATAATAGTTAAGAATCTTTTTGAAAAATTTTCTAACTTTTCAGAATATTTTTTTGAATCATTATTGAATTTATTATAAGCAACAACCGCAGGTATTGCTGCTAAAAGACCTAGTGCTGTTGCAAATAATGCTTCAGCAATTCCTGGTGCTACAATAGCAAGACTGGTATTTCTTGAAATTGCTATTGATTGAAAAGAATTCATGATTCCCCAGACAGTACCAAATAAACCTATAAAAGGTGCAGTAGAGCCAACCGTAGCTAAAAAAGTAAAGCCTTTATCAATTTTTGACATTTGTTTCTCAATCCCACTTTCTAAAAGTGCACTCATTCTCTCACTTAAATTGTTTCTTGTTTTTTTTTTTAATAATCCCTCCATAGCATTTTGGAAAACTAACGCCATAGGATCTTCAAGTTTAGAAGGTAAGTTGTTATATAAATTTTCAGCAGATTTAGAATTCCAAAATTTTTCCTCAAACTCTTCAGAAGATTTATTTATTTTTTTAAATAACCTAAATTTATCAATTATAACTGCCCAGGAATATACTGAACATAATATTAAAATAATCATCACTGATTTTACGATTATGTCAGCTCTCAAAAATAAGCTAAATAATGAAAAATCTGTGTTGGTACCTAGTTCAACAGCTTTTGCTGCTATGTCTGCTTCCATAATTACTCTTCACACTTAAATGTGTCATGAATTTGGCTTTAATTACACTGCTATTTCTCCTCTTTATATGTTTCAAAGAAAAAACTGGCAATTAAAATAGCATCTGCCTTATTGGAGTCCTTTTTTCTAGAAAGTTGTGATGAATAATATGGAAAAATCTCAATTGCTCTTGTTCTGCTTGCATCTTTCTCAGAATTAATCAGATTAAAATATTTCTTCCACTTTGCAGGTCTAACAAAATAAACTGAAAGCTGCATAGCGCTACAAATTCCTTTGAGTATGCCAAAAGATTGACCAAAATTAAACATACTGGTGACTCCTTGTCCTGGCATTGCTGTAACATGCTCGATAACTACTTTTATATTTTTTTTATCCATATTTTTAATTTTCTCTGAAATTTCATTAAAAATCTGTGATCCGTTTACTTGCTTTTTATTTTTTTTGCCTTCAATCATGATTGGCATCTCCACTACATCTTTTATTACCCCATCTTGAAAGAAACATATTGATCCTGAGATCCCTGGATCGATTCCTATGATTAACATTAATTAAC